>JBBRUC010000104.1:0-20305 GCA_038248205.1 Thermoanaerobaculia bacterium
AGCATCGGCAGATTCCCGGAAGGTGCGAGCGAATTCGCGAGTGGACGCGTCGCCCGCGACAGCCTGGCATGGAGAGGCGGCGAGCTGACCCACATCTGCACCCCACCTGGCCCCGCAACGCGGACTTTGACGAGGCCCTGGCGTCGCGGCGCCCCAGAATTGACAACCGCCCTCCCCTTCCCGTAGCCTTGGTGGTCGCGCCGCGCGTATTTTTAAGGGGCACCGATGCAGATTTGGCTGGAACAGGTTCGCGAGGAGCCCCTCGCGTGGAAAGAGACGGTGGTGGTTGCGCCCGGGGATTTGGAAAGTCCGGATCTCGTGGAATTGAGCCCCGTAGAGTGCTCGGGTCGGATGGTTTTCGCCGAGCCGGGGTTCTTGCTCACCGAGGACCTTTCGTACGAGCAGACGCTCTCTTGCACCCGCTGCTTGACGCATTTCGTGGAGCGGATGGAGCCCGAGATCGAGCTTCTGGTGCTCCAGGGCAAAGAGCTGGTCGAGGACGAAGAGCAGGAGCTGGGGGCGCGCGATCTCGGGGTCTGGCAGGTCGAGGGGGACAAGTTCCGGACGGAGCCGGTCGTCGTCGAGCAGGTCCAATTGAACATCCCGATGAAACCGCTCTGCCGCGAGGACTGTCGGGGGTTGTGCCCGACCTGCGGCGCGGACTTGAACGCGGGCGAGTGCGGCTGTAACCGGGAGGTCGTGGACCCTCGCTGGTCGGGCCTCTCGGCTCTGCGCGAGAAGCTCGGCAAGGCCGAAGGCGGGTCGTAGGTCGCGTAAAACGAGAAAGCCGTGTAGATTCCGGGACTCCGGTCGACGTTTAGGACCGGAAGACTTGAAGCCAAGCTGAAACAGAAGAGAGTTACTGACAAGACCGGAATCGCAGATTCCGCGAGACTTTCGAGGTTGATCGACGATGCCTAATCCCAAGCGCCGCCATTCCAAAGCCCGCCGTGACCGTCGCCGGGCGCACGATGCCCTGCCCCGGCCCGCCACCTCGAATTGCCCGAACTGCGGCGAGTCGAAGCTGCCGCACCGTGCCTGTGGCAGCTGTGGCATGTACCACGATCGCCAAGTAATCGACGTCGCCGAAAAGGCGTAAGGGCTCCCGCCCTTCCGATTCCCCGTGGGCGAGCCGCCGGCCGGCTCGCTTCTCGGCCCGTGGTGTGTTTGGGTCGGATTTTTCGGGATTAGGCTTACTGGGCTAGAATCGATCCCCTCCTTAAGGCCACAATCTGAACATGATGCGCATCGCCGTCGACGCCATGGGTGGGGATTTCGCGCCGCGCGCCGCGGTCGAGGGGGCATTCTTGGCCGCGGTCGAAGACGGCGTGTCGATTCTCCTGGTCGGCGATCGGGAGCGGATGGCGGCCGAGATCTCTCGTCTGGGCGATCCCCGGGGGCGGATCGAGCTGGTCCACGCCGAGGAGATCGTCGGCATGGACGATCCCGCGACCGCCCCGTTGCGCAAGAAACGCCGTTCCTCTGTCCGTCTGTGCGCCGAATTGGTCCACGAAGGGCGCGCCCGGGGGATGGTCACCGCCGGTCATACGGGGGCCGCGATGATCGCGGCGAAAGTCGTGATCGGCACCTCCGTTGGAGTCGATCGTCCCGCTCTCGCCGCGGTCGTGCCGAGTGCGAACGGACGAACCGTCCTGCTGGACGTCGGCGCCAATGTCGATAGCAAACCGAACCACCTTCGCGAATTCGCCGTCATGGGGCATTTCTACGCCCAAGAAGTGATCGGCACCGAAAATCCGCGCATTGGTCTGCTGTCGATCGGCGAAGAGGACAACAAGGGGAGCGAGCTGACCCGCGAGGTGTTCAAGGTCTTGAAGCGCACGGGCCTCCACTTCGTCGGCAACGTCGAGGGGGGGGACGTCTTCCAAGGCACCGTCGACGTCGTGGTGTGCGACGGTTTCGTTGGCAACGTCGTCTTGAAGAGTGCCGAGGCGCTCGCCGAGTTGCTTGGCCGGATGCTCGGTGAAGAGATTGGCAAGAGCCGCAGAACCCAGCTCGGTTACGCCATCTTGAAACCCGCGATCGACCGTTTCCGCGCCCGCACCGATTACACCGAATACGGCGCGGCTCCTCTGCTCGGGGTCGAAGGGGGCTGTTTCATCGGCCACGGCCGCTCGACGCCGCGGGCGATCCGCAACGCGATCCGCCGCGCGGTCGAGTTCGCCGAGGGGTGCGTTCACGAAAAGATCAGCGACAAGCTGGCCGAGTTGCACCGGGAGGAGGCGAGCCTGCTCGCCGGGCCGGTGGTGCCGGAGGAGATTCCCGCTTGAAGAGCAGCGTATCGATTCCATCGGGTCTGACCCGTACCCATGCCTTGGTCTTTCCCGGGCAAGGGGCGCAAAAGGTAGGGATGGGGCGCGCCTGGGCCGAGTTTTCGACCGCCGCCCGCGACGCCTTCGCCGAAGCCGACGAGGCTCTGGGCGAGCCGCTCTCGAAGCTCTGCTGGGAAGGGCCGGAAGAAGAGCTGAACCTGACCGCCAACACGCAGCCGGCCTTGCTCGCCACCTCGATCGCGATCCATCGCGCGCTGCTGGAGACGGGAACACCGTTTGCGCCGGTCGCGTTGGCCGGGCATTCGCTCGGCGAATGGTCGGCGCTGGTCGCCGCGGGCGCGCTCGATTTCGGCGCGGCGCTCCGCCTCGTTCGGCGACGCGGCGAGCTGATGCAAGAGGCCGTGCCCGTCGGTGTGGGCGGCATGGCCGCGATCATCGGCATGGAATTGGATGCGATCGCCGCGATTGCCGCCGATGCGACGGCGGAACATCCGGACGAGGTCTGCGCGGTCGCGAACTTGAACGGACCGGGGCAGACCGTGCTGGCCGGACACAAGACGGCGCTCGACCGCGCGGTGGAGCTGGCGAAGTCGCGCGGTGCGCGGAAGGCGACGATCCTCGCGGTTTCGGCTCCGTTTCATTCGCCGCTGATGAAGCCGGCGCGCGAAGGGATGGCCGAGTTGCTGGCGGCGACCGAGATGCGCGATCCGGTCGTGCCGGTGATCACCAACGTCGATGCCGCGCCGGTCACCACCGGCGACGCCGCGCGCGACGCGCTGATCCGTCAGATCGATAACGGCGTGCGCTGGGTGGAATCGATCCGCTACATGGCCGAGGGGATGGGCGTCGGCCTATTCATCGAAGTCGGCCCCGGCACCGTGCTCGCGGGGCTCAACCGGCGGATCGTCGATGGCATCCGGGTCGGCTCGACGGGGGAGCCCGCACAGCTGGAAAAGCTGCTCGCGATGAGCGCGGAAGAGACGTAGGGGGGCAGCTTGCCTGCCCCCGGGCGGAGGCAAGCTCCGCCCCAACCAGGAACGTGGCGAAGAACATCGCCGGATCGGATAGGGAGAACACGCATGGAAGGCCGACTGGCAGGCAAAACCGCCCTGGTCACCGGGGCTTCGCAAGGGATCGGCGAGGCGATCGCCAAGCGTTTGGCGGCCGAGGGGGCGAAAGTCGTCGTCGCGGCACGCAACGCCGAGAAGCTCGCGGCTTTGGTCGCGGCGATCGACGGCAGCGAAGCGGCGGGCGGCGCCGCGTACGCGCTGCCGCTCGACGTGGCGGAGCCGGCGTCGATCCCCGAGCGTTTGAAGGCGCTACCGGAGGAGTTCGCCGGTATCGACATCCTGGTCAACAACGCCGGCATCACCGCCGACAACCTGCTGCTGCGCATGAGCTTGGAGGATTGGGAGCGGGTCTTGCGCACCAACCTCACCGGCGCCTTCGCGCTCACCAAGGAGCTGGTGCGCGGCATGATGAAGAAGCGCTGGGGCCGGGTGATCTCGGTCTCTTCGGTCGTCGGCCTGATGGGCAACGCCGGCCAAGCGAACTACGCGGCGTCCAAAGCGGGGCTGATCGGCTTTTCCAAGTCGCTCGCGCGCGAGCTGGGGAGCCGCAACCTGACCGTAAACGTCGTCGCCCCGGGCTACGTCGAGACCGCCATGACCGAGGCTCTGCCGGAGGCGAACCGCGCCGAGTTGGCGAGTCAGATCGCGCTCAAGCGGCTGGGACATGTCGAGGACATCGCCGGGGTCGTGGCATTCCTCGCGAGCGAAGACGCCGCGTATATCACCGGCGAAACGATCAACGTCTCGGGGGGGCTCTACATTTGAGCGGTTTGCTTGAAATCGTTGATGGCACTCGGTCTTTTCACCCACTCCCGGGTCGCGGAGCGGGGTTTGCCGTGGACGGGCCGAGAGGTTTGTGTTAGAAACCTGCGCCGAGGATTTCAGTCACGCAGGTCTATTTTCCCGCTCTACAGGAGGCAACACTCATGGCGGTCATGGAAAAGGTCAAGGGAATCATCGTCGAACAGCTCGGCGTCGACGAAGAAGAGGTCACGCTGGAAGCGAGCTTCACCGACGACCTCGGTGCGGACTCCCTCGACATCGTCGAATTGGTCATGGCCTTCGAAGAGGAGTTCGGTATCGAGATTCCCGACGAGTCCGCCGAGAAGATCAGCACCGTCCGTCAGGCCGTCGATTACATCGAGGCGAACGCTGGAGAGCCGAAGAATTAGTCTTTCCTAGAGCCTGCTTACGGGCTCGCCTTCCAACGGTTGCTTCCCCTTCACGAGCCCACTCGATTGAGCCTACCGAACCGTCGCCGAGTCGTCGTCACCGGAGTAGGTCTCGTCTCCCCGCTGGGGATCGGGACCGCTGAAACGTGGGGGGCGCTGCTCGCGGGCAAGAGCGGCATCGGACCGATCACCCGGTTCGACACCTCCGAATACCCCTCGCGCATCGCCGGTGAGGTGAAGGATTTCGATCCGCTTGCCTACTTCGACAAGAAGGAGGTCAAAAAGAGCGACACCTTCATCCATTACGCGGTCGCGGCGTCGCAATTCGCGATCGAGGATTCCGGGCTGGTGATCGACGAAAGCAACGCCGAGCGGGTGGGAGTCAACATCGGGTCCGGCATCGGCGGCCTGCCGCTGATCGAATCGACCCATAGGACGCTTCTAGAGCGGGGTCCTGCCCGGGTTTCGCCGTTCTTCATCCCCGGCCTGATCGTCAATATGGCGGCGGGGCTGGTGTCGATCCGCTGGGGAGCCAAGGGGCCGAACACGGCACCCTGCACCGCCTGCACGACCGGGCTCCATGCGGTGGGTGACGCCTTTCGCTTCATCCAGCACAACGACGCGGACGCGATGATCGCGGGCGGCACGGAGGCGGTGATCAGCCCGCTCGCCGTCGCCGGTTTCTCGGCGATGCGGGCGCTCTCGACCCGCAACGACGAGCCGGAAAAAGCCTCGAGGCCATGGGATCGCGACCGCGATGGCTTCGTGATGGGCGAGGGGGCGGGAATCGTGGTGATGGAAGAGCTGGAACATGCCAAACGGCGCGGCGCGCCGATCTACGGCGAGGTCGTGGGCTACGCCATGAGCGCGGACGCCTACCACATCTCGGCGCCTCACCCGGAAGGCGATGGTGCCGCACGGGTGATGAGGATCGCCCTCGCCGATGCCGGCATCGCGCCCGAGGCGGTGGGCTACATCAACGCTCACGGCACCTCGACCGGACTGGGCGATCTGGCGGAGGTCCATGCGGTCAAGCGGATCTTCGGCGACCATGCCATGAAGCTCGCGGTCTCCTCGACAAAATCCGCGACCGGCCACCTGCTCGGTGCGGCCGGCGGCTTGGAGATGGGCATCCTGGCGCTCGCGATGCGCGATCAGATCCTGCCGGCGACGATCAACCTCGATCATCCGGACGAGGGGTGCGATCTGGATTTCGTCCCGCACACCCCGCGCCCGACCGATCTCGAATATGCGATCACCAACTCGTTCGGCTTCGGTGGCACGAACGGCGCGGTGATCTTGAAGCGCTACCGCGACGAGTCGTAGCTCAGTTCGCCTCGGTCCCTCCCCCCAGCTCGCGATCGAACAGCTCCGTCATCCGGCGGTAGAAGTGGGTCTGGCCGTCGGCGCGAATGCCGTGCTTCTGCCCCGGTAGGGCAACGTCCTCATACGAGACGTGCGCTTTTTGCAGCGCGCGGATCATGTTCCAGGTGTTCTGCGGATGAACGTTGTCGTCCGCCGTACCGTGGACGATCATCAAGCGGTCTTTGAGGTTCGCCGCGGCGTTGACCGCCGAGGAGAGTCGGTAGCCTTCCGGGTTGTCTTCGGGCGGGTCGAAATAGCGCTCGGTCCAGATCGAGTCGTAGAGCTGCCAGTCGGCGACCGGCGCACCGGCCACCCCCGCCTTCCAGGTGCCTGGTGAGTGAAGCAGAGAATAGAGCGTGTTCGAGCCGCCGCCCGACCAACCCCATAGGCCGAGGCGCGACGGATCGACCCACGGCAGAGTCTTCAAGTACGCGACTCCCGCGAGTTGCCCGGCCAGCTCCAACTCGCCGAAACGGCGGTGCAGCCGAACCTCGCCCTTCTTGCCGAAGAACGTCGAAGCTTGGTTATCGAGGCTCCAGACGGCGTAGCCGCGGGCGGCCATCCACTTGTGCCAAGCGTCACGGCCGCCCCAGCGATCGACCACCACTTGCGACGCCGGTCCGCCGTAATGGTAGGTAACGACCGGATAGCGTCGATCCGGATCGAATCCTTCGGGCTTGAGCAGGCGCGCGGGCAGGGTCGAGCCCTCCGGCCCCGGCACGGTCAGAAACTCGAATTTCGGCAGGCTCGCCGGATCGATCTTCGGCGGGTTGGAGGGTAGCTTGAACGCCGCCTCCCGGCCGTCCGGGTCGATCAGGCGTAGGCGCGGCGGCGTGTCCGCGTCGCTCCAAGAATCCACCCACCAGCCGCCCGCAGGTGCGGCGGTTACCGCGTGCCATCCCCGCCCGGTAGTCAACCGTCCGGGGGAAGAGCCGTCGAGACGGACCGAAACGACGTGCCGCTCGGCTGCGGCCAGGAGCGGTTCGGTCGGGTAGCCGGTGAAGGTCACGAGCCCCCGCGCCTCGTCCACTCCGTCGAGCGAATCGTGGACCCAACCTTCCGGAGTGACCGGCGCGCTCGACTTGCCGTCCGCGGCGTACAGGTAGAGGCGGCGAACCCCTTCGCGCTCGGAACTCCAGAGAAAGCGGCTATCTTTAAGCGGCCGGAAGTCGTTCGCCAGATTCACCCAATCCGGATCGCGGTCGCTCGCGAGAACGACGCACTTACCCGACTTCGGGTCGCAGCGCAGAAGGTCGAGTTCGGTCTGGTCGCGGTTCAGCCGCTCGATCGCGAGCCACGACCCGTCTTTCGACCAGGCGACCCGGGCCAGGTAGTCTCCAGGAGCGCCGCCGGTCTCCATCCACACCGTCTTCTTAGAGCGCGAGCCCGCGTCGAGCACTCCGATTTTCACCCGCGGGTTCGGCTGTCCGGGGCGCGGGTACTTCTGCCAGCGAACCGTGGCGTCCTTTGGAGCGTCGTCGATCAGCGGGTAGACGCCGACCGGTGTCTCGTCGAAATGGTAGTAGGCGATCCGCCGCCCGTCCGGGTGCCACCAGAAGCCGGTTGCGTCGCGGCCCCAGATCTCCTCCCAATAGACCCAATCGGTCTCGCCGTTGAGCGATACGTTCTCTTTGCCGTCGCGGGTCTGGCGCTGCTCGCGGCCGGTTGAAAGGTCCACCGTCCAGAGATCGTGATCGCGAACGAAAGCCGCCCGATCGCCCGTCGGCGAGACCGTCGCCCCCTCTTCCGCCGCGGCGGTCCGAGTGAGCCGGCGCGGCGGCGCGCCCTGTTCGGTGAGGTACAGATCGCCGTCGGCAACGAGGAGAAAGCCCTTCCCGTCGGGCAGCCAAGCCGCTTCTCCGAGTCTTGGCGAGGCGGTCGCCTCGCCGGTCGCCTGGGAATCCGCCTCGCTCTTCTTTGCCTGGAGCGCCGCGAAATCCGTCGCGGAGAGCCGCTTTTCGGCCGTACCGGCGGCGGGATCGATCACCCAGAGCGCCTCTCCCATACCGTCGTCCCAGATGTAGCTCAGCCGCCTGCCGTCGGGCGACCAGGCGATTTGCGCGGGGAGCTTTCCCCAAACGTCGGTCGCGAACAGGTCGTCTAGCGACGGCAGGGCGGCGGATGGGTAGGGCTCGGGCGATGCCGCGAGCGGAGCGGCGAAGAGCAGGACGAGTGCCAGACGGGGGGCGATGGACATGGAGCTTCCTCCGCGAAGAGCGTCGATCGGTGGCGGTTTTGCGGCGGCCCGAAGCATAGCGCGCTCTTCTAGGTCTCTCGGGTGCTCGCGGCCACCCCGGCAACTTTTACCTCACAATCCTCGTAGAGAGGTTCTGAGCGTAATGGACTCTCGATAGGAGCATCGATGAACGCGAACCGCAAATTTCCCCGTTTTGCCGCCGCGCTGGTAGTGGCACCTCTCTTTTTTGGCGCCGCTCTCCGCGCTGACGCCGACGATCTCGGACGCCGATCGTTTCGCGTCCAGCTGCCGGCCTCCGCGGGTTCCCAGCCGATCCGCCTCGCCAACCTCGCCGGCCGCATCGAATTGGTGGCCGGCACGTCCGATCCGATGAGCGTTGAGACGACGGTCTATGCGGAGGGTCGCGACGCGAAAGAGACCCAGTCGCTGCTGGACCACGTCAAGTGGGTCAAGGGCAAGGACCGTAAGGGGCGCGAGGAGTGGGCGCTCTCCTACCCGGTGGACAAGTATCGCGGCTTTCACTACCCCGACGCGAAAAACCACGACGTGCCGTCCCTTTTCGGCGGATTGTTCGATGGCGCCAGTTCGACCTTCTACCGGGGGGAGAAAGTGCGCGTCTACGGCACGCGCAGGGCCGGCGTTCCGACCCTTTACGCCAACGTCCGCATCGCCATGCCGCCGTCGGGAAAAATCTTCGTTCGCAACGTGGTCGGACCGGTCGATGGCGCGAATCTGGCCGGCGATCTGGTGATCGACACCGGTTCCGGGAACGTCAAAATCGCCTCGTTCGACGGGCGCCTGGTCGTAGACACCGGTTCGGGTGACATCAAGATTGGAACGGCGCGCGGCGAAAGCTCGTTCGACACCGGTTCCGGCGACGTCACGGTCGCCCAGTTGATCGGTAACGGCCTGATCGACACCGGCTCTGGCGACGTGCGGGTGGATGGCGTATCCGCCGGCAAGCTGTCGATCGACACCGGTTCGGGCGACGTGAGCGTCAAGAACGGCGCCGCCGGCCGCTTGGTGGCGGATACCGGCTCCGGCTCGGTCCAGGTGCTCGATGTGGAACTCGAAGAGCTGGTCGCCGATACCGGTTCGGGCGACGTCTCGGTGCATAGCTCGCTCGCCAAGACGACCAAGATGAGGATCGATACCGGCTCAGGCGACGTGAGCATCCGCGCCGGCCAAACCGCCTCGTTCGACATCTCGTCCGACCAGGGCAGCGGCCGGTTGAACGTCGGCTACGCCGACGCGACGCTGCGCAAAGACGGCCGCAAGGTCGTAGGAGCCAAGAGGCTCAACGGCCAGACCGCGATCCACGTCGAAACCGGCAGCGGGGACTGCACGATCTCGCCGAATACGATGTAGGAGGAAGCGCCGCGGGGCAAACACGATCCGCCTGCCGCGAAGCGCGACGGGTAACGTGAAGCTCCAAAAGCACCGTTATTCGAGTCGACGCAGTCGCGCGAAAAACTCTTCGCCCGAGATCGTCTCTCCGCGATCGGCCTCGGAGATACCCGCTTCAATTTCGGCGTTCTCCTCAGGAGACAAGCGTACTTCTTCGTCGCGTTCCCGGCTGATCACCCAGACATCGAGCCCCTCGGCGAGCGAGGGATCCTCTAGGACGACTTGGCCTGAGACGATGGTTCCGGGGCTGACTCGCATGGGGTGATTGTTCAGGAGACTCTTCCGGCCTACCGAGGTTTAGGGATCTCCCCCACCGAATGGTTCGGTTCGGATGGGACGCGCTATTGGAGGCAGAGGTCTAGGTTCCTGAACGACGGGAAGAATTGCCCCCGCCTTGCAGGTTGCGGCTTGGTCGAGTTCGCGCTCCATTTGCGGCCAGGCCAGGTAGGTGAGGAGTTTGCCGAGGCGTTCGAGCGTTTCGACGGTCTTTCGAGAGAGCCGATCGTCGAGGGTAGCCGTCTGTTGGAAAACGTCGAGATCGGCGTAGACCCTCTGCAGCACGCTCTGTCGGATGAGCAGCGCCTCGCAGACTCCCGGTCTCGGCGGTGTGGGAGGCCGGACCGCGCCTTTCCTGCCGCCGCCGCACTGGCCCAGTTCGAAGGCCTCTTTCATCTCGCGATACCAACGCCGGTCGCGGGCTCGGTTCGGTCCTGCGATGCGTCCGAATGTTGCGGCCGCGGCTCGGACCGCAGTCGCCTCGTTCGCGGGTAATAGGTCGCTGATTCGTTCGAGCACCGTTTGCGGGTATCGCTCAGGACTAAAGGAGGTGGTCCAGGGGCGATCGAGCCCTGCTTTCGGGGTATCGCCGGGATGCAGGCGAAACTGGCTGTCGGGATCGATGGTTTGGAGCGATGCGGAAAGCCGTGCCGGTAGATACGGGAGCCGTTCGCAAGCGCCTGTGGGCAACCCTTTGCGATCCACCTGAATCGCCCCCAGCTCGAAGACTCGGGGCAGAAGGCTCAGACGGCCGCTCGGCTTCTCGAAGACACCGAACACGGCGCCGCCATCGGAGGAGAGAATCGCATCCAGGTTCCACTCGATAGGCATCTTCGAGTCCTGGACCCCGAACTGTAGGGCGGTGGGATCGGCCTCGGCTTCAGCTACCTGGAGCAGCCTTACGCCCGTGTTGTCGCGCAGCCCGCCGTCGGCGAGCAGCATTTGGCGCTTACCCACGCCGGTGGCACCCACGGGATGGAGGTCTTCGATTTGCCAGGTTCGCGGCGGAAAAGCGAATGGAAACGCCCCAGAGATGGCCACCCGTTCCGCCAGAGTCATTCTCTTGGCCTCTTTGTAGGTCGCGCCGCGATAGACCTCGTTCTGTGTTGTTCCCAGGCGCAGAAAACCGTCGGGCAGCAAGCCGATCTGGGCGCCATAGGTGAGATCGGTGACCGCGACCATCAGGCGGGGAGCCCCGACCTGCGGTTCGGCCTTTCCCAAGCCACCGTCGAGTGGCGAGCCGGAGAGCAGGACGCGTTCGATCAGCGCGCGCTGGACATCAAGGCGAGTAAAGTCGCCGACCGGTAAGAGTTTCACCCCGACGCCCGGTACCTCTGCCGGCGCGATCAGGCGAAACGCGTTGTGCGCCAGCATCAGCTCCCGTTTGAGATCGAGCCTGCCATCGGCAAGGGCTTTGGCAAAGTCCTTGGGGTCGCCCCCTACGGCGTAATATGAGCCGATCAGGCTGCCGCCGGAGACCGTGCTCAGATTCGAAATCCGAATCCCGAGCGATTCAAGGGCCTCGAGGGCTCCGGCGTGAAAGACCGCGGCACGGTAGCCGCCACCGGAAAGCGCGAGGCCGATGCGCAGGCCGGTCCAGCGCCGGGCGGATTCGGGGACGATCGAAGTTGCGGAACCGATGCGGGCAAAGCGGTTCGGGTCGGTCGGTAGAGGACCGGAGCGCCAGACCGATAGGATCGATACCAGGCTCCAGGCGAGCAGCGCCCAAATCAGCGCATCGACGTTGGCCAGCCCCTTGGGCGCCGCCTTGCGCCAGCTCTCGGCACGAGGGTCGATCCACCGGGTGAGGCGGCGCATGATCCAGATCGTGAGAAGCCAGGCGACCGTCGCGGCCGCGAGATCGGTGGTAGCGTTCCTCCAGCTTGAGAACGTGCGGGCGTAGATCACCCAGCCGATCGCCAGCAGGGCAGAGACTTGGGCGAAGCCTTCGACGGGGCCATCGCGGAAGGGGCTGGTCACCGCGACCACCAGGAGGATCGCTCCTGCGATCTTCAGGTAGAGCAGGGCGAAAGAGCCCACCATGCTCCACCCTCCTTGCAAGAGGGAGGCAATGAGTGCCCAAATCAAAAGACCCAGCGCGAGGCCGATCCAGGCAACCCAGCCGCCATTTTGCGAAACACTTTTCGGGCCATTCGTCATTGCTTTTCCCCCAGAGAATCGGCTCCGTACTGGAGATTTCGATTAGTAATAAGGGAAGAGACTGACGCAGGAGCGACTGTTCCCGATTCTGGAGAGAAAGCGATCGCGATTCGACGAGCCCCCTACATCTTGCCGTAACTCGGCCCGCCGCCCCCTTCGGGCGGCACCCAGGTGATGATCTCGTAGGGGTCCATGATGTCGCAGGTCTTGCAGTGGACGCAGTTGCTGGCGTTGATCTGAAGCTTCTTGCCCGAGGGGGTGGAAGAGTCGGGGACCATCTCGTAGACGGCGGCGGGGCAGAAGCGCTGGCAGGGGTTGTCGTACTCCCGGGCACACCGGTCGGCGCAGATGGAGAGGTCCGCTACGTGGAGGTGGACCGGTTGATCTTCTTCGTGCGCGGTGCCGGAGTTGTAGACATCGGTCAGGCGATCGAAGGTCAGCTCGCCGTCGGGCACGAACGGTTTCGGGTTGCCGAGCGCCCGCCCGGCGGGGGAGTCGAGGGGGATCATCCGCTCGTGGCCGGGGTGGGTGGTGAGGCGATCTTTGAAGCCCCAGCCGCGGCCGCCGGTCACCAGTCCCAAACCCGCCTGGAGCATGCCGAACGGTAGGCCGTGATCGAACGCCTGGTGGAAGTTGCGCACCGGGAAGAGTTCCGTCTTGATCCAGCTCGCTTCGATCTTTTGTTGATAGACCGCTAGGCGCTCGGCGGTCGGCTCTCCGGCGAGCAGCGCTTCGAAGATCGTGTCGGCCGCGAGCATGCCGGACTTCATCGCCAGGTGAATGCCCTTCAACCGTTGGCTGTTCAGCATGCCGGCCGAGTCGCCGACGATCAGGAAGCCGTCGCCGTGGGCGCGCGGCATCGACCACCAGCCCCCTTCGGGGATCGCCTTGGCGCCGTAGAACGCCATCTTGCCGCCCGAGAGGATCTTGGCGATCTCCGGGTGGGTCTTCATCCGGTTGAACTCGGCGTGCGGATCGAAATGCGGGTTCTTGTAGTCGAGCCCGGCGACCAAGCCGACGATTGCCTGATCCCCTTTCATGCCGTAGAGGAAGCCGCCGCCGAAGTTACCCCAGCCGAGCGGCCAGCCCATGGTGTGGACCACCTGGCCCGGTGCGATCCGGCCGGCGGGAAGATCCCAGATCTCCTTGATGCCGATCGCGTAGATCTGCGGGTTTTGCCCCGCGGAAAGTTGGAACCGCTCTTCGAGTTGCTTGGCGATCGTGCCGCGCGGCCCTTCGCCGAGGACCACCACGCGGCTCTTGATGTCGATGCCCGGCTCGTAATTCGCTTTCTTGTGCCCCTCTTTGCTGATCCCCTTGTCGCCCGTCCGCACGCCCACCACGCGCCCCTCTTCGATCAGCGCCTCGACCGCCGGGAACTCGTGGAAGACGTCGACACCGGCCGCTTCGACCTTCCCCGAAAGCCACTTCATCAGCCGGCCGAGCGAGGCGACGTAGCAGCCGTGGTTGTTGAGCGGCGGTGGAATTGGCAGCGAGAACGACCCCTTCTCGGTGAGATAGAGCAGCTTCTCCTTGCCGATCTCCGCCTCGAACGGCGCGCTCTGCCAGTCGTCGGGAAACAGCTCCTTAAACGCCCGCGGATCGACCACGGCCCCCGAAATCGCATGCGCGCTCGGGTCTTTGCCCTTTTCGAGCACGGCGATCGCCAACTCGATCTTCGGGCCGCCGTTCGGTTGGGCGTTGTGTTCTTTGATCCGCTGCGCCAGCCGATACGCTCCGGCAAGGCTCGCCGGACCGGCTCCGACGAAGACGACATCGAGCTCTAAGGTTTCCCGCTCGTCAGGCATCGAGTTCGCTTCCTTTGGAAGGATTTAGAGGGGCTCTCGCGAGCCTTGTGGATGCTAGCACGGGGCATCGGGGGCTTCGACTCCGCTTAAGCCAGCGGGCGCGGGGCTTCGACTACGCTCAGCCAGCGGGCGCCGCCGGTCCCTGAGCGTAGTCGAAGGGGGGTCCCTGAGCGTAGTCGAAGGGCTACCGCACGCCCCACATCTTGTGCTGCTGGACCGACAGCCGCCACTTTGGATTTTCTTCGACCAACCGCAGGCACCAGGCGAGCGCGCGGGGATCGAGCCGGTCCCCGGCGAAGGCGGGGGAGATCAGATAGTGCTCCGCTTCGACCACCGTCTGCGGGATCGATTGGCCGTGGCCGCGAACGTATTTGACCTCGTGCGCCGTGCGTTGGCGGATCGCGTGCTCGGCGACCTTCGGACTGACGGTGATCCAGTCGATTCCCTCGGGCAACGCGAAGGTGCCGTTGGTTTCGATCGCGAGGTGGTACCCCGCGGTATGGAGCGCTTCGATCAACTCCGCATCCACCTGGAGCGCCGGCTCGCCGCCAGTCAAGATCACCCAACGGCAGGTGGGGGAAAGGTCGCGAAACTCCGCGAGAATCTCTTCGATCGCCAGATCCCGCCCCGACTCGAACTCGGTGTCGCAGTCGAATCCGTGGGTCTCCACCTTACAGGTGAGGTTGCACTTCGAGAACCGGAGGAAGAGGTTCGCCGTCCCCGCGCGAACCCCTTCCCCCTGAAGGCTGTAGAAGATCTCGTTGATCCGATAGGTCGTCACGGCCCGTTCGGAACCCCTACGACCGCGCTCGTTCGCCGCTGCGCTGTGCGAGCACCCCGGCGACGCCGGCCAGCAAGCCGATCGCGATCAGCGTGAGACCCAAGAGCGAGCGTCCATGGCCGGCGGCCTGCGCGTCACGAGCCAGCGCCAGCACCGCCGCCGGCCCGGAGTCGTGGGGGATCGTGACCAGGCCGATCGCGAGCACCAGGAAACCGATCGCCGCCAGGCGAAGGGACGGTGGCGTCCGCTGCGGCCGGCCGAGATTGCGGCCGATCACGCTGGTCGAGTAGCCGTAGGCGGCGTAAACCGCGAAGCCGAGCACCAGCCAGGCGAACAGGCGCCACCACGACGAGAGCGGCAGGTTGATCATCAGAAACAAACACGAGAGCACGCCCAGGCCGGGCAGGATGTACGGTCCCAAGGGGACGCGGAACGGCCGCACCCGTGCGGGATCTTTGAACCGCAAGATCGGGATCGCCAGACAGACCAGAATGAAGGCGAACAGGGTGCCGACGTTGGTCAGATCGACCATCTCGTCGATGTTGGCGACCGCGGCGAACAGCGCCACCACGATGCCCGTGATCCAGGTCGTCACATGCGGCGTACGGTATTTCGGATGAATCTTGGCGAAGCTCTGGGGGAGCAGACCGTCTCGCGCCATCGAGAAGAAGATACGCGGCTGGCCCAGCTGGAAGACGAGCAGGACCGCGGTGGTCGCCACAACCGAGCCGAGCCCGACCAGCCGGGTCGCCCAAACCTGCCCGGGCGCCACGTGGTTGAGCGCCATGGTGAGCGGCTCAGACTTTTCCGAGGCGAGCCGGGTCACCAGCTCGCTGTACGGCATCATGCCGGTGAAGGCCGCGGCGACCAGGGCGTAGAGCAGAGTGCAGGCGGCGAGCGAAGCGAGAATACCGATCGGCAGGTTGCGCTCGGGGTTCTTGGTCTCTTCGGCGACGGTCGAGACGGCGTCGAAGCCGATGAAGGCGAAGAAGACGATCGCAGCCCCGGCGAACGTTCCGGCCCAGCCGTTGGGCTGGAACGGCTTCCAGTTGGCCGCCATCTGCGCCGGTGGAACGTAGTAGAGCGCGAGGCCGACGAACACCGCCAGCACGATGATCTTGAACCAGACCATGCCGGCGTTCCAGTTGGCGGACTCGCGAATACCGCGGATCAGCACCACCGTGATCAGCATGACGATCGCGAACGCCAAGACGTTGAACACGATCGGTACGCCGAACAGATGCGGCGCCCGCTCCAGCAGCCCGGGAATCTTTGCCGCGGTGCGGTAGTCGGTCGCCAGCCAATCGGGGATCGAAATGCCGAAACTGCCGATCAACGAGCGAAAATAACCGCTCCAGCTGATCGCGACCGCCACGTTGCCGATCGCGTACTCGATCATCAGATCCCAGCCGATGATCCAGGCGACCAACTCGCCCAGCGTGGCATACGAGTAGGTGTAGGCCGAGCCGGAGATTGGCACCATCGCCGCCATCTCGGCATAACACAGCGCGGTGAACGCGCAAACCACCGCGGTAATCGCGAACGAGAGCATCAGCGACGGTCCGGCGCCCGGGCGTACCGCGTCGCCCGCCGCCGCGGTGCCGACGGTGGCGAAGATGCCCGCGCCGACGATCGCGCCGACACCGAGTAAGGTGATGTTCCACGCGCCGAGTTCACGCTTGAGCGAGCTGGCCTTGTCCGCTGCGGAAGCCAGAATCGCGTCGAGCGACTTGGTCTGGAAGAGTCCTCGCAAGGTCGATCCTCCGACTCATTGGGAATCGCTGCGTGTCCGCGGCGCCCCGGTTGTATTTACGGCGAAAAACGGTCGGGCGGGAGTCTGTCATGGTCGAGAGGCCGGCCGCCAGATTGGGCGCCGAACGAGCCCTGGGCGGATTGGGTTTGGCCTCGGGCGCCGGTTTCGCGTACCATCCCCCGACTCGGAGCTGATTTTGCGGAGAATCCCCCTCCATACACGGATCTTGATCGGCGGCCTGCTCGGCGTGCTGCTCGGTCTGGTCGCCCACTTCCTGGTGCCGGACGGTACGCCGGGGTTGGATTTCGCGATCCGTGCCGCGCAAATCGTCGGCCAGATTTTCCTGCGCCTGCTGTTCATGCTGGTGGTGCCGCTGATCGTTTCGGCCTTGACGCTCGGCGTCGCCGAGATGGGCGACCCGCGCGAACTCGGCCGGGTGGGGCTCAAAACGCTCGCCTACACCGTGATCATCTCGGCGATCGCCGTGCTGATCGGCGTCGGCTTGGTCAATCTGCTCAAGCCCGGCGAGGGGATTTCGCCCGACCTACGCGCGCGCCTCTCGGCGCAGGCGGCGGAGCGGGCGGCGACGGTCATCGCCGCCAAGGATGCGCCGAAAACCGGTGTCGACCTGTTGATCCAGATCGTGCCGACCAATCCGGTCCGGGCGGCGGCCGACGGCGACATGCTCGGGCTGATGTTCTTCTCCCTGATGCTCGGCATCGGTCTCGCCGTGGTGCGGACGCCCGCGACCGAACGGTTCGGTGACGCGCTGCAAGGGCTGTATGAAGTGATCATGCAACTGATCGGCATCGTCATCTCGTTCGCGCCGATCGGCGTCGCCGCTCTGCTGTTCAACCTCACCGCGACGTTCGGCTGGGAGATCCTCGGCCAGCTCGCGCGCTACGTCGGCGTCGTCGTGTTGGCGCTCGCGATCCACCAGTTCGTGGTTTATTCGCTCGCGGTGCGCTTCCTTGGCGGCATGAGCCCGATCACCTTCTTCCGCGGCATCGAAGAGGCGATGATCACGGCGTTTTCGACCGCGTCGAGCAACGCCACGCTGCCTACCGCGATCCGCGTCGCCGAAGAAAACCTCCACCTGCCAAGGAAGATCAGCCGCTTCGTGCTGACCGTGGGCTCGACGATGAACCAGAACGGCACGGCGCTGTTCGAAGGGGTCACCGTCTTGTTCCTGGCGCAGTTCTACGGCATTTCGCTGCCTCTCGGCCAACAGTTCCTGGTGGTGATGATCTGCATCCTCGGCGGCATCGGCACCGCGGGGGTGCCCGCGGGATCGATTCCGGTGATCGCCCTGATCCTCGGCATGGTCGGTGTGCCGGCCGAAGGGATCGGTCTGATTCTGGGCGTCGACCGTTTTCTCGACATGTGCCGAACCACGCTCAACGTCACCGGAGATCTCGCCGCCGCTGTCATCGTTTCGCGCGGCGAAGAGAACGCATGACCCCGCCTTCAGCATCGAGCCCTGGCGGCATGCCGTTCGTCCCCGGCGGCGGAAGTTTGTCCCGCAAGGGACTCGTTTCGACGATAAAGCATTGGAATCTATGGATCGTAGGGTGGTCTCGGCGCATCCGGTTCGGGCTTGACACGAGCGGGTGGCCGAGTAGACTTCCCGCCCTGAGCTTGAGCAGGAAAATTCGCTTGCGAAGCCGCGCGACCCGGGAGAACCAGGTATACGCAGTGTTCGTCGAAAGGGTTGTTTTATCCATCTGTCCCCAGCTCGGGAACCAAACGGCAGTCTCACCCTTCTAACGTCGGGGAAGCCGCTCTCATGCACAAACGTTCGATCGCCATCGCAGTAACTCTCTTGATGCTCCCGGCCCTCGGCTGCAATAAGGTCAAGGCTCGGATGGACCTCAAGCAGGGCAACGAGTACTACTCGAACGAAGAGTACAAAGAGGCATTAGCTTCGTTCCAGGAAGGTTTGAGGTACGACCCGGAGGCGACGTTCGCCTGGCGGTCGGTCGGCCTTTCGGCGCTCGCCCAGTACAAACCGGGCGACGAGAGCCCGGATAACGTGGATCTGGCGCGCGTTGCCACCGAAGCTTTCGAGAACTATCTGGCCGACCCGGAGAACGCGGAAGACCAGAAGGTGCGCGACTACCTCTTGTCGATGTATTTGAACTCGAAGCAGTACGACAAAGCACTCGCCTTCATCGACCAGAAGGCGGCCGAGGAGCCGGCCAAGGCGGGCGAGTACATGCGCTCGAAGATCAACATCCTGAACCAGGCGGGCCGCTTTGAAGAGGCGATGAGCCTGGGCATGGCTTTTGAAGGGCCTGAGGCGCCGGAAATCCTCTACACCTTGGGGGTTTCGGCGTGGGACAAGTCGTACAACGATCCGAGCTTCAGCCTGGAGGAGCGCGAGCACATCGTCGACATGGGGCTCGCCGCGACGGACAAGGCGCTCAAGATCAAGCCCGATTACTTCGAGGCGATGGCGTACTACAACCTTCTCTACCGTGAGAAGGCGAAGATGACCACCGATCCGGACGCCCGCCAGGCCTTCCTGGACAAGGCGACCGAGTGGATGCAGAAGGCGATCGAGCTGCGCAAGAAGAATGCGGCCGCGGCCGCCAATGAGCCGAAGAGTCCGGCGGAAGGGTAAGCGATGTTCGAGACTTCGCTCATCGATCTGGACAAGACCAGAATCTTCAGTAAGTACCGCTACATTTTCGTCCCGGTGGCGGTGGTGGTCCACGTCGGATTGGCGGCGGGCTACCTGTTCGCCCACTACTGGAGCATCGATCCAGTCCCCGAGCCACCGATCAACGTGGTGTTCCTGTCGGCCGCCGCTCCGCCGCCGCCGCCGCCACCCCCGCCGCCGCCGCCACCGCCCGCGCCTGCAGCTCCGAAGCCGGTGGTGACGAAGGTCGAACCGATTGTGACTCCGACTGAGCCGGTGCAGCCGGTCGAGGTGCCGGAGGACATCCCCAAGCCCACCGAGGAGCCGTCGGCCCCGGTCGGTGTTGAGGGCGGAGTCGAAGGTGGAATTCCGGGTGGTGTGGCCGGCGGCGTCCAGGGCGGCGTCCCCGGCGGCGTCCTCGGCAGCACCGGGGTGGCGCCGGTGGTCGACGATGCTCCGCTGCGGGTCGGCGGCGGCGTCTCGCGCCCCGAGTTCATCACCCGGGTCAACCCGGTGTACACCGAGATCGCACGCCGGGCGCGCCTTCAGGGAACGGTGATCGTCGAGGCGATCATCGATGAGCGGGGCAACGTCACCAACGTGCGGGTGCTCAAAGGTCTGCCCATGGGGCTCGACCGGGCCGCGGTGGACGCGGTCCAGAAATGGAAATTCCGGCCGGCGATGTTCCAAGGGCGTCCGGTCAAGGTCTACTACGTACTAACGGTCAACTTCCAAGTTCAGTAAGACTCAAGGTCGAATCCGAGAAAAGGAGAACACAGAATGGATCTCTCCCCCGCTGGCCTGTGGGCATCGATGGGCTTCATTGGTAAGTTCGTCGCGGTCACGCTCACCACCCTGTCGATCTGGTCGCTCTACATCTCGTTCGAGCGCTGGCTCCTGTTCAACAAAGCCCGCAAACAGTCGCTCGCCTTCGCTCGGATCGCGACCGACCACATGAAGCATGATCGCGCCCAGGCGGCGATCGATGCGGCGGCCAAGTTTCCGCAGAGCCATCTCGCACGGGTGGTAAGCGCCGGCCTCCAGTCCTACCAGTTCGAAAGCGAAACCAGCCCGCTGTCCGATCCGGAAGTGGTCGAAGCCGCGACCCGCGCCGTCGATCGTTCGACGCTGCTCACCACCGCGGATTTCAAGCGCGGCATCGGTAGCCTCGCGACGATCGCCACGACCGCGCCGTTCATCGGCCTGTTCGGCACCGTCGTCGGCATCATCAACGCTTTCAAAGGCATGGCCGCCACCGGCTCGGGTGGTATCGGCGCGGTTTCGGCCGGTATCGCCGAAGCGCTCGTCACCACGGCGTTCGGTCTGTTGGTTGCGATCCCCGCCGCCTGGATGTTCAACTACTTCACCGGCAGGATCGAACGCC
>JBBRUC010000105.1:0-20132 GCA_038248205.1 Thermoanaerobaculia bacterium
CGCTCATCGGCAAGGCTCCGTTCGAACGTCAGAATTCCCTTCTCGCAAAAGAGATTCTCCGTTCTCGGGGCCTTCCGTGTCTATAGGTTCAGCGACGCTTCATGCATTTTCCGGGCTAGCAGTTTTTTCCCTGCCCTTACTGAGAAAGTGGTGCGCGCTCGCCGACGCTACTCGGAGAAAGTCAACGTCCTTCAACTGAGTCGGCGCCGAGCTTCGGCAAAGACTTCCTCCGCTGAAACGACCTCCATCTCCCCCGCTTCGAAAGCCGCCAGGCGCCGTTCAGCCTCTTGAATCCAAGCAGCTTCAATGTCACCTTCATCGGCCGGCTCCAGCGTTGCGAGGAGAAAAGAGGCCAGCTCCGCTCGCTGTTCGACGGGCAAAGCGCTGAGTTCACGTTCGAGTTCAGACAGGCTAGTCGGCATGAATTCCTCCTATCGGATGCAATCCTAATCCACCCGATCTCCTGGCGGCGCAGCTTATTTCTTGTGCGCCCCGTTGCGGCGCCTACTGAGGAGGCACCAACAGCTTCACCGTCCGAGGGTCCGTCTTCGGGGCGATCAGCCGATAGAGGCTGGCATCGCCCTGAGACTTCACCTGGGCGACCCCAAGATCAAAGGCAGCCTGGACGCTTTGCCCCCACGCGAGCGCCCCGTAAAAACCGCTCGCGAACTCGATCGCGGCTGCATCGTGGACTTCGGCAAAGAGACTGACAACACAATCAGCGTATCGAGCAACTTCGGCCGCCTGGACCTCCGAGAAGCAAGCGTTCAGCACTACACAACGAATCCGCAAGCTATCGATCGCTCCAAGAAGGCGGGCTAGGGCTTCGACAGGGCGCTGATCACTTGGTTTCGGGCGGCGGCTCTCGCTGGGAACCCGTAGGTCCCTTTCCAGTGCCAGCTCGCCGTTCGGAGTTCCATGCCCGCTGAAGTGAAGAACCTCCGGCCGGTAGCGGTGAAGTGCGTGCTGTAAGTTCAAGAATGTCGGCGCCCAGCACTGCTCGAGTGCAATCCAGTTCGCCTGCCCTGCCGAGCGCAATGAATCTTCAAGAGACTTAATCTCAAGGTCGAGGCGGAGGCGAGCCGCAGGATAGGGATCGACTCCAACGAAAAGTATCGTCGATGGCTTTAAGTCCTCTTTGAGTTCTCGGTAATCTTTACCGCCCAGGGATTTATCATATGTATTTTGAAAATCTGATATCGGACCTGTTGGGTTCACAATTACAACCGTATCGCGCCGCTGTCCGTTGCTCAAGTGTCAACCCTTTCGATTCTGGAAGTCGCTGATATTCGACCACATCGGATTTTCAATAACTGTCATGTTTCCAAAAACTGACAACTGTGGCTCGCGGTTAGCAGCGGACGCAATAGCGTGTTGGAGTGCTGCCCCAACTCTCTCGACAGCTTGCCAGTCCCGAGACTTCAGGAGGTCCAATTCACCCGCACCGAGGCCGAGTCGAATTGCCCATCTGTTTCGTGACAGAAAAAGCATAAGAACTCCAGATAAGATGATCGACAAGCTCGGCAATAAAGCCACGGCTAGCTGCGCAAACTGCCAACCTGATTGAGGATGCCCAGAAGTGGCCTGAGCAAAAGAGTAACACCCAACAAACAGGAACCCGACGAGAAGGCCAAAGGCAATCAATGTCAACCCCAACGCTTTACCCCAACGAAGTTTCTCAATCCTGATCCAGCGAATTGATCGAAGAGAGTGAATTGAAGATCCATTTTGAACAAACTGACGGGTGACTCGGAGCCCTAGTTCCGGCTGATCAAGAAAGACCTCGCCCGCGGCTAAAGCAGTCCATCCCATTGGTGCCGTTGGTGAAAGCATCCGTCCGGCGATTGCCCCAGCCAAAGCGCCCACGAAGGGGAAGCCCAGCAGGTAGCAAGAAAGATCGCTGTCAAATAGAAATACCAAGACTACTCCCAAAATTGCGCTAATCAGACCCAAGATGGATCCATCCTTTGCCTGCACCCAGCCAGTCGATCGCTTGTACAGATTGACCGCGAAAAACGCTCCGCACCACACCCACAATAAGAAGAATATATTCGCCCATTTAATCACTGGGAAGCAGGAAAGCGCTCCGATCAGGAGCCCAGCGGCAAGGGAACACGCAACTAGACTCTTGGAGTCCACCGGGGATTTCCCTACCGCTTCACCAGCGCCCCGCGCTCCACCTTCACCAAAGCATGCTGCCGGTCCACCCCGGCCCGCCGGTCGGAGAGTTCCTGGCGGACGTATTCGAGGATTTTGTCGTGCTCGCCTTGGAGTTTGTTGAGGCGTTCTTGGAGGTTGAGGATCACTTCGACGCCCGCGAGGTTGACGCCCATGTCGCGGGTGAGGGCGAGGATCATTTCGAGGCGGCGGATCGCGACCTCGTCGTAGAGGCGGGTATTGCCGGCGCTGCGGACCGGCTTGATTAGTCCTTCCCGTTCGTAGAGGCGGAGCGTCTGCGGGTGGATTCCGAAGCGTTCGGAGATCACGCTGATCATCACGAAGCGGGTCTCTTCCGCTTTGTGTCGGCGCGCCACTCTCAAACCTCCTGCTGACGTTTGGGTACCGTGACTCGGAGTACGCCGCGCTCGAACTGCGAGGTGACGCCGTCGATGTCGATCGGTTCGGACAGGTCAAAAACGCGCCGAAAGCGCCCGTAGCTGCGCTCCATGCGAAGGAAGCTGCGGTGCGCTTCGGACGGCTGGCGGCGGCCGGAAATCTCCAGCCGCCGCTCACCTGCTTGCAACTCGATATCTTCGCGCCGGACCCCGGGGAGTTCGGCGTGGACCAGATAGGCATCCTCGGTTTCGAGGACATCCACCGCGGGCGACCAACACCCCGGAGGGGAAAGCTCGTTGCGTTCCTCCAACTCGGTCGACAGGAGAGCCTGCTCGAAGAGCGCGTTGATGCGCTGCTGAATACGAGCCAGCTCATCGAGGTAGTTCTTACGCGGTGACATCAAGGCGCTCCCTTCTTCAGGTTCCTGTCGACTCCTGGGCTTAAGCTTACTTCTTGTCGACGTCCACGTACTCGGCGTCGATCACGTCGTCGGTCTCCGCTTTGGGCGCACCGTCGCCGGGCGCACCCGCGGCTTGCGCTTCCGGCGTCTTATAGACCGCCTCGGCCAGCTTGTGGGACGCCTTGGTCAACGTGTCGATCGCTTTTTCGATCGCTGCCGCGTCGTCGGCTTCGAGCGCCTTCTTGGCTTCAGCGACCGCCTCTTCGACCTGGCCCTTCTCGTCGGGGCCGAGCTTCTCTTTGTTCTCGTCGTAGCTCTTCTGGGTCTGGTAGGTCAGGCCGTCGAGCTGATTGCGCTGCTCGACCTGCTTCCTGCGCTCCTTGTCCTCGGAGCTGTGGACATCGGCCTCCTTGACCATCCGATCGATTTCCTTGTCGTCGAGACCCGACGACGCGGTGATCGTAATGTTCTGCTCCTTGCCCGTCCCCATGTCTTTCGCCGAGACATGGACGATACCGTTGGCGTCGATGTCGAAGGTCACCTGGACCTGCGGCACACCGCGCGGCGCGGCCGGGATGCCCACCAGATGGAACTTGCCGAGCGTCCGGTTGCCGGAAGCCATCTCGCGCTCGCCCTGGAGGACGTGGACCTCGACCGAGGTCTGATTGTCCGCGGCGGTCGAGAAAGTCTCGCTCTTTTTGGTCGGGATCGTCGTGTTCCGCTCGATCAGCTTGGTGAACACGCCGCCCAAGGTTTCGATGCCGAGCGAGAGCGGGGTCACGTCGAGCAGCAGCAAGTCCTTGACGTCGCCCGCGAGGACTCCGCCCTGGATCGCCGCGCCGATCGCCACCACCTCGTCCGGATTCACGCCCCGGTTCGGCTCCTTGCCGAAGACATCCTTGACCAGCTTTTGGATCGCCGGCATGCGGGTCTGGCCACCGACCAGAACCACTTCGTCGACGTCCTTGGCCTCGAGGCCGGCATCTTTGATCGCCTGGAGCACCGGCTTGATCGACCGCTTGATGATTTCTTCCACCAGCGATTCGAGCTTGGCGCGGGTAATCCGGAGGTTCATGTGCTTCGGACCGGAGGCGTCCGCCGTGATGAACGGCAGGTTGATGTCCGTTTCCTGAGCCGAGGAGAGTTCGATCTTCGCTTTCTCCGCCGCCTCTTTCAGACGCTGGACGGCCATAGCGTCGCTGCCGAGGTCGATCCCTTGGTCCTTCTTGAATTCCTCCAGCAGCCATTCGATGATCCGCTGGTCGATGTTGTCGCCGCCCAGATGGGTGTCGCCGTTGGTCGATTTCACCTCGACCACGCCTTCTCCCACTTCGAGGATCGAGATGTCGAAGGTACCGCCGCCGAAGTCGTAGACCGCGATCGTCTGGTCCTTTTTCTTGTCGAGACCGTAGGCGAGCGCCGCGGCGGTCGGCTCGTTGACCAGACGCTTGACGTCGAGACCGGCGATGCGGCCCGCGTCCTTGGTCGCCTGGCGCTGGGCGTCGTTGAAATGCGCCGGAACGGTGATCACCGCCTCGGTGACCTTCTCGCCGAGATAATCCTCGGCGGCCTGCTTGAGCTTCTGGAGCACCATCGCCGAGATTTCGGGCGGCGAGTAGCGCTTGCCGTCGATGTCGACGCGCACGTCGCCATTCTCGGCCCGCTCGACAGCATAGGGGATCATCTTCATCTCGTCGCCCACTTCATCGAAGCGGCGCCCCATGAAGCGCTTGATCGAGAACACAGTGTTTTTCGGGTTGGTCACCGACTGACGCTTGGCGACTTGGCCGACCAGACGCTCGCCGCCCTTGGTGAAACCGACCACCGAGGGCGTGGTGCGATTGCCTTCGGCGTTGGGGATGACTTTCGCCTCCCCGCCTTCCATCACGGCCACCACACTGTTCGTGGTTCCGAGGTCGATACCGATGATTTTGCTCATGCACTCCTCCTGGATTCGCGAGATCGCCGCCGGGGTGCCCGTCTTTTCGGGCATTCCCATTGCCGTCGAAGGGTAAAACCTCAGTGAGCCCCTGTCAATTCCCGATTGGCAAAAATCTACGATTCCGCGCTCAGATCTCTGCCCGCGCGCAAGCTCTCCGACAGAGGCCGGGACTGATCTCCAATCCGATCCGCGGGGGGGGGGGCTACGGGCGATTAATCAAGGAGGACCAGGGGGGCTTCGCGACTACCGGGGCGCAAAGAGTGGAATTCGGGGTCGAGAAGGAAGTTGCCCGCGATGCCATGACTCGCCGCCTCCTCGGCTCCCCCGCGTCCCTCCGCCTGTAGCTCGTAGGTCTTTTCGCGGGCGACGAAGACCAGAGGGCGTCCTTCGGAATCGAAGACGTCGGGAGAACTCAAAAGACCGCGGTCGCGCAGCTCGGTCAGGTGCTCGGGAAACCGCCCCTCCAGCAGGAAATACGTCTCGGCCGCGCGATCGATCTTCAGGAACTGAGCCGAGCGCTGGCTCTCCTCTAGAGCCTGAAGGGAGGCGACCTGCCACGAGAAGGGAAACAGCGCCTGACCCGGCCGATAGATCAACAGGCCGATCAGTACGAGGCCCACGAGGACGCCGAGCGAGCGCCCGACGTGGCGCAGGGTTCGCGGTACCTGCGCGGGCTCCAAAGTCATCTGACGGATGCCGCCGACTCCGCTCGACGGGGAAGCTACGCTCTCAAAGCCCGGAAACGGCACGACGATCGAGGGGAGTATGTCGGCGGGCGAGGCCGTGGCCGCGCCTCCGCCGCTGCCCGAGGACGGCACGGTAACCCCGGGGAATCCGAGCACGGAGGCGTTCGGCCGGGCAGGTTCTGGCGCAGAAAAACCGGAAAACGAGGGGGCAGGCTCGACCGGCGGCGCGGCGCGGCGGACGGGAGCGCGCTTATCCGGGGGGAGCGGCGCGAGCTTCGAGTCGCCGGCATGGAGCAACAGCTCGTCGACCCGGATCGGGATGAACCCCTCTTCGTAGGCCACCTCTTCGCCCGAATAGAACTTGAAATCGCCTTGGCGCCAGTCGAGCAATTTCTCCAACAGCTGGCGGGTGTGGACTCGCAACGCTTCGAGCAGCCGGGTCCGAGAGACGAACCGATGTTCGACCAGAAAATCGACCAGCCGCTGGCCGGTCGATGCCTGCTCGGCCGAGGCGCGGGCAAAGTCCGCCTCCGAGAGCACCCCGGTCGCCACCAGAACCTGCTTCAGCCCCTCTTCGACCGCCTGATTGAGCGAGTCGGCCGCCACGATCTTGCCGTGCAGGATCGAGATCGCAACGATATCCTCGTCCCCTTGCACGGTGAGAATCCCCGTTTTCTGCTGCTGAGCGATCAGCTGCAGAATCTCGGGGAGCTGAAAGAGATCGAGGTTGCCTTCGACGCTCATCGACGCTTCGTCCGGACCGCCATTAGATCTCGTTCGCCCGATCGTAGCGGTAGCGCGCGATGAAATACGAGACGAGCCCAATAACCATGATCAGCCAGGCCGCCCCCTGCCCCGAACCGAAGCTGGTCGGCAGGCGAAAGCCCAGACGCGGCAAAAACGGGATCGAGGCGAGCGCCAGCAGGATCACCGCGGCACTGAAACCGGAAAAGCCGTCGCCGACCTCCGCCGAAGGCAGGCCGGGCAGAAGAACCCGAAGCCAGCGCTGCCAAGCGCTCGACCCGAGCTTCAGGTCGAGCGGCGCTTCGCTGTACCCCGAACGGCTACGGCGTAGGGCGTCGAGCCCCAAGGCGGCGAGTAGCAAGCCGAGGGCGAGCCCGGCGGGGCCGTAGCGCCGCAGCCGGTCGACGCGGCGATTTGCCGATCCGGCCCCCAGTAGCCGGGATTCGAGCTGACGCCGGATCTCGGGAATCCGCTGAAAGCCGCCATCGACCGCCACCACACGCTCCGAGCGCTGAACCCACCCCTCGACCAGCGATCGATCGCGCGCCCGCGCCTGGCTATCGGCGCGCTCAGCTTCTTCGAAACGGTAGGAGCCGCGGTAGGCCTGCGACAGGTTGTACTGCGCCGCGGCGCTGGCCAAATCGATGTCGGCCGCGCGCTTGAACTGTTCGATCGCCTGGGCGTACTCGTGGCGCACCAGGTAATAGGTTCCAATATCGACCAGCGCCGCCGAATTGCCCGGCTCCTTCTGGATCACCTCCTGGTACAGCCCACGGGCGCGCTCCCATTGTCCGAGGCGGCGATGGATGTCCGCGATCAACTGGCGGGCCGCGAGGCTTTCCGGCACCAGGGTTTTAAGAACGCCGAGGTCGTTCCACAGATCGCCCGACAGCTCCCGCCGCTCGAGGCTGTCGAGCGCGAGCGACGGCGGCGAAAGGGCGATGCCAAGCCTCTGCCGCTGCTCCGCAAGCAGCGGCGGCGTCACGGCGAGCAGGAGCCAAGCCCCGACCAGAACCGTCCGTTCACTCGCCGAGGCATACCCCCAAAGAAGCACCGACCACCAGAGCAGCAGCCAAATCAGCCCTGACGGCAGCACCAAGGGCCAAACCAGGACCGCGACCGAAAACGGCACGGTAAACCGGCTCGATCGACTGGCAAAGATACGGCCGATGTCGGCGAGCAACGCTCCGCCCTTGGCCGCCATCTGAACCACCAGGAAGAAACCGGCCGTTGCGAGCAACAGCCAGAGCACCCAAAGCATCGCGCCTTCGAGTACCAGGTGGCGCTCGAAGGGCCAGGTCAAGGTCCGCCAGATTCCGACCATCGTCTGGCCCACCGCCACCGCGTAGCGCCCTTCCATCCGCGCCACGGTGGCGGTGGCGAACGAGATTTCCGGCCGGCCGGGATCGAGCCGCTCCGCGGCGGTCAGGGCCTGGCGCGAGAGGTCGAAATCGCCGCGACGCGCCCCATCGACCGCGCGCAGAAGGGCACCGCGGGCGAGGTCGGGGAAACGGCTAAAGCCGAGCTGCCGAACTGTTTCCAGCAGCTCGGTCACCCGCTCGCCCGAGCGTTCGGGGTCGGACTGGACCAGCCACTGGACGGCCTGATCTTGTAGTTGGTGGAGCGTCCGCGAAACCGGCTCCCCGAGATCGAAGGTGGAAGCCTGAGCCGCGGCCGACGCCGGGCGCGCACCGACAAGACCACAGATCGCCGCCGCCAGAACGACCGCGAGCGCCCGCAGGGCTCTGATCTCAGCCCCGCTTCTGGACATAGCGGACTCGCGAGCGGTACAGCAGATCTTCGAGAAATCCCGACTCCTGAACGCTCAGGTGGCCGGCCGTCTTCTGGCGCAGGACATCGAGCAGGTCGATGTGCAGCCGCGCCATCTCTAAGTTCTCGGCCGATTCACCGGTCGGCAGCTCCAAATCGCCGAGATAGATCGCGATCGGCTCGGCGAGCAGGCTCACCAGATCGTAAAAGGTCGGCCGGCCGAGGCCGGGGGGAGTGCCGGGAAGCTCCAGACGGGCGCTGGATTCTTCCGGGTAACCGGGCGGCATTGGCGATTCGGAAACGGCGGGAGCTTCAGAGGGCGCGGGAGCCAGAGGCGGAGCTACCGCTTCCGGCTCGTCTCGAGGCGCCGAAGGCTCGGCGAGGAAACGGTATTCTTCCTTGAGCCGGCCGTCCGCCGTGAACATTCGTTTGTCGGTGACTTTGAGTTTCTCGTCGCTCACGGTGTGATCCAATCTTCGGCAGTTATCGAAGCCATCAAAGCCATCGAAGCCGGCAAGAACGGGCCGGCGTTGACAAAAAGCGTAGCAAGCGCAAATCTCCCCCGGCAAGTCGCAGGTGCATCATAGTCCTGACCCACGCTATCTTTCGCCATGCCGATCCCCGATCTCCAGAAACTTCTCGATCTCGTGGCGCGACTTCGCGCCCCCGACGGCTGCCCGTGGGACCGTGAACAGTCGCTGGGCGACGTCCGCGCCTACCTGCTCGAAGAGGCCCACGAGACCGCCGGAGCGATCGATTCTGGGGATTGGGAGGAGATCGCCAACGAGCTAGGCGACCTATTGTTTCAAGTCGCGTTCATCGGCCAGCTCGGGCAAGAGGCGGGCACGTTCGACCTCTCCCAGGCGATCGAAGCGGTTCACGCCAAGATGGTCGCCCGGCACCCGCATGTCTTCGGCAGCGAAGAGGACCGTAACTCCCTCGGAGACGCCCAGGCAGTTCGTGAGGCCTGGGAGCGGCGCAAGGTGAAGAAGGATCCCGGCCGTTCCGTGCTCGCCGGGGTTTCGGCGTCGTTGCCG
The DNA here is from genome assembly GCA_038248205.1 of Thermoanaerobaculia bacterium. GTDB lineage: Bacteria > Acidobacteriota > Thermoanaerobaculia > Multivoradales > UBA5704 > DASYKS01. The sequence continues at coordinate 9,136 of JBBRUC010000105.1, forward strand.
GCGCTGCTTTCGTCCTACCGCCTGACCCAGAAGGCTTCGGGAGTCGGTTTCGATTGGCCGGATGCCGCTTCGGTCGTCGAAAAAGTTGACGAGGAACTCGCCGAGCTTCGAAGCGCCCTTGGCGGCGGCGCCAACCCGGTCGACCGCAAGGCGGTGCAAGAAGAGTTGGGCGACCTGCTGTTCACTCTCGCCAATCTAGGGCGCAAACTCGACCTCGACCCGGAAGCCGCGCTCGCCCAGGCCAACCTCAAGTTCCGCCGCCGCTTCGAGTCGATCGAAGCCGGCCTGGCGGCGGCCGGCAAGAGCCCGGCCGACGCGACGCTCGCCGAGATGGACGCGTTGTGGCACGAAGCGAAGCGCTCGGGGCTGTAGGCTTAGCGCAAAGCTCGTTCAATCCAAGACCGCAATGCCGGCTATTTCTGCCGCTTCGAGCACCTTCGCGAACCCGGGGCCGAGGTACAGCGGCAACGGCGAATCGATCATCTCAAGATCTCGACGTTCGACCCGATCGCCGAACAGGACGACCGCCCGCGAGGTGTCGTTGAGGCGGGAGATCCAAACCAAGCCGTCGAAACGCTCCGGGCAAGAGTGGAGCGCTTTGGCCCAGCTCGCGGTCGCGGAGTAGGACGACGCTTCGCTGTCGATCAGCTCGACCCGCCGCAGCCCAAGGCGACCGAGTCCGGAGCTATGGAGCTGGGCAAAGCGAAGCGGCCTACGCGCCGCGATCACCGAAACCAAGAGCGGGCGGAGAACCAAGCGGTCAATGGCCCGGAGGCCGGTTTCAACGGGTACGTCGTGGAACAGCGTTTCCGAGAGCGCGCCGTCGAGGTCCGAAGAGCCGTAGATCGTCGGGATATACCGACCCTTTACCGTGAAAGGGTGAAAACGGCCGACGCCCAGACCGGGATTGAACTCGGTCGCCCCGTAGCGTCCATCGTGGCAGCGAACGATCGGCTCGCCCACGGTCCAGACTTCCGTGAGCGGATCAAGCTCCTCGGGAGGTGAGGGAAGGCTGCGAGGGGTCAGAAGATGACCCCGGCCGCTGCGCGCCGAGCTGCGTTCTCTACCACCTCTACATCGGATTCCAAGAGATCAACCGGACGGCGGCCGTCGAGCCAGCCGTTGGCGACGATGAACCAAAGCGCAATCCCCCAGGGAGAGCGCCCGGCGAGGGTCGAGATGATCGTTCGAATCGCCTCTCTCGGTTGTCCGTTCTCGTCGAACTGGAAACCTGGAAAGATCTCTGCCCCTTGGTGGACCACAGACAAGATTCTTCCGTCCTGTTTCCAGCGATGGGCAAGGGCCGCACGGTTCTTCGCCCGAGAACCCGCCCTTTCGGCGACCTCGGCGCTCGAAAGTCCACCAAATTCGCCCACCAGTTGAATTCGAGCCTCGGCATTGCGTCTGGCTTGGAGTACGACGACCGGACTCGGCACTTCCTCTCGACGCGGGATCATCGCTTCGATCAATGCCGAGGTGTTCATCCGGCTGATCGCCTCAGCACGCAGCAAGGAATGAACGAAAGCGGTGACATCGGCCTCGGGCCAGGAGTTCTCGCCGTAAGCCACGACGGCAGCTTCAGCGATTTCACTCTTGGGCAACGGATCGGTCGGATAGGCTCTATCTTTCACCCGTAAATGATAGCCGTGATCGAAGCGAGTCGCAAGCCTGTCGATCACTTCGCGTTTTCCGAGCCGAGGGCTTCAGCCAACAACCGCGCCAAATACGGCGCCAGGTTCTTCGCTACGATCTGGTGCCCTTCTACTGTGGGGTGAATGCCGTCCGCCTGGTTCAGCTCGGGCTCGCCGCCGACCCCTTCGAGCAGGAACGGCATGAGCGCGGCGCCGGTTGCTCGGGCGACCCGGGGGTAGATCGACTCGAAGGCGTCGGCGTAGTCCTTACCGTAGTTGGGGGGAATCTTCATGCCGAGGATCAGCACCTTGGCGCCCGCCGCCTGGCAGCGGCGGACGATCTCGAGCAGGTTTTTCTCCAGATCGGCGACCGATTGGCCGCGCAGCCCGTCGTTGGCGCCTAGGCCCACCACCACGACCGCGGGTTTCTGACGCAAGAGCCAGTCGAGACGGCTCGCCCCTCCGGCGCTGATATCGCCGCTGACTCCGGCGTTGATCACTTGGATCGGGTGCCCTTCGGCGGCGAGGATTTCGCCGACTCGCGCGGGAAACGCCTCCTCGAGCGAGACGCCCAGGCCGGCGGTCAAGCTGTCGCCGAGGAAGACCACCTTCGGGGCTTCGGAGATCGGCTCGGCGGCTGCGGCAGCGCTCGGAGCGGCGAGTTGAGGCGCGGGCTGGTTCACCGGGTCCTTGGCCTCCGGTTCCGGTGCCGGACTGCAGGCACCGAGCGCCAGGGCCATCCCTCCGGCGAGGAGCGCTAGAGTGAGGAGCGCTAGAGTAAGGACGCGGGGGCTGGCGGCGTAGGATCGTCTCGGGTCCAATCGAAGAGCGTTCATCGGATTATCGTAACGGCCCCGGGGCGCGGGAAATGCCCACCCCTTCCCGCCGGTTGTAGCCACCCTATGAACCCTACTCCTCGCATCGAGCTACGCAGTCTCTTCCGTCGTCTCCCTTCGGGAGGACGCGACCTGACCATCCTTGACGGTATCGATCTATCGATCGCGGCCGGCGAGTTCGTCGCCGTACTCGGCCCCTCGGGGAGCGGCAAATCGACCCTGCTGGCCCTGATGGCCGGACTCGACCGGCCGACCTCCGGCGAGATCCTGCTCGATGGTCGGCCGATCCAGGCGCTCTCGGAGGATGGGCTCGCCCGTCTCCGCCGCGCCGAGCTGGGTTTCGTCTTTCAGTCGTTCCAACTGTTGAGCAACCTGACCGCGCGAGAGAACGTCCTCCTGCCGTTGGAGCTGCTCGACTCACCCGAGGCCGGCGCGCGCGCCGATGAGCTACTGGCCGAAGTGGGTTTGAGCGATCGCGGCCACCACTACCCGACCCAGCTTTCCGGCGGGGAGCAGCAGCGCATCGCCCTCGCCAGGGCGTTTGCCACCCGGCCGCCCATCCTTCTCGCCGACGAACCGACCGGCAACCTAGACGGAGCGACGGGCCGAAAGGTGCTCGAAATCCTCCTCGGCCTGCGCGAGCGCCACGGTACGACGATGGTGTTGGTGACCCACGACCCCGCGGTCGCCGCCCTCGCCGATCGCCGGATCCACCTTCGCGACGGCCGAATCGAGCGCGAGGAGCGCTCCGAGCCCTCTTCGCTATCCGCCGCAGCCACCGCAGAAGGCGTCGTTTGAAACCCCGTACCCTTCTCTCGTGGATGCTGCGTGAGTCGCGCGGCGCACTCGGCCGTTTCACTTTCTTCGTCGCCTGCCTCGCGGTGGGCGTCGCCGCGGTGGTTGCGGTCGCCGGGCTCGCCGCGGGGCTCGATTCGGGGATTCGCTCGGAAGCGCGGCAACTGCTGGCCGCCGATCTCTCGATCGAGAGCCGCCGGGCGCTGCCCGAAGGCTTTGACCTGAGGCCATTGCTCCCTGCCGGGTCGCGAACCGCGGCGGTGCGCGAGATGGTCACGGTGGTGGCCGCCCTGCCGCAAGACGGCAAACCGGGAAGGAGCCAGTTGGTCGAACTCAAGGCGGTCGAACGGGGCTACCCGTTCTACGGTCAGCTCGCCCTCACTCCCCCGAAGCCGCTTACCGAACTGCTCGCCCCGGATGCCGCCGTCGTGGCGCCCGAGCTGATCGGCGCCCTGGGGCTCTCTCGCGGCGGGAGCGGCGAGCCGCTCCTGTTTCGCATCGGCACCGCCGATTTCCGTATTACGGGCGAGGTTGCCGCGGAGCCCGATCGCGTCGGAATCGGCACAGCGTTCGGGCCTCGTGTGTTCCTGTCGATGGCCGGCCTCGAACGGGCTGGCCTGGTCGCCAAGGGGAGCCGGGTCTCCTACAAGATGCTGATCGCCTTGCCCGCCGGGCTGCCGGCCGACCGACTGGAAAAGGTCGCCGAGAGGCTGCGCGCCGCCCTTCCGGCCACCGAGGCCTATCGGGTAGAGACCTTCCGCCAGGCCCAACCGCAGCTGCGCCGAAGCTTCGCCCAGGTCGGGCGCTTTCTCGGACTGGTCGCCCTCCTCTCCCTGTTCGTCGGCGGCATCGGCGTCGCGCAGAGCGTTCGCGCCTGGCTCGCCGGGCGGCTCGACGCGATCGCGATCCTCAAATGCCTGGGCCTCCGTCCGCGAGAGGTACTGGCGCTCTATCTCGGCCAGACCGCCCTGCTCGGGTTGGTCGGCAGCTTGATCGGGATTCTGCTCGGAGCCGGCATCCAAGCCGCGATCCCCCATCTGTTCGCCGACCTGATCCCCGCCGCGTTGATCAAGCCCTGGCAGCCCGGCGCGCTGCTGCGCGGTCTCGGGCTCGGGGTGGGAGTGGCCCTTTTATTCAGCCTGCCGCCGCTCGCGGGACTTTTGCGCGTTCCACCGTCCCGGGTGCTCCGCCGCGACGCCGAACCGCTGCCGGTCCATCGCGCCACGGCCGGCTTCGCTTTCGTGGCCCTGGCCGCGGGCCTGCTCGCCCTGACATTCGCCCAAACCGAATCGCTCCTGCTCTCCGCCCAGTTCGTCGGGGCGCTCATGCTCGCCACCGCGATCCTTGCGGCTGCGGCGACTCTGCTCGCCAAGTCGATCGGCCGCCTGCCGCGATTTTCGAGCATCGCGCTACGCCACGGCCTCGGCTCGCTCGCCCGGCCAGGAGCCGCGACGGTCGGCGCGATCGTCGCCCTCGGGCTCGGCGTGATCACGGTGCTCACCATGTCCCTGGTCGAGCGGCGCATCTCGCATGAACTCTCGCGCGAGCTACCGAGCAACGCTCCGAGCGCTTTCCTGGTCGACATCCAGCCCGACCAGTGGCAAGGAGTCCGCGCCCTGCTCACCAACGCCCGAGCCGAGTCGATCGAGTCGGTCCCGGTCGTCATGGCGCGCATCCGCTCGATCGACGGCAAGCCCGTGGACCGGATCGCCGCCGAACGGAAGAAGAGGCAGGAAGAAAACGAAGACCGGGAAGAGCGCGGCCGTCGCTGGGCGCTGACGCGAGAGCAACGTCTGACCTATCTCGATAATCTGCCAGCCGACAACGTGATCGTCGCGGGCAAGCTCTGGAGCGACCCAGGCAAAGGCGAGGTTTCCTTGGAACAGTCGTTTGCCGAGGATCTCGGCGTCGGGCTCGGCAGCAAGCTCGGGTTCGATATCCAAGGGGTGCCCATCGAGCTGGTGGTGACCAGCCTACGCACGGTCGATTGGAGCACGTTCGGGATCAACTTCTATCTGGTGGTGGAACCCGGCATCCTGGAGCAAGCGCCGCAACAGAGGGTGGCGACCGCCCGCCTCGCCACCGGTAGCGAGCAGCACGTCCAGGACCTCCTCGCCGCCAGCTACCCGAACGTCACGTTTCTACGCATTCGCGAGATCCTGGGCAAAATTCTCGGTGTGCTCCAACGGATCGGTCTCGGCGTCCGCTTTCTCGGCGGCTTTACGGTGCTGTCCGGCATCGCGATCCTTGCCGGAGCGATCTCCGCCGGCTCCGTCCGTCGCGGGCGCGAAGTCGCCCTCTTGAAAACCCTCGGCATGACCCGCCGCCAGGTGGCCACCGCGTTCGCGGTCGAATATGCCCTGATCGGCGGGGTCGCGGGTCTCTTAGGCGCGGTTACCGGCGCCGCGCTCTCCTGGGGGGTGATCACCCGCGGTTTCGAGCTGCCCTGGGAGCCCGAACCCGCGCGTCTCGTCTTGGCGATCGTCCTATCGATCGCCCTCTCGGTGATCGCAGGCCTCGCCGCGAGCGTCCGGGCGCTCGAACGGCGGCCGATCGAGGTGCTAAGGGCGGAGTAGGAAGGCGATTCCCCGTTCGACCCGGCGCACCAACTCGGGAATCGCCTCGGCCGTGACCGAGCAGTGGGCGATCCGGAGCAGGCGCGGCTCGATCGCGATCAGCCCGACACTTTCCGCTTCCACCAGGTGACGGCGAACCGTATCGGCCGACAAGCCGAGCGCCGCGGGGATCTCGACCAAGGCGAAACAGCCGGAATTGAACGGGAAGCTCCGGATCAAAGTCGGGTCGACCCCGGCGAGCGCCTCGCGCAGGACTCGATTCCGCGCCTCCAACACCGCTCGGATCGCCTCGATCCGAGCCCCGATGTCTCGATCGCGTAGCGCCTGGAGCAGCACTCCCTGGCTCACGGCGCTCGGCGGTCCGACGCCCGCGCGCGCATGGCGATCGAGCTGCGCTTCCAGAGCATCGGCCGCTTTCGATCCGGGCTCGCATGGAAAGGTCACGAAACCGATCCGGCCGCCGAAAAAGCTGAACTCCTTGGTGGCACCATCGATCTTGATCGGCAGTAGGTTCGGCGCCTCTGGCCGGCGCGCGACCAAATCCCAGAACAGCGATCTGCGCGGGATCTCCGGCTCGAACACCAGACCGGCGTACGCGTCGTCGCAAACCACGACCAGCGGCCGGCCGGGGGTGGCCACGGCAACGGCGACCAGCGAGCCGAGCAGCCGTTCGCGCTCTTCCCCGGTGGGTGAATAGCCTCCCGGGTTCGAGGGAAAATTGAGGATCACGATCACCGCCTGCCCCGCCCGGTCCCGCGACAGGGTCTCAACCGCCCGGGCGATTCCCTCGGGGTCGAAGTCTCCGCCCGCGTAACTGGCAGCGGGGACGAGCCGCGCGCCACGACGAATCGCGAACGCCTGGCGGTAATTGCCCCAGAAGGGATCCGGAACCACGACCGGGGTTTCCGCTTGGGCGTAGAGATCGGCGATCAGCGCCAGCCCGTGCGAGAGGCCTGAGACCACAAACGGCCGGCAAGACGGCAGATTTTCCACGATTCCCCGCCGCTGGTGCTCGCGCCAGAGGTCGCGGACTTCGGCGAGACCACCGATCGGCGAACGAGCCGAAAGCCCCGTAAGGAGTGTTGCGTTCCAAGCGTCGAGCATGGAGGCAACTGTATCGGGCTCTGGCGCGTCCCGGGCGGTTCGGCTAACGTCCCGCCGATCATGACCGCAACGATCCGCCACATCCTCCGGTTCCCCGCGCCGGAGAACCACTACCTGGAGGTCGAATCGAGCTTTCCCGTAGTCGACGCCGCGGGGGTCGAGTTGTCTATGGCGGTCTGGACGCCGGGCTCTTACCTGATCCGTGAGTACTCGCGCCACGTCGAGGCGATCTCCGCGGCCGGCGAAGGCGGCGAGCCTCTGCGAATCGCCAAGACCCGCAAGAATCGCTGGAGCGTCTCTTCCCCTGGCCTCGACCGCCCGGCGCGGATCGTCGTGCGCTATCGCCTGTACGCTCACGAGTTGACCGCGCGCACCAACTTCGTCGAAGCCGACTTCGCCCTGCTCTCGGCCGCCGCGACGTTCCTGGTGCCGACCGACGGCCATCACCTTCCCGCGGAGGTGCGCGTCGAACGGCCCGCGGGCTGGCGCTTCGCGCTCTGCGCGCTCCCCCGCACGGAGGACGGCGAGGGGTTTCTCGCTCGCAACTACGATCATCTGGTCGATTCACCGATCTATGCCGGCAACGCCGCGATCCACCGCTTCGAGGTGGCGGGACGCGAGCACACCCTAATTACCGAAGGGGCGGACGAGCGCTGGGACGGCGAGCGGGCCGCCCGCGATGTCGCCCGGCTGGTCGAGATCGAGGCGGCGTTCTGGGCTGGCCTGCCCTACGAGCGGTATGTCTTCATCAACGTTCTCGCCGAGGCGACCGGCGGGCTCGAACACGCCGATTCCTCCGTCCTCTTGGCAAATCGCCTCGGGTTGCGCCGGCCGGAGGGGTACCGTGACTGGCTCGGCCTCGTCGCCCACGAGCTGTTCCACGCCTGGCACGTCAAGCGCCTGCGACCCGTCGAATTCGATCGCTTCGATTACGAGTCAGAGGTTTACACGCCGAGCCTTTGGGCGATCGAAGGGGTCACCAGCTATTATGAGGAGCTGATGGTCGCGCGCGCCGGCTTCTCCGATCTACCCGAGCTGCTGACGAGTCTCTCCAAAGCGATCGACCGGGTCGAGAGCGGTGCCGGCCGGCTGGTTCAGGGGCTTGGTGACGCCTCGCTCGACGCCTGGATCAAGTACTACCGGAAGGACGAGAACTTCGCCAATTCCGGTGTCAGCTACTACACCCGCGGGCTGCTCGTCGCCTTCCTGCTCGATGTGGAGATTCGGCGCGCGACGCGAGGCGCCCGTTCGCTCGACGACGCGATGCGTCTCGCCTACTCCCGCTATTCGGGTAGCCGCGGCTTTCGATCCGAGGATCTGGTCGAAACGTTCTCCGAAGTCGCCGGCCGGCCGCTCGGCGACTGGCTCGAACGGGCCCTCGCACCCGGCGATCTCGATTTCGCTCCGGCGATCGACTGGCTGGGTCTACGCTTCACGCCGCCTCGCTCCGTCCCCACCGACGCTTCAGACGGCGGGACGACCGGCGATCCAAGCCTCCATTCGACGGGCGAGCGATACCAGCCGACGGCGGCCCTCGGTATCGAGACCGACTCCTCGTCCGGACGGCTCTATGTGGCGCACGTCGTTCGCGATGGCCCGGCCGCTCAAGCGGGGCTTGCGGTAGGCGACGAGATCCTGGCGATCGACGAGGACCGGGTGCCGCCCCACGGCCTGTCCGAGCGGCTCCGCGGTCACCGTCCGGGCGAGGCGGTGTCGCTGCTCGTGGCACGCCGGGACCGCCTGCGCCGCTTGCCCCTGGTGTTTGGGCAACGTCAGCGCTCGCGGGGCCTGCTCCAGATCGATCCGGCCGCCTCGCCGGAGCAGCTGATGCAACTTGCATCCTGGTGGCGGGGGCTGCCGGTGGCGGTCGAGATCGCGGCTCAGAGCGCCAGGCGGTAGGAGGTGATGGCGCGGACCTCGTCGCGTTCCACCAATTCGATCGCCACGGCGCCGACGTAGCGGGGCTGCGGATCGAGATGGAGGTAGAACCACCGCTCGGCGGCGGCTGCATCGCCGTTCAACGCCAGCATTCGCGCGGGCTCGCCCGGCGCAAGAGTGACATCGAACGAATCGAGCGCCACCGCGAGTCCCTCGCCCACCGCCTTCAAGTAAGCCTCTTTCCGCGTCCAGGCGTTGAAGAACGCGATCTCTTTTTCGAGTTGAGGTACCCGGTGCAGGACGTGGCGCTCGGGGATCGAGAAGAACCGTTCGCCGATCTCTTCGGCATCGGGCATCGGCTTTAAAAATTCAACGTCGACGCCGACCTCCCGACCGTGAAGGAAGCCGACCAGCGCCAGCTCTTCGGAGTTCGACAGATTGAACTGCAGGCCGGAGGCGGCGTGGCGGGCGGCGAGAAACGGCTTGCCGCGCGGCCCGTAGGCGAAGGAAACCGCCTCGGGGGCGAGCCCCAGCTCGCGACCGAGCAACCGGCGCAAAGCGCCACGACCGACTGCATAGCGCCGCCGGTGGATGTCGAAGCGGAAGCGGGCGGCCCGCTCCTGCTCATCGGGAGAAAGAAGCCTGGACAGCGCTTCGACCGCCTGAGACGGCGGATCGAGCGGGATCGTCCACAGGCGCAGCTCACCCGGCGCGAGCGCGGACAGGTCGCGCTCCGAGCAAAGCGCAAAATCGTCGGGAGAAAGAGGCCGCTCCACTAGCTCATTTCGGGGAAGGTTGCTGGGGAGGTGCCGCCGGCTTACCGCGTAACGACGGTGAGCTCGGCCAGGTCGCGAGCCAGAGATTCGAGAATCAGCTCCTTGCCGCTGTGGACGAAGAAGTGGTCTCCGGGCAACATGCGCAGCCGGAACCGGCCCCGGGTGAGGTCGTTCCAGGCTGCCAGATCCTCTTTCGTCACCTCGAGGTCGCCTAAACCTCCGAACGCCGAGATCCCCATGGCCAGCGGCTCGCCCGGCTCGTACTCATAGGTCTCGTTGACCGCGAAGTCCGCGCGCAGGATCGGCGTGATCAACTTCATCAGCTCGGCGTGCTGGAGCACCTCTTCCGGCGTACCGTTGAGTTCGCGCAACTTGTTCGAGAACTCCGGTTCGGGCAGGTCGTGGATTGCCTCCTCCCGGCTCGGCACCTGCGGTCCGCGGCGGGCGGATACGAACAGGTGGAGCGGCTCGGGGCCGCCGCGGCGGCGCAGCTCCCGGGCAAGCTCGAACGAAATCAGTCCGCCCATGCTGTGGCCGAAAAACGCGAACGGCAGATCGAAGTAGGGCGTGAGCGCCTCCGCGAGCGACTCAATCAGCGGATCGAGCCGGTCGAACGGACGATCCCGGAGACGTCCTTCGCGGCCCGGCAGTTGCACCGGGCAGACCTCCGTATCCGCGGTGAGCGCGCCGCCCCAGCCGCGATAAGCGGATGCGCCGCCCCCGGCGTAGGGAAAGCAAAACAGCCGAAAACGGGCGCGCGGATTTGGCTCGCGGTACGCGAGCCAACGCTCCGACGTGGCAATGGCGGGAGGCGAGGCGCTCAAGGGAGTGATCCGATCGAGGGCGGGCGAACCGTAAGCGAACGCTTAATTGGACTCGCGCTCCCGCTCCATCTCTTCCATCTTCTTGCGCAGAGAGAGCGGCCGCATGTCGGTCCAGACCTCTTTGATGTGATCGAGGCACACTTGCTTCTGGCCCTCTACTCCGACGGCGTTCCAGCCGAGCGGCAGCTCGCGGTGGGCGGGCCAGATGGAGTACTGCTCCTCATGATTGATGACGACCTTGTAGACGGTGGTGTCTTCGCGCTCTTCCCAGCTCATAGTGAACTCTCCTCGATGTTTCCTGTGTCTTAAAGTCGCCCGTACCGGTCCCTCATTCCAGCCGGCACCCTACTAGAGTGTCGAGATCCGCCAAGGCGTGACAGTCCGATCGAGCTTATCGCAGCACCAGTTCTTCCGGGGAGGGCAATGGGAGGGTAAACCAAGGCCTCGTCAAAGTCGGTGGCCTCTCAATTCGGATCCCACCGGGCTCGGGAGTGCGCGCCGCCTCCTCGCGATCAATGCCGGCGAAGTCACGCAACCAGGCCCGAAGCCACGGGAAATTGCCTCGCTCTGGCACCCG
>JBBRUC010000106.1:0-19873 GCA_038248205.1 Thermoanaerobaculia bacterium
CCCTTGTCCGAAGCGACCTTCGTCAAAGCGGCCGTCAAGGTCGTCTTGCCGTGGTCGACGTGGCCGATCGTACCGACGTTTACGTGCGGCTTATCCCGCGAGAATTTTTCCTTGCCCATGGCCTCTCCTGCGCCTCCTCGGCATCCGTACCGGTCAATCTCTTGTACTTCCGTCTCTATGACTCAAGCCCGACTTCTCTCAAAGCCGGCGATTTCGACTCTCAAACCTACTTCCGCTCCGATTTATCGTTATCGGAGCGTATTTCATGGAGCCCACGACCGGATTTGAACCGGTGACCCCTTCCTTACCAAGGAAGTGCTCTACCACTGAGCCACGTGGGCATCGGGAAACTGTCTGCCAACTCGGGGCCGCCAAAGAGCGGCAAAACCCGACGAGCTTACACTATCCGGGAACCTTCTTGCAAGCCCCGAGCCTGAACGGCTGCGAGAGATGGGAGCGGCTTGAAGCAGAAATTCGCGGGGTCCGCCCTGACGGAACGGGGCCGAGAGTCTACAGAGGCAGGGGGATCTTGTCCAGTGCTTTTCTCGAACGAATTTATCGCAGCGAGAATTCCGGCCGGTAGGCGAGCAGCCAAAGGCCGGAGTAGTCGCGCATCAGGCGCATGCGCAGCAACTCCAGGTCGCGCGCGCCTTGGAGATCGGCCCGGAGCACCGCCTGGTGGCCCTCATGATCAAAACGAAACAGGAAAAGGTCGCAGACCCGGCAGGTCTCGCGGGCCTGGTCGAAAATCGGCGAGGCGCCGGTGCGCGCCGTCTCGTCGAGCAGCCCGGAGATCTCCTGGGCCTGTTCGTTGGTCCGCAGACGTAGCGCCGCGGCTTCGAGCACGAAACGCTCGATCGAGGCGGCCGAATTGTCACCCGCGCAAACGCGGCGGCATGCCAAAACCTCCCGCGACTCGAGGCGGAGCGGGAAGACCTCGGGCGTGAGCGTGGCTTCGCGTGCGCCGGTCGAGGGCGGAAGGTCCTGGATCGCCTCGATCAGGCGTTTGAAATGATCGCCGATCAGCTCGTAGTGGGACGCCACCACCGGCCCGGCCGCCGCCCGCTCGATCTCGGCCGAGTCCTCGAAGATCCGCGCCGGATCCTTGCCCCCCGCCTCGGCCAGGCGCGGCAGCAGATGGCGTACGCTCTCGCGGATCTGGGCGAGGTCTTCGAGCTTGAACTCATCGCTCTGGATACGCTGCTCGAAGCGCTCGATCTGCTCGCGGAAGGCGGTTAAATCCTGGTCCAGCTCCTCGTTGCCCGAAACCTCCCGCTCCAGCTCGAAAATCCGCTGATATTCCGAGATGAACCGCCGCTCTTCCTTCTGGTACAGCTCCTGGATGCGCGCCCGGAGCACCAGGTTCGTCGCCTGGACCGCGATCAGGATTGAGGGCTCGAAGTAGAAGTCCGCCAGGCCGTGCTTGAGCTCGCGGAAGCGCTGAATCACCTCGCGCTCGTAGAGTTGGTCGAGCCCCTCGACCGACTGGATCTCGCTGCGCAGCGAATCCACTTCGTCGCGCCGGTAGGCGATCACCTCGGGCGCGAGCGGCGGCGCGCCGAGCAACATCCAGAGGCCGTCGAAGATCTCCAGCAGATGGCGGGTGTCGCGCAAACGGAGTCCTTGGCCGAGCTGCCCTTCGCCGTCCTCTTCCGACAGGCGCGCGAGCAGGAAATCGATCTTGTCCAGCCGCGCGGGCGGCCAGCCCTCGCGGCGCGGCGCGAACAGGTAGAACTTGACCAACTGGGTGAGGATTTTCTCGTCGTAGCCGCGGACCCGCTTGAAGAATTGGCGCAGGGAATTCGCGCCGACTTTGCTATCCTCCGCCTCCAGCGCCGTGATCAGGTCCGACAACCGGCGGTCGACGCCGTCGAGCCGCCGCCGCAGAAGATCGCCCGCGGCCGCGTTCAGATCCTGAGAAATCTCTTTGAGTTCATTGTAGAGATCCTGGAAGGCGGTCGAGTGGTCCGCTCCCTGCCGTTCGAGGACGGTTTTCGCCAGTCCCTGGAGGAACTGATGAAACGTCCACGCGGCACGGAACCGACTCGACAGGTCGGTGTAGCGCCGATGGAGCAGTTGAAGTTCTGGAACGCTGGGCATGAGAAATCCGTTCGAGTGCGTTGGCCGTAGCCCTGGCATACTACTTCAGGAGATCCGCGATGGGACACGACGTACGGGTGCTGATTCCCCAAGAAGCGATCGAGGCGCGGATCGTCGAGATGGCGGCCGAGATCGATCGCGACTTCGCGACCAGCGACCGGCTGATCTGCGTGGGCGTACTGAAAGGCTCCGTTTTCTTCATGGTCGAGCTGCTCAAGCACCTGACGATCCCCTGCGCGATCGACTTTTTCCAGACCTCTTCCTACGGCACGGGCACCAGCCCCGGCGAGGTGCGGATCAAGAAAGACATCGATCTGTCGATCCGCGACAAGGACGTTCTGCTGATCGAAGACATCGTGGACAGCGGGTACACCTTGCGCACGATCCTCGACCTGTTCCACTTCCGCCGCGCCCGGAGCGTCCGGCTCTGCACCCTGCTGGACAAGAAGGAGGCCCGGAAAGTAGAGGTACCGATCGACTACTGCGGCTTCCCGATCGACAACCTGTTCGTGGTCGGCTACGGTCTCGACTACGCCGAACGCTACCGCAACCTTCCCTACATCGGGGTCTACGAAGGCCCCGTTCAGGAGTGAACGCCACCATGAGCGACCTGCCGCGCCTGAAGGTCAAAGAGAAGATCGAATCGCACCACACCGATGGCGCCCCGGCGGCGATCGGCCCGTATTCGCAGGCGGTCTCGGTCGGCGGCCTGCTCTACACCTCCGGCCAGGTGGCGCTCGACCCGACTACGCAAGCGCTGGTCGAAGGCGGATTCGAGGCCCAGGCCCGGCGCGTGTTCACCAACTTGAAGGCGGTGCTCGGCAGCGCCGGCTGTAGCTTCGCCGACGTGCTCAAGGCTACGGTCTACCTTCAGGACTTCGCCGACTTCGCCAAGCTCAACGAAATCTACGCCGAGCACATGGGCGACCACCGCCCCGCCCGCTCGACGGTCCAGGTGGCGGCCCTGCCAAAAGCGGCGCTGGTTGAGATCGATCTGATCGCGCGGATTCCGTAATCCGAACGGCTGTCAACGAATGCCGTGGACAGTAGACTCAACAAAGGCCACGAGAGGAACGACGCCATGGCGACCATCACTTACGACCTCGCGCCCAGTGCTTTCTCCGCGCTGCGGCTCTCGCCGAAAGAGTTCGCTCGGGAGATGAGGATCGCAGCTTGCGTCCAGTGGTACGCCCAGGGAGCCGTCTCGCAAGAGAAGGCCGCCGAGATCGCGGGCTTGAACCGCGCGGAATTCTTAGAAGAACTCTTCCGCCGCCGGATACCGGCGGTCCAAGCGACGTTCGAGGAGCTGGTCGAAGAGATGGAGCATGCCTAGGCGATGGGTCGTCAATGCCTCGCCGCTCATTCTTCTGGGGAAAATCCGCCGAATTTCACTCCTCGGTGATCTCGCCGATGAGATTTGGCTCCCGGCGAAGGTGGCTGCTGAGGTGCGAGTTCAACCCGACGGGGAGACGTCCGTCAAATCGGCACTAGACCTCCTCGGTTGCCGGATGCAGCCCGATGTCGAGATCTCGGACGAAGTCGCGAACTGGGATCTCGGCCCTGGAGAGTCTCAAGTCTTGTCCTTGACCGGTCGAATCCCGGAGAGTCGGGCTGTAGTGGACGATCTGGCGGCTCGGCGCTGCGCTCACTCCCTCTCTCTTCCAATCATCGGCACGCTGGGAGTCGTCTTTCGAGCGACCCGCTTAGGTCTGCTCCCGGCGGCGCGCCCGGTCATTGATGAGCTTCGGAAGAAGGGGCTGTATGCCTCTGAAACCCTGATCAACGAAGTTCTCGCTCGCCTCGGCGAATGAGACCCTCAAGGATGGAGACTCCATGCCGACCCAATTGACGACCAAGACCACGCTCACCCTTGCCGGCGCCGAAGAGATCGCGATCGCCGCGGAGGCCGAGGCGAGCAAGAACGGCTGGAACGTTTCGATCGCGATCGTCGACGAGGCGGGACGGTTGCTGTATTTCCGGCGTATGGATGGCTCGACCAACGCGAGTGTCGAGATCGCCCTCGCCAAAGCCGCCCATTCCGCCAACTACCGCCGCGACACCCAGTACCACGAAGCGCTGCTCAAAGAAGGCCACCTGGTGATCCTCGGCCTGCCGAGCACCGTTCCGCTCGAAGGAGGCCTACGCCTGATCCACGAAGGCACGGTGATCGGAGCGATCGGCGTCTCCGGCGTCCAAGCGAGCGAAGACGGACTGATCGCCAAGGCCGGCGCGGCGCGGCTGAACCAGGGCTCGTAGTAGGCCGGGATTTCCCAGGAAGATCGGGGCTGCTAACCTTTGGAGCTCTGCCCTTTTGTGCGGGCAAGAATCAGCGCACCGCGAGAAAAAGCAGGGCAATAAACCGCGCCGCCTTCATCCCCCACCCCCAAAAAAAGCCACCCCCACCGCCTGCCCCAACGTCGGCACCACCAACGCCCGATCCAGGTACAGATTAAACCGTTCGCACGACGGCTCGGCGATGAACAGGCAGCCGTGGCAGGCTGCTCCTTCGAGGTAGCGCTCTGCTGGATCGTCTGCGGGGTCGTGGGCGCCGCAGACGGGATCGTTGGAGCAGAGGGCGGCCATTTCTAGGGCTCTTTGCAGGTGGCGGGCGAGGTGGCGGCCTTCTTCGACCAGGCCTCCTAGGGTTCCTTCGGCTCCGGTGGAACCGGTCGAAAGGAGGATTCCCGCCATGGGCAGGTCGTCGTCGTGCGGGGCGCAGTAGATCCTTTCGCGCAGCGCCGCGGAGGGGTAGCCGCAATGGAGGGAGATCGCCGAGATCAACAGGTGGGCGAGGGAATGGAGCAGGTAGTAGCGGGCGCCGGGATAGGGCAAAGCGCTCGGTACGCTCAGCGCCCACGATTCATAGGCTTGGCGGAGCTGTTGGTCGCGGCGGTCGACCTCGAGCCGCTGTTCCCATTCGTACACCGCCTGCTCGTCGAGTTCTAGAAATACCCCTTCGCCGCGGATCTCGCTCGCCGGCAGCCAGTCGGTGAGCAGGCCGAGGCGCTGCGATTGGACGCCCAGGTCGAACTCTCCTTGCAGGTCGGGCGACAGCCCTTCCAGGCGCGAAAAGCTGATCTGGGCGCGCACCTCGCGCAGCTTGTGGATCAGTACCACCCGGGAGATCCCCTCGGGGAGCCCCGCGGGCGCCCTGAGTTCGCGGGCGAAGAAATCCGCGGTGGGCGGCGCGATCTCCCCCGGCCGCTCCGGGGGCGCCGCGCGCAGTTGGCGAAACTCTGCCGTGCGCAGCGGCTCGATCCGTTCCGGCTCGTTGCGGCGGACCGCCTCGATCGCGGCGAGCACTTGCGCGTCGCTCCAGCCCAGGAGCGCCGCTTCGACCTTGGCGATCCGGCGAAAGACCGGCAGGGTCTCAGGCGTCGCCCCTTCGAGCACGTCCCACACCTCCTGTACCCGGTCGGCCAGTTCGCGTTCCGGCGTGCCGCTCGGAAGGGTGAGGGCGCTCACCACCTGCGGAAAGTAGGCGTTCGAGGCGGTGCGAACGAGCAGCCGCAGGCTCTGGTCGCAGCTCTCCCCGCCATCCCGCCCGAGCCAGGGACGGCGGCCGTTGCAGCGCAGTTGCAGGTCGGCGATCCCGGCGCGGGAGAGCGCCTGGCTGGCGTCGCACGAAGCGCACACCACCCGAACCTCGGAAAAATCGCCCGAGGCTCCTTCGAGCAGGCGCAGCCGTGGCGCCTCGCACGGCGGGGCTTCGCGATGAGCGAAGCGCACCCAGGGGAAGTCTTCCAGGTGGCCGTTGCGGCAGGCGGCGACGAAGCGCACCGGCACGGTGGCGCTCGCCGTGCCGTCGGCGCATTCGTGGATGTAGCGCTGCTTTTTGACCGTCAGGCCGTTCTTCTTCACCAGCGCCCGGCAAGCCGGCTTCTGGCAGACGAACCAGTCGGGCATCTCCAGCGCCTGCACGCCGCTCCACGGCCCCGGCGCCTTGGCGTCCCCCGCCGGGGGGAGACGGAACGGCGCCGAGGTCGAGAGCACTACGGGGGGATCCAAGCGCGTGAGCGGCCCGGCGAGCGCCTCGCGCAGGCGCGGCTCTTGGATCGTCGCGCGGCGCAGCGACCGGCCATCGTTAGGATAGGTCCAGAAGTCGAGCCCGCCGATCACCACCGCGTGGTCGAGCAGGTCGACCAACGCGCCCGGGCCGTAGGTGCCGACGATCTGGCTGCGGCGGATCTCCCCCGCCTGCTTGGGCGTCGCGGCGCCGGCGGTGGCGGCACGAGCCGGGCGCCTCACGGTTTGTACCCGCCGAGCGGCTGGCGCTGGAGCCAGAGATGGACGGTCGATTCGACGTCGCGCATCGACGTCGGCGCGGCGAAGCGGGCGTCGCGCGTGCCCGCCTCCGGGCGGTCGGAATCGAGCACCTGGAAGAGCAGCGCCTTGCCGCCCTTGCGGTCCAGGTCGAACGGCGAATAGCGCCGCCCGCCAGCCCCTTCCGCGGCCTCCTGCGCGAGCGTCTGCCAATCGTCGAGCAGGGCGGTGGCGAGGCGGGCGACCTCCGCCCCGAGCGTCGCTTCCGAATCCGGGTCGAGCGTCCGATGCCGCCGCGCCCGTTCGGAGAGGGCGCGCACCGCCGCCTCCCCCGGCTCGCGGTCGCGCAGAATCTCCACCCCGGCGGCACAGCCCGGCGTCCATCGCGGATCGCCGAGCCGCGCAAGGCCGACCAGCGCCCCGGCGAGCCCCCGTTCGAGCGCCGGGCCGGAGAACGGCGTGAGGCTCGAGGCCTCGACGTCGCGGTAAAAGCTGCCGTGGTAACCAAGGAAATGCTCGTAATGCGACCGGTCGCGCGGCTTGAAGACGTTGTAACAGGTGACCACCAGACCCGGTCGCTCCTCCGGCTCGCGGCCGACGCGGCTGGTCGCCTGAATGTATTCGGCGGTGGTTTTCGGCTGACCGGCGACGACCATCAATCCCAGACGCGAGATATCGACCCCGACCGAGATCATGTTCGAGGCGAGCAGCACGTCGACATGCTGGCTCTCGCTGTGGGGCAGCCCCAGCCGCGCCTTGGTCTCGGCGATCCGCGCGGTCGCTTCGCGGCTGGTCAACTCGACCGGCTCGCCTTGAATCCGCCGGGCGCGAAACCAACGCCGCCCGTCCGCCCCCTCCGGCCGGCGATCCGGCTGGATCGGGCAGCGCCTCACCACCTCGTCTTCGACCAGCCGGCGCATGCCGCCCAGCTCGCGCAGGCTGTTGAAGTAGCCGACCAGGGTCATGTAGGCGTCCGCAGTCTTGCGCGCCGCCTTGGGGTCCCGGGTTCGGTTCGGCTTCGCTTCGGACGACCTGCTCCCCGCCTCGTCCCATACCAGGTTGCCCGCCGCGAGCAGGCCGACGTAGACCCGCAGCAGAAGCGCCTTCATCGCCCGCCCGGGGGCCGCCACACCCAAATACAACCGGCCGGGGCTCTTGCGATCGACGCGGGCAAAGAAGGTCTCGCCGTCGTCCACCCCCGGCGGCGGAAAGACCGCGGGGGGCACCGTCCGGCCGAACAGAGCGCGCGTTTGCGCCGCCGCCTGGCGCACCGTGGCGGTGGCGGCGAGGATCTTCGGCAGCGGCCCGGGGGCGCCCCCTTCCCCCGGCTGGCGGCAGAGCGCTTCAATCACCGTCTCATACAGGCCGGCCATGGTGCCGAGCGGCCCGGAGATCAGGTGCAGCTCGTCTTGAACGATCACCTCCGGCGGCAACAGGCCGTCGGGCAGCGGCCGCCCGCCCGGGGGCGCTCCGCCGTCGAGCGGACCGTAAAAGCCCCGCCCGCCGCCCCCTTCCCGTCCGCGCACGCGGCCGAACAGCATGCCGGTTTCCCCCCGCCAGGGAAGCATCGCGAGCTTGTCGACGGTCGCGACCAGAAACGCCGGCAGCTCGCGATAGATCTGCTCGTCGACGAACAGGACCGGCAGGCCGTCGGGGCTCTCGTCGGCGTGAAACGCGCAGGCGTCGTTCTGGCAGTGAACGACTACCTCGGATGGCTTTTTCGGATCGGGCCGCAGACGCATGCCGTCGCGATCGATCGCCTCGTTGCACCAGGGGCAGTTGACCAGTGGATAAGGGGACGAGGCCGCAACGTCGCGCCGATTTTTGAACTCCTGAATGCGCACCGCCGCCTCTTGCAGCGTGTTCGCCGTGGCGCTGCGACCAACCCAGAGGCCGATCGCGAAGCGCGCGCCGCCCAACCGGTCGGCATGCTCCCGGCGGAGCAGCTCCAGCGCGCAGATGAGCGTCGCGGCGCGCGCCAGCTGGTCGAGGGTGAGCAGGCGCAGGGTGTAGCGCAGGAGTACGGCGACCCCCTCTCCGCCATCCGGCCGCGCTCGGCCGCGCAGCCGGCGAAGGGCGAGGGTGGTCGCGATGACGCCTAGATACGCCTCGGTCTTGCCGCCGCCGGTGGGAAAGTAGATCAGCTCGACGATCTCCCGATCGGGATGTCTGCCGTCGGCCAACCCCGGCAGGTTGAGAAGGACGAACGCGACCTGGAACAACCGCCATCCGGGCGCCTGGTCCGGCCGCTTCCGCCGCGCCTGCCGGGCCATGGCGAGGTTGGCGAACTGAAACGCCTCGCGCACTTCCGCGTCTTGCCCCAAGAGATCGATCCCGGCGACGATCCGCTCTCGCGCCCGCTGCGCGTCGGCGAGCAACCGGTCGCGGGTGGCGCGGCGCGAGGGAGATTCGAGAGGGATCTCCCCCTGCTGTTTGATCCACGCGCCATAGGCGGCGGGAAGCGGAGCAAGGGCCGCGCGCAGCGCCGACGGGTCGTCCCCGGCGGCGAGGGCGGCGAGTGTCTCCATCTCGATCGGGAGGCCGACCACTTCGTGCGGCACCACGCGCCGCACTTCGGCGCACGGCAGCCAGGTGGTGGCGACCCGGCGCACCGGGGCGGCCGTTGCCGCTTCGCCTCCCGGGGGATCGGGAGGCAAGTCGAGCGGACACGCGGCAACGCCATGGCCGACCGCCCATTCGGCGCGCCCGCGGAATTGCAGATCGGCGATCTGCTCGTCCGGATCGCTCGAATCCTCCCCCCGCGCGTTCGGCCGCGGCACGAAACCCACGGCATGTTCGATCTCTAAACCGACCTGGAACATGAACCGCTCGTCGGCGTCCCGAGGCTCGCCCAAGCCGCGTTGGTTGACGACGAAGAGGGAGAGCGCCCGCGTGCCGCCGGGCAAGCCCCGGCCCTCGGCCTCGGCGAG
Source organism: Thermoanaerobaculia bacterium (assembly GCA_038248205.1). Taxonomy (GTDB): domain Bacteria; phylum Acidobacteriota; class Thermoanaerobaculia; order Multivoradales; family UBA5704; genus DASYKS01. Next base: position 9,294 of record JBBRUC010000106.1, read on the forward strand.
CCGCCCGCGCAGCCAAACGCCCGGAGCGCCGGGCAGCTCCAGACCCGAGCGAATCAACGCCGGATCGAGCGGCACCTCCACGGCGATCGGCTCGCGAGGCACCCGGCACCAGACGCTCCGGGTGGCCGAGGGCTCAGAGATGGTGCCGGCCCCGTTTGAGTCCACGGCCTCGGCTTCCCCACCCGACTCCCCATCCGAAGCGACCTCCTCGCGAACGTAATCCGCCCACCGCACGGTGACGCGCACCCCGTCCGCCTCGCCCGGCGTCGCTCGCGGCAGGAGAACCGAAAGGCCGATCGAAGCTGGAAGAAGCTGCTTGCGCCGAGTCCCCGCATCCGGAGGACCGGCTTCCTCCAAATCCGAATCGCTCCCCGCGCCCATCTCGTCATCCGGAGGATCAGGAACCTCCCGCGCCGCCAGAGCCGCCAAAAACCCGGTCAAGTACCACCGCGAAGGAGGAATCCGCAGCCGCTCCGTCGAGGTGAGGAACGCCTCCACCCCGTCGTACGGGCCGATCAAATCGGCCCCCAAAGCCGAGATCAAATGCTCGCGCCCCGCTGTTACCTCAGACATTTCTGGATCTCCGCGGGGGAGTCTAGCGGAAGGGGGGCGGGTAGCGGAGGGGAAAGAAGGGTGCGTCCGTCCAATGGCCCGAACCGTTCAATTAGGAGAAAGCACATGGCAGCCAAAGACAAAAGCACCGAAGACAGCAAGAACTCGAAGGACAAGGCCACACCCGGCTCGCCGGAAGCCGTTGCTGCGCTGACCGACTCCCCATGCCTCAACCGCGGTACGGAAATGATCATGGATGTTATAGCTCGGACGGGTGACGAGGTTACTCTCCGCTTCCAGCTCTGCGGTTCCCCCGCGCTTTTCGTAGTCCATTTCCAAAAGTCGTCAATAATGGCTCCCCTCGTACAGCCCATCGTGGATCAGAGGATCGAGGGCAGCCAGCCCGTTTTTGTGCCTCTTGGGCGCCTCGAAGAAGGCTCGTATACCCTGACTTGGCAGTTCAGTCCGGCTGCCGACTCGTGGCAATCGGTCGCTGAGGTGACTGTTGAATCCGAAGTGGGCAGCGAAAAGATCGTACGCTTCCGACGGTACCAGAGCACCGAGAGCAGGATCCCTCTAAATCTGGGCTTCGCGCGGATCGAGGTGCGTCTGTGAAGACCCTCTCGATCGTGCTCGCCCTACTCGTTTCGGCTTCAGGGTCAACCGCTTTTGGCGCCTGCACTGCCCCTCAAGTTGATGTCACTACGATTCTCCAGGATCGGCTTGTCCAATTGGCAAAAAGGCTGCCCGAAGGACCTTCGACCGAAGCGCTCCTTGAAGCGGCAGAAAATGCGCCAAGGTCAAGGCCGCAAGCCACCCAAACCAGCGCCACAAGCAGCGGGGGCACCGATACAACCTCGCTCGCTGACGGTGCGGACAAGCCTTCGCTTTTCGGACTTGCGGTTGACAGTGGACTCGTGGAAACGGGAGACGGCAAGCTCACCCTCCATTTGAATCCGTTCAGCATTCGGACCCTACTCCACACTGCGAGCTGGACAGACCAAAGCCAGTACATGAATCCGACTAACACGCGCCTGCGGCAGTTCGGAGCTACGATCGGCCTTGGAGGAAAAGGTGAGTCGTTCGATCGCGATGGGGACGGGAAGGCCGACGAAGCTCTGGCGTCCAAGGATATCTCCGACATAATCAACTGGGAGGTTTCCTGGAGGCCCTCAAAGAGCCGCGACAGACGAGAGAAATATAACTGGCTTGAATATGCCAACGGCCTCTCCCCAGTGTTTCTCGAGGTCGCGAACCCTACGGCGCAGATCCTCGCGCGCCTGAACGCCATTCCCGCTTGGGTAAAACTGACTGGATCTTCCCAGTGCGTAGTTCCAAAAGATCTGGACGACTTCCTGAAGACACCGGAAGTTGTCGCGATCATTAGGCCCGAGCTTCTGACCAGCCTCGCTTCGGCGAAGGCCGCTTTCGATGCCAAAGCAGCTAGCGTCACCGAAGCTATTGAAAATAAACCCGTCTATTCCTTAGTTGCAGGCGGGACACGAAGAAAGGATGAGTTCGGTCCCGACAAGGTATTCATCGCGTTCCGAGGAGACAAGCCACTAGGTGAAAAGCAAAACCTCAAGATCAACGCCGAATGGGCGCGAATGAACGACTTAATAGGGGGCAAGGATCCAGAAAGAGCCTACGCCAGTGCTGAGTTTGCAAGGCTAATTCTCAAGGATAGCATCTTCAGCAAGGAGGGGCTGGTCGCGTCGTTTGCTGCCAAGTGGGCGCACACTCGAAATGTCCCCGACGCGAAGCACCCAACGATCGCGACGGTGGGCGGCAAGGTCGAGATTCCACTGGCCAAGGGGATCAACTTCCCGATCTCGGTGACGTGGGCCAACCATGCAGACCTGCTCACCGAGCAGAGCGAGATCGTGGGCCATTTCGGCTTCACTTTCGACGTGGCTAGCTTACTCGCGCCAAAAAAGTAGCCAACAGCCTCGGTAGCACAGCGGTCTATTAAACCGGGGCGGTGGATGTTGTCGCCGCCCCGGGGAGCCTGAACTTCATACCCCATCCCACTGTATTGGCGCCTTCGCGCTACAGCTGCCTATCGGTTGACTTCGTCGCTCTGCAGTCACACTCTTCTCGGCGAAACCGCGTACTACCAATCGGAACATTCCCCGACAACGTAGTGCCACCTCTCAAGGCTGTATACCTTTGTAAGAAGAATCCTGAACAGAAAAGGGCAAAAGAGTAGTGGGCTCTAAGCCTACCCCCGGATTGAGGGCTGATCCCCAGTCAACACCGTCGACAATAGCTGCCGAGGTAATAGCGTCAAACCCCTCTCTTAGCCCGGCGTCAATATCAAGGTATGTTGTCCTTGATGAATCCAACACACTTACCGCTGTAATAGATCCTAGCTTCAGTCTATCATTCCAAAAACTCTTCAGCTCCACGGCAACCTCTAGAGACCCCTTAAAATCAACAACGGGCCCGGGCGCGTTGATCATTTTCCTTGCAGCTATCAGGTCCTGCATCTTTCCAAGAGGCATCGAGATGGAGGTCGAAACATTATGCCTGAAAATGGCTCCGGAGATGTTAGCGCCGTCAAGCTTTGCAAACGACATCCTTGTGCTTTCCATAAAGCTCTCTTTCAAATTAGCCTTTCTGAGATCGGCTGATACAAACTTAGCGCTCTCCAGGTTAACACCTTGAAGACTGGCGCCGCGCAGATCTGCGAATGAGAAATCTGCCCCTCTCAGGATCGCGCCGGAAAGTTCACCATCTCTAAAATCTGCGCCAACAAAGCGTGCCTCAGAGAAATCGACATTCTCAAGATTTAGATCTCTTGGGCATCGAAAGCAGTCCCGCCCACTATTCCCCGTGCATGAAAGGTCAATCCTGGACAGGTCAATGTGAGCTTTGCTTCCGCGAGATCTCCTCTCAAAACTAAGATAGTTGACGAGAACTTGTGTTCGATACAAGATAGAGCTTCCGGTTTCAGACAAGCTACGTATCATCTCCTCCCTTCGCAGTTCGCCAGCTCTCGCCTCTCCTAGGCGCGACAGAGTGGCCACTGAGTAACACTGAAGTGTTCCCACCAGAACCTGTGCTGCTAGCAGAGCAGACGGCAAGAAGATCGCCAGCAGCCTTTCGTTTCGCCTCGGTGGGCCAGCCATTCCGTCCTCCTTAACTCGGGGCCTTGGCCTCCTAAAAAAGGCGAACCAGAGTACTCCTAGCCCCAGAATCGTATCCACAAACCTTACTGGGAGATCTTTCGCGCCCCTTTTTCCAATTACTCTCGATGGCTCAACTCTATTCGCTCTGGAATGCCTATCTCTCACAGGTTGTCTCCCAAATCTTCACGCGACGAGCGATTCACACCACTTACTATTCTAACGGATGTTAACACTAGTCAGATTTCTAAAAACATGGTTGACCTCTAACAGAAAGTCGAAGTAGACGCTCCCGGACCCGTGTGGAGCCGAGTTCTTCGGCGGAGCCCACCTTCCAACCGTGGGATCCGAGGCGCTTTCCTACTTCAACTTTATGGGCATCCTCCTATTGTAGCGGTCTTACTCGGCCGAGCGGCCACGCTCGACATACTCCCACCCGCCGCAGCAGCGATCCCGCGCCAAATTCACCGCTCCTTCGGGAAGGAACACCAACTTTCGCCCAAAAATGGCGATCCTGCGGGAGGGAAGGACGATCCTGCGGCAAAAATATTGATCCTTCGGGAGGGAGCAGCGATTTTCGGCCAAAAGTGGTGATCCTGCGAGGAGGAAGAGCGATCCTGCGCCAAAGTTGCCGATCCTTCGGGAAGGAGGAGCGATTTTGGTCGAAAAGCGGTGATCCTTCTGGAAGGAACGGTGTTTTTGGCCCAAAAATGGTGTTCCTTTGGGAGGGAACGGTGATTTTGGCGCAAAAACGGTGATCCCGCTTGCGGGAAGAGCGATTTTAGAACAGGCCGCCCTGCCCTTCGGTCCCTTTCTTCGGTCGCCGGGGCGGGGCGGCGGCTTTGACGGGTTTGCGGGCTCCGGCGGTGTTCAAGGCTTCTCGGCGCTCTTGGTCGACTCCTTGGGCGTTCAGGACGAAGAGGCGGTCGATGACGTCGTCGGTGAATTGTTCGAGGCGGCGGCGGTCGGGTTCGGTTCCCGGGGGTACTTCAAGCGCCGATCAGCCCTCCGTAGGCGGGGGCCAGCATAGACTACCGGCATGCAGGCCCTCGAAGCCCTCTCGGTCCCCGTCGACCCGCAGGCCAGCCCGGCCACCCCTCGCCGGCAACTCGGCCTTCGGGTCTGCCCCAGGCTCGGGAGTTCCGCTTGAAACAGCGAATTCTCCTCGCTCGTTTGGCCCGAGGGCATTTCGCGAACGTGCCCTTTCGAGAGGCACGGAGCCTCGCGGAGGCATTCGGATTCCGCTTGGTCCGTGTCCAGGGCAGCCACCACGTCTTCAACCATCCCGGGATCCCCGGCTTGCTGAATCTCCAGGAGGCGGGCGGGGATGCCAAGCCGTATCAACTTCGCCAGTTTCTCCGCCTCGTGGAACGCTACAATCTGCAGCTGGAGGACGAACCGTGAAGGACTACCACATCAACATTTTCTGGAGCGACGAGGACGGCGGGTACATCGCCGACATTCCGGATCTGGAGTCCTGCTCGGCTTTCGGCTCGACTGCGGAGGCCGCTCTCGCCGAGGTGGAGATTGCGAAGAGCGCCTGGCTCGAGGCCGCCCGCGATCACGGCAAGGCGGTCCCTGTGCCCCACTATCGGCCGGTCATCTACCAGATCGCCTGATCGACGCAACTCCCTAGAACAGCCCCCCTGCCCTTCCGTCCCGCGCTTCGGCTTGGCCGCTTTGCGCGGTTTTACGGCGTCGAGGCCTTCGCGGCGTTCTTGCTCGGCTCGCTGGGCGTTCAAGAAGAGGCGGTCGATGACGTCGTCGGTGAATTGTTCGAGGCGGCGGCGGTCGGGATTCTTGAATTGGGGGAAGGCTTCTAGCGATCGGTGTACGGCTTCTGCGAATTGGCGGACCGTGTCCCCAAAACGACGGATGGCGTCCTGAAATCGGGGGACCAGGGTTTCCGAACAGCGGACGGCCTCCTCGAATCGGGGGAAAGCCTGCGCGAAGCGTCCGCTTCCCTCGCTGGAACCTTACGCCGCTCGATCCCCCGCGATCACTTCGGCCAGGTCGCGGTCGGAGGCTCCGAGCGCGAGCAGGGTCCGGATCAAGAGATCCAAGGAGACCGATTCGTCGGCGGCCTCCGCTTTCGCGATGCGGCTTTGGCTGGATTGCAGCCGCTCGGCGAGCTGAACCTGGGTCAAACTCCGCTCCTTACGCAGCCGGCGGACGGCATCGCTGAGCTTGAGCCGCAGGTCGATGTAGGAGCTCTCGTCGGCGGTGAGACCGAGGAGTTCCTCGGCGGAGCCCACCTTCCAACCGTGGGATTCGAGCCGCTCTCTCTTCTTTGAATCCATGGGCAGCCTCCTACTTGTAGCGGTCATATACCCGGCCAGTGGATGTCGGCTGCCCGCCGGAGGGTACAGCGATCCTGCGTCAAATTCACCGATCCCGCGGGAGGGAGCAGCGATTTGGCTCAAAAACGGCGATCCCGCTGGAGGGAAGAGCGATCCCGCTGGAGGGAAAGCGTTTCCCACCGCAGGGAAAGCGTTTCCCGCAGCAGGGAAAGCGTTTCCCGCAGCAGGGAGAGCGTTTCCCGCAGCAGGGAGAGCGTTTCCCGCCGCAGGGAGAGCGTTTCCCGCCGCAGGGAGAGCGTTTCCCGCAGCAAGGAAGCCTTTCTCGCTGGAGGGAAAGCGTTTCCCGCAGCAGGGAAGAGCGATCCCGCAGCAGGCAAGGGTGATTTAGAACAGGCCGCCTTGGCCTTCGGTCCCCTTCTTCGGGCGACGGGGCGGGGCGGCGGTTTTGGCGGGTTTGCGGGCTCCGGCGGCGTCCAGGCCTTCTCGGCGTTCCTGCTCCGCTCGCTCGCCGTTCAGGACGAAGAGGCGGTCGATGACTTCGTCGGTGAAGGTTTCTAGGGCTCGGCGCTCGGCTTCGGTTTCGGGGGTGGCGAAGGGGGGTACGGCCAGATCGGTCCAGCCGTAGGCGTCGAGGACGGCGCGGTCCATCTGTTCGTGCAGGAGGCGCAGCTCGACGGCGCGGGGGTCGAGGTCGTGCGGGTTTTTGAGGTGGTTGTAGGCCTCGGTGAGGCCCTGGTTCGTCTCGACCAGCCAGCGCGCCCGGGTGGTGTAGAGAACTTCCCCGATCTCTTGAAGCTCCGCGATCTCCGCCCGCGGGTCGGAGTCGGGGAACGGGAAGGTCTCGAAGCAGTCGGAGGCGGTGTAGCGGAGGTCGGTCTTCATGGACGACGACAGCAGGCGCGCCCAGGATTCGTGGATGCGGGATTGGAGAATGGCAAAAGCGGTCTGGGTGGGGAGGGGGAACACGAAGAGCGTTTCGGCGAAGATCCGGTCCGTGGGCTGGAACGAGAGGATCAGGTGCTTCGAGACGCGGGACGTGACGAGGCAGCAATCGAGCTTAGTAAGAATTGCGGAGAGAGCTGGAGTTTCGCGCCCAAACTGCCACCAAAAGTCTTTCCGGTGCCGACCGTCGGCATTGTCCTTCAGCTGGTCCCGCTCAGGCTTCACTCTCTCACGCACGATCGCTAAGAGATCGGGCCAGCCCTCAGCCTTCTCGAGATCCATCTGGCCGAAGCTGATCACGTATCGATGAAAGCTCTGGGTAGGCGTGGAGTTGACCTCTTCGCCGCCCAGGTACGGGAAGAGCCTCTCGCCGTTTCGAGGGTCTTTCGAGATCAGCTCATCGCGCTCGATGGGCGTGAGCGTGAAGCCCATGCCGAGTATGTACGAGCCGACGAAGCTCAGGTCCCGATTGCTCGCGAGCTTCGCGGGATCGTCCCGCTCAGGCTTCGGACGTAATCGGGAGTTGATCGCCTCGACGACCTTCCCGTCCAACCGCTTTTTACCTACCTGAGAAATCGGAGCCCCCACCGCCAGATGAACGACAGAGACCGTCACCACGGCAGCCCCCGGCCAGGGCAGGTTCCGCGTCGCGTCGTAGATCGAAAAGCCTTCCCCGAGCAGCGGCTGGAGCGCGGTCGCTCTCGTATCTCCCTGGGCGATCGTGTTGGTCGCCACCAGGCCGATCGTGCCGTGCGCTCCGAGCATTGCCGCGGCGCGGAGGAAGAAATGCGCCGAGAGATCGGCGTTGCCGTGGCTCGCCGGATGGATCGTCTTGAGCCAATCGACATACCCTTCCACGTTGCCGTCGGCGATCGAGTTCTTCCCCGCGAACGGCGGGTTCCCGACGAACCCGTCGATGAACGCCTTGCCGTTCCTCTCCCCCGCGGCCAGCGGATCGGGGCGGTCGGCGTAGAAGATCTCGGGCAGCTCGAGCATCCAGTGGAAGACCGGGATCCGCTCGCGGATCTCCTTTTGCAGATCGAGCAGATCGGCGGGCGGCGCCCCTCCCCCTTGCCTCGTTTCGAGCCATTCGTGGACGCGGGTCAGCCGGCGCGCCAGCTCGGCTCTGCGCGCCTTCTCCCCCGATTCGGCGAAGAACGCGCCGACCACCAGATCGCCGAGCAACCGGGCGTGGTCCAGCGCGTCGTCGGCGTCGCGGAGCAGCGCTTCGCGCGCGCTCTGCTCCGCGGCCCCCTGCCCTTCCAGAGCCTGCAACTCGCGGCGGAGCGCGATCGCCTCGCCGAGGGCGTCTTCCAGAGCCCCGGTGGTGAGCGCGTCCTGCGCCTGCGGCTGCCAATGGAAGCTGCGAATCTGCTCGAAGCTGAGGCCGACCAGCGAGTCGCCCCAGTGGAGCGCGTGATCGAGGAAAGTGAACGGCAGGTCGCGCGCCGAGGTGAGCAGCCAGAGCGAGAGCTTGGCGAGGTCGACCGCGTAGCGGTTGCGATCGACGCCGTAGAGGCAGCGCTGGGCGACCAGGCGGCGGGCGTGGGTGGTGGGATCGGCGGGAAGGCTCCCCGCGGCCAGGCGGCCTTCGCGGGTCCAGGCGGCCACCACGCGATCGGCGAGGAAGCGGCAGGCGGCGACCAGAAACGCGCCGGAGCCCATCGCCGGGTCGCAGACTTTCAGCTCCAGAATCGCCTCGGAAGCGGGCTCCGCGCCGAGCGTGGCGAGCAGCGGTTCGAGTGTGCGGCGGGCGATCGGCTCGGACAGGGTGCGCGGCGTGTAGTGGCTGCTGGTGCGCCGCCGCTCGCTACCGGGTTGGAGGATCAACCGGCCGGGCGAGGCGGTGCGGGTGCCGGCGGCGCGGTAGGTTTCGAGCGCGGCGAGCGCGGCCGCTTCGCGGTCGGCCGGCGAGGCTCCCGCGGCGGCCTCGGTACCGTCCGTGCCCTCCGCCACCGCGGCGGCGATCCGTTGGGCCAGCTTCTTGCCCAGCCCTGCCTCTTCGGCGAGCCACGAGGCGCGCCGCGCGGGGGCTTGATCGAGCAGGCGCGAGACCTCCACCCAGGCGCGCGACTCTTTGACGCAGACCGCGGGCGAGAGGACGCGCTCCACCCGGTAGCCCATCAACGCCTCGTAGACGCTGCCGATCTGCTCGACGTCGAGCGCGCGGTACGACAGGCGCTGCCCCTCGAAGATCAACAGCCGGCGGAGAACCTCCCAGACCGCGCCGTCGGACACCGTGGGGGTCCGAACCGCCGCGCGGTCGGCGGCTTCGACGATCGGCGCCGAACCGGCGCGCCATCCTTCGAGGAACGGGTATTCGTGGGGATCGAACAGCCGGCCGCGGCGCGGCGGTAGGCGGATTGCTTCGGGGTCGGAGGCCTCTGCGTGCTCCACCCCGAGCCAGAGCGCGCGGAACAGGGCGAGCAGGCGGTCCCAGGCGCCGAAGCGGCGGTCCATCGCATCGGGGTGCGCGCCCGCGTCGGTCTGGAGTTGATCGAACAGACCGAGCAGCGAGTAGTGCTTGGCCCACAGCTCGCGGTCGGTCGGCAGCAGGTCGCGGTCCTCGGCGTAGAGCACGAAAACCAGGCGGAGCAGGACGGTGAGCAGACCGCCGTAGAGCACCTCGCCGCCGTCGGCGAGCGCCGTTTCCAGATTGTCCCCGCCGTCTCGTTCGGACGCCGCCTCGAACCCGGCGAGCAGCGCTTCGAGCGCGCCGAACACCTGCTCGGCGAGCTTTTCGGTCACGTCCGCCTGGCGCCTGCGGCTGGCGGAAAGAAGAGCCGGCAGCCGCGCCTCCGGCGCCCGGCCGAAGAAGCTCGCGCGGCCGAGCAGCATGACGAACGCATCGAGCAGCGGCCGGCCGCCCGCGTCCGCCAGGTCGGCGAGACGGAAGGTGAGCCAGCCGCTCGCCTCGCCGTGGGGGGCGTAGAGCAGCCGCACCGCGAGGCCGTTGGCAATGACGCCGATCGGCACCTGGGTATGGCGGAGCAGCCGTTCGAACTTGGCGGTCGGCGGGTAATCCCAAGGGCCGGTCACGGCCTCCGGCCGGTCGAGATCGAGCCCTTCGGGCAGCGTCCAGACCAACAGCTCGTAGCCGCGGCCGGCGCGCTGGGCGGGAGTCGCTTCGGCGTCGGTGTCTGGAGCGGTCGACGGGCTCGCCGGCACGGCTCGCTTGCGCAACGCAAGGGTGGGTTCCAGCCGCTGGCGCCCCTCGGCGACGTAGTGGAACAGCTCTTCGGGCAGCGCGCCCGCGCGGTCGAAGTCGCTCTCTTGGAAGCCCAAGATCTCGGGAGAAAACAGCAGCGCTTCGAGATCCGCCGCGAGCCGGCGAGGGTCTCCCCCCGCTCCCTCCCCACCAAACACCGGCCGGCAGAGGGCGGCCAAGCGGTCGCGCACGGCCAGCGGCAAAGCCTTGCCGCATTGGGCCTCGACCAGCACGGGGACCGAGAGCACGAGCCCCTCGATCGGCTGCGCCATGCCGAGCCAACGCTCGTGGACCTCGGCGGCGGTCTCGCGGCGGGGGTAGGTCACGGACGAGCCCCCTGGGCAATCCCGATCCGGGAAGGATTCCTGGGACCGCCGCCGTCTCGGCGGCATTCGTAGCGCCGAACGCTGGCGCCTCGACAGGGCCGGCGGGGACGCCGGCGGTCCCAGG
>JBBRUC010000107.1:0-19626 GCA_038248205.1 Thermoanaerobaculia bacterium
GAGGACAAACGGGAGGGAGCGGACGAAGACGCGCGAAAGTCCCGACAGACAAACCCACGCCCCGCGGAAGTCCCAAGCGGACGGCTGGGCTACTTCAATCCGGTTGGCCACGGCGACCACGTCCTGGGTATTGCGTGCCAGGTCGCCCGCCCACTTCTTGATCTCGTCGGTATTGGCCCGGCCGTTGAGAAAAACAACGCCGTCCACGACTTTGACTTCCGGAGCATTGAACCACCCTGTGGCCTCCATGACGCTCTGGAGGCGCTGGCGGATCTCCTCGTCGTGGGCGATCGGCTGCACGGCCACCTTCGCCGGCGCGAGAGAAAGATCCTCTTTCTGCGGAAGAATTTGATTTTGCAGCCCGGTCGCGTCTCCCTGCGCGCTGACCACCGCCGTCAGCACACCCCAGCAGAGGAGGCCAGGCAACGCTACCCGCAAAGCCCGGAATCGGCGGCCAGAGGTAGGTCGCACCGGCGACTGCAGCCACCAGAGGCTCGAATGTAGATTGCTCCAGATCTGCTTGAGTTTGTTCATGGTCCGGTTTCCCGATTTCGCCATCGCACCGGATTGTATGTCGGCGGACCCGGGCTCAGTCGGCCAGGGGGTACCGCTTCTTCTCCGCGACAAGCGAACGCGTCGTCTCGGCGTGCCCCGGGGGGCCTCGACTAGTGTAAACCAATGCGCTACACTCTGGCGCGTGATCCGGAGCTTCGGCACAAAGGCTTGAAAGAGCTGTTCGAGCTAGGCACCAGCCGCCACGTCCGGCCCGACCTCGCGTCCCGCGCTCTTCGCATTGAGCCCTTTCGGCGAGGAGAACATCGATGCCTGAAGAATTGGCAGCTGAGCGCGGGCGCCGCCGCCCGCCGACCCACCCGGGCGCGGTTCTACGGGAAGACGTTTTTCCCGCGCTCGGTTTGACGGTCAGCGAAGCGGCGCGGCAGTTGCGGGTGACCCGCCAGACACTCCACCGCATCCTCTCGGAGACCTCGGGCGTCTCCCCCGAGATGGCGATGCGGCTCGGCAAGTTCTGCGGCAACGGGGCAGGCATCTGGCTCCGGCTCCAGCAGGCTCACGATCTCTGGCTCGCCGAGCGTTCCCTTCGGGAGGAGTTGGAGAAAATCCCGTCGCATCGAGCCGCCTGAGGTGACACCTCTCGAACAATACGGATCGAGTTCGCGGCTCAGCCCACCAACTCCCGACGTGCCGATCGCCTGGTCCGCGGCCTGGAAGGGGGCGGAGCACGAGCTACGCGCTGGCGAGCGACCCGACCGGTAGATGACCTTGTGCCGCGAATTCCGGACCGCGCCACGGGGATTTCCGGCGTCGCGGTAGGGAGTTTGGTCGTCAAAACAGGTAATTCGGTCACCCAACAGGGGACGCGAGCCGCCAAACAGGCCGTCGGGAACGTTCCTCCGCACAGTTCGCCCGTCGAATTGCACAGATGGACGGCCGAAGTCCCCCGATCGGCGCGAGAAATCCCCAATCGAGCGGTGCAAATGGGCTGTTGGATGGTGCAAATGGTCTGTTCGGCGGCGCAAATGGCCTCTGGAGCGGCCGAACTGCCCTGCGGGTTCATCGAGAAGCCCTGCTGCGCCGCCGACGAACCCGTCTGACTCCGAGAAATCCCATCGTCGACCGGCGAGCGTGAAGCCTTGGGTGGCGCGGTCGAGTTGCTCGGGATGGCGATCGATCGTACGGAGCGCTCGGCGGAATTTCTCGGGAACGCAGGAGCGCTGCCGTCTCGGCCTCCGAGATCGACGAGGGCGACGCGGCAAGGTTGAATCGGCTCTCAGCCCTTTGAGGGGTTGTGCGACTCGCCGGTCGCCAAATCCGTTTCCGTCGGAACAACAAGAGTCCTTGGCTGGGCAACCTTCTCTTTCGTTGGGCCGCGGAGCGCCTTTCCGGCCGCTTTCGCCATTTTCTTACGGGCAGCGTCGGCCTTTTCTCCTTCCAGCACCTCGCGCTTCAATACCTGTTGGCTGAGCGCCTCTCTCAATTCTTCGACTTCAATCTTCACGTCGGAGAGCCGACGAAGCTCGCGGCGCATCGTTTCGAGCACGTTGTCGCTCAACACCACAGCCGCCAAGTAGAACTTGTTCGTTGCTTGAAGGTGATCATGGTACGCATAGAGACCCGACTTCAGCATGCTTTCCCGGGTCAACAGGTACAGGCTGTCGAGGTGATCCGCCCTTTTCTGGCTCAGCTCCAAGAGGTCGATGTTGAGGACCGATTCCGCATCGATGGGTTTCGCGAAGATCACTCGGAAAACACGCCATACGTTGCCGTTGGTGAGCGCGACCCATTCGACTCCCTGGTTGGCCGCGTAGTCAACGGCCTGTTTGGCGTGACTGTCTTTGAGTTCGAGACCGATGGCTTTGACCTCGATGAGCATTTGCAATTTGCCTTCAATCCGGGTCGCCAAGTCGCAGTAGGTGCCGCGGATGCAAAACTCGCGGGTGACTTCGCTGTATTTGTCGTAACCGAAGATTTCCGCCAACATGTCGGTGACGATCATCGACGTATCCGATTCGTTGACGTCCCGCGATCGAGCGGAGGCGAGAATCGGTTGGAAGCGCTTTAGGCCGACGGAAAGGCGTTCGACGATCCGAGTAGGAAGGGGCATATTTCGGTTCTCCTTGCTGTGCCTGCAGGAACCAGTCGGCCAAACGAACAGAGCCGCCCGAGACGCGAGCGAACCCCCGACCGTTCTCTCGAAGAAATACGCGAGATTTACGCGAGGTTCGTCTCACCCCCCAGTTCGACCTCGATCGACCTCGGTACGGCGTGCGAGATCTATCCCGAGTACCTCTTGGGCGGGCCAAAGGCCAGCGTCAACTCAGGGTGCTTTCTTCGCCTGCAGCCGATCGATCTCTTGCAGCACGGTCTCGGGCCGGGTACGGACGCGAAAGTCATCGGTCAGGTCGCGCCAGCGGACGATGCCTTTCGGATCGAGCAGGAACTCCGCGGGGCGGGTGATGTCTTTGCCTTCCGGTCCAGCACCCGGATGAAGGATGCCGTAGCGCCGGATCGTCTCGGCTCTCTCGTCAGCGAGCACGGGGAAACGCCAGCCGGTCTTCGCCACATGTGCCCGGCTCGTCGCGGGTGGATCGACGCTGATCGCGACGATTTGGATACCGCGAGCCGCCAGCTCTTCTTTGTGCTGATCGAAACTCCGTAACTCGGAGTTGCAGAACGGTCACCAGTAGCCGCGGTAGAAGATCAACAACACCCACGACTTGCCCGGCCCGAGCAGGGTCTGGAGCGCCACCGGTTGGCCGTTCGTGTCGGGCAGCACGAAAGCCGGCGCTGTCTGGCCGACCTTGGGTGCGTTCGGCGAGGCGGGCAGTTCGCGCGCCGTAACCAGGGTCACGAACGCGAACAGCCCCGTCACGGCGAGCCCCAAGATGCCGAAAATCGGCCCCGCGATCCGCCCCCGGTAGAGATTCGACCGACCGAACGCACGGAATAGCCCGAGGCCGATCAAGCCGAGCCCCGCTACGAGCAGGAGCCAACTTACCCAGGGGACATCGCGGGTCTGCGGATACCGCGCGAAGACGAACGGATCGCCGATCATGCCGACGGCACAGACCAGAAAACCGACGAGGGGAAGGAGGTTGAGGCGGCGCTTCATAGTTTGCATTCTAGCAAACGCACCCGCGAACGGGAGTAGAGTGTCTCGCATGCGACGACTCGTCTCCTCCGCCTTCCTTCTGGCCGCAGGGCTGCACGCTCAGACTTTGACTCCCTACCGGGTCGCGGACCTGAACACGCAGACTGACGGCGTCGGCTCCATTCCTACGCCGGTAGTGAGCATCGGCGGCAAGGGGGTGTTCCTGGTGGGTGACGAGGGGGAGCTCTGGTCGAGCGACGGCACGGCGGCCGGGACGGTCCTGCTGGCCCGAGGTCCGCAGTTCAATCAGTCCGGGGCTCCGGCGGCGCGGATCGCCTACCTCGGGGAGGCCATCTCTCCCGGCGTCTTTCGGTTCTGGGCTACCGATGGCACCCCCGCGGGCACGGTCCCAATCTCGCCGACGTTGCGGCGGCTCGCGCGCCCCTTGCACAACGTGTTTCTCATTCTGCCCGGCAGTGATCGCCTCTACTTCGCGGGGCGAGATGCGCTGGGCACGGAGCTGTGGACCGCCAATGGCACTCCGGGGGGCACTCGCAGGATCGTCGATCTCACCTCGGGCGCGGGCGATTCGGAACCGCACGAGCTGACTTCGTTCCGTGGCCGAATCTACTTCGCCGCCGATGACGGCCGCGGCGTCTCTCTCTGGTCGACCAACGGCAGCGCGGGCGGTACCCGCTTAGTCCTCGACCCGGATCGGCAGAACCGGCAACTGACCGGCCCGACGGCACTCACGGTGGTCGGCCAGACGCTGTTCTTCTTCAGCCAGAGTTCGAATGGCTGGTACCTTTGGAAGAGCGACGGCACGACCCACGGCACAGTGCAGGTCAAGCGGATCGCCGCCCGACCGCCGCGGCCTGACTTCGTGCCACAGACGCTCTTCCACCTCGGCCGGCTGTACTTTGCCGCCGACGACGGCAGCCACGGGGAGCAGCTCTGGGCCTCGGATGGCACGGCGGCCGGCACCGCGCGGATCACCGAATTGGGCGGACCTCGGACGTTTCCCCTCTCGCTGCCCCAGGTGCAGTTGCCTGGGCGGTTGGTGTTTATCGGCAACGACGACGAGCCGTGGGTCTCCAACGGCCGGCCCGGCGGTTCCCAAAGGCTCAAAGACATCTGCCCCGGACCCTGCCCGGGCGTGATCGACGGTCCGAAATTCGCCTTCGGTAATCGGCTGTACTTCCCCGCCGGTACTCCCGCCCGAGGTACCGAGCTCTGGAGCACCGACGGTACGCCCGCTGGGACCCGCCTGTTCAAGGACTTCTGCCGCGGCGACTGTTCCAGCGAGCCGAGACTGTTCGGAAGCGTGGCGGGCGGGTTTTATTTCGCGGCAGCAACCCTCCAAGGCGACCAGATCTGGCGTTCCAATGGGACTCCGGGCGGAACCGTCAAGCTGACCAATTTCACCTACCCGGTCGACGGGTTCTCGCTCCAAGGCGTCATTGCCGGGCAGTCGTTCCTGTTCAACGGTCATGACGACATGCACGGTCGCGAGCTGTGGAAGACGGAGGGTACGCGTGCCTCCACCGCGTTGCTGGCCGACTTCGCGCCCAACCGACCGGCCAGCTCGATGCCTCGATCCTTTGCCCGGGCCGGATCGCACGTGACCTTCCTCGCCGACGACGGCGTTCACACCCCCGGCGGCCTCTGGTCGAGCGACGGCACGGCGGCCGGGACGATCCGGCTTCTCGACAGCGTCGCGAGCCCATTTCGTCCGACCAGCGCCGACCATTTCGCCTACTTCTTGCGGGGAGTGAACTTCGACTACACGCTCTGGCGCACCGACGCGACGGCGCAAGGTACCTTCCAGATCTCTCCTCCTGGGCTCAGCTTTCCACACGACTTCGTCACGGTCGGCGACCGGGCATATTTCATCGCCACGGACGCGGCGCACGGCGAGGAGCTGTGGGTGACCGACGGTACGGCGGCGAGCACCCACATCGTGGCCGACACTCTGGCCGGCCCGGCCAGTTCCGGCGTCTCGAACCTGCAGCCCGCCTTCAGCGGCCGGCTGGTGTTCCGAGCCTATGACGGCACTTCGAACTACTCCTTCGTGACCGATGGCACCGCCGCGGGCACCCGACGCTTCGAGGACGCCTACCCGTTCATCGGCGAATTCGGCGGCGATTTCGCCGGTGGCAAGTCCTACTTCCGGCGCGAGGTCGCGGACGGACAGCTAGAGCTGTGGGCGAGCGACGGCACCGCCGCCGGAACGATCCGTCTGTTCGATTCGAGCGTCTACGTCGCCGACCTCACCGTGGTTGGCGATCGAGTCCTCTTTGCGGTCTCGATCGACGCGACCTACCTCGGCCTCTACGCGAGCGACGGCACGCCCGCCGGAACGCGTCTCCTCCACAGCGACCTCGTTCTGGAGGATCGGTTTCAACCGGCCGCGCTCGGCCAAGGCATCGTCTTCCTGGCCCGGCACCAGGGCGGACACGAACATCGCTCCCTCTGGGTCACCGATGGCACGGCCGCCGGCACCCGCCTGCTGGTCGATCCGCCGGACGACTTCGACCGGTTCCCTAGCGTCACCCCCTTCGCCGACCGGCTGCTCCTCAGCGGTCGATCGAACCTCTGGCTCACCGACGGCACCCCGGAGGGCACGACCGTGGCGCTGACTTTCCCGATCGATGAAGTGCCCTTCCTCACCACCGCGGGCGACCGAGCGTTTTACTCCCGCTACTCCGAGGAGATCGGCACGGAACTGTGGGCGCTGCGGGTGGAGTGAGCCCGGCAACCACTCTGGGCTCCGCCGCCCTCAGCCATCAGCCTGCACAACCCCCTCCTGCCGCCGTCGCCAGAACGGCGCATCGGGCCAACGGGCCTCTTGGGCGTAGAGTTCCTTTTGTTGAGCGAGATACGTTCCATAGGCCTGCTCCAGCAAACCCAAATACGCGAGGCGCGCTTCGGCGCGGCCGGCGAGGAGGTCGGCGATGGCGTGACCGCCGTAGTAGCCGGAGCCCATGGCGCTCGCTACTCCGTGGGAGGAGAGAGGGTCGTAGGCCGCCGCGGCGTCTCCCAGGGCGATCCAGCCGTCGCCGACGATCGAGTCGAGCCTTGAGCTTTCGGCCGGCTGGATCTTGAGCGGCGCCGTCAGAAAATAGCCGGAGCCTGCCACCCGTTTCCGGGTCGAGTCGGTTTGCAGCAAGAGGCGCCACCAGGCGTCCGGATCGGCCCGGGAGCAACGCAGAGAGGGGCTCAAAAGATCACCGTCGGTCAAGAAAGCCACGGCCAGGCGGCCGTCGGCCAGCAGGGCCGAGTACCACCAGCCGCCGGGGGTTGCTTCGACCAGCGTGTAGGTGTCGGCCGCGGGCGTGGGGCTTTCAAGGAGGCCGGTGATGCCGGTCAATCGGTCGTAGCGCACCCGACGGGCGCCGAGCCGGCGGGCGAGACGGGCGGGACGGCCGGTTGCGTCGGCTACGAAATCGACGTCCAGGGCTTCGCGCCGGCCGGCCTGGACGACTTCGATGCGCCATTTTCGCCCCGGGCGCCCACTGCGCATACAGCTCGCCAGCCGGGCTCCCCAGCGCCATTCGGTTCCCGCCTCTTGGGCCGTCTCGGCGAGGCGGGCTTCGAATCGGCGCCGGTCGACGTGCCAGCCGTTGCCGAACGCATTCGCCAGGAACGGGCTCTCGGCAGGCCGGGTGGAGCCCCAGAACGACCGGTTTCCCTGAGAGCGGAGGTGGCCGTCGGCTTGGAGCCAGGTGTCGAGCCCGAGATGGCGCAGCAACGGGTTCAATCCCGGCGGCAGCGTCTCCCCCACCTTGAGCTGCGGTGTCGCGAGTGCCTCCAGAACGATCGGCCGTACGCCACGGGAGGCGAGCACCCGGGCGGCCACCGCGCCGGCGGGACCGCCGCCCACGATGACCACCCGAGGTGCGCCGTGCATCAGCGCGAGTCTCGCCGGAGGTTGCGCCGCCGCGGGTGCTTCTCCTCGGCCGGCTCCGCCCCTTCTTCGAAGGCCTCCGCCGCTCCCGGCGCCGCCGCCTTGGGCAGGTGGATGGGCTCGATCCCTTCCACCATCAGCAGCTGGCGCCACGAAGGATCGGCGATGGTAAACGAGGGATCGCGCTGGGTCTCCACCCAGGAGCGCGCCGGCAGTCCCGGCTCGGGCTCGACCCCTTCCGGGGCGTTCTGCTCGGTGACGATCCCGAGCAGACTCCACTCCTTCACCATGTTGTTGATCCGCTGCTGGTAACTCGAACCCTGGATGTCGCGCAGCCAAAACTGGCGATAGGCGGCGTTCTTGAGGCGCTGGGCGTAGGGCAGGCGACCGTCGTTCGCCTGCTCGAACGCCTCCTCGCTGAGCACCTGGTTCGGTACCCGCGCGGCCCAGAACGACGGGACGGGCAGATAGCTCGACGCGTCGTAGCCGGCGAGGCAGCTCGCCTCGTCGGTCTGCCAGGGGATACCGAGCCAGCGAGAAAGCGAGCCAGGACCGCTCGCGGCAAGCGGTCCGCTTTCGCCCAGACAGACCTCCGGCGTGAGAACCGGGCCGAAGTCGTCCGACGGAGCGACGTCGGGCGGCAGGATGTGGAGCCGGAACGGCAGGCCGCCCGCCTCGGCCGGCGGCCGCCACATCCGCGGCACACGCATCGGCCAGGTCATCTCGATGCCGGGGTGGAACGGTCCTCCAAGGCATCCTTCGAGCGGCGTCCGGTCGAGCGCGGCCGGCTGGGCACTGAGCGGCAGCGATTCGAGGTCCGGCGGCAGCTGAACCGGCGTTCCGGTTTCGAAGTCTCCGGCGGCCCAGCGCTCCAGCCAGCCGTAGAGCGTCTCGGTGAGTGCCAGCTCGTCGATCGCGATGCCTTCGTAGTCGCCGAAACCGTCGCCATAAAAAGGCGGGAGATGAGAGGGCTGAGGGGGCGGCAGTTTCGCTCGGCGCGCGACGCGATCCCACGGCGGCACCGGCCGGCGGAACAGGCGGAAGACCGCTTCGCGGGCAGGCCGCGCGGCCGGGCTCGGGTCGGCGAGTTGCGCGCGCGTCTCCGGGTCGGTGTAATCGCCGGGCGAGCCCGAGCCAAACAATAGGTACATCCCCTGGTTTACCCAGCTGCTGTTGACCATCCGTTCGAGCAGCGGGTAGATGTGAGTCCAAAAGCTCAGGCGCTCGACCGCCGGCAGCCACCCCTGGCGCACGAACAGGTCGTAGACCACGTCGTACATCGTGACGACGCCGTAGAGGCCCGGGCCGAAGTTCGGCGGGGTCACCACCACCATGGCGGGCTCGGCTTCGAGCGGCTCATCGCGCCCGTGGAGCTTCACCTGAGCGCGCACCGGGCCGTCGGAGACGTCGTCGTACCAGCCGTCGTTGTTGGCGAACGTAACCGCCAGCTGATTGGCGGCCGAGGCGGAGGTGCCGTCACCGCCGAGAACGATCAACCGCCCTTTCTCGTCCGTCCGCAGCTCGCCGAGCGGCACCTGGATCGGCGAACCGTTCCCGAACCGGATGAAACCTCCCTCGAAGCGGTAGCGCGGCCCGTGCGCGCCGCGCCCGCCGATCTCTACGGCGCCGGGATCGATCACCAAAGCGGCGCGCGAGCCGCCGGTGATCGTGCCGTTGCGGAACGTCGCGGACATCGCGTACTGCGCGAGATCCATCGCGTTGAAAAATTGATACCAGGCCGCCTTGCGGTTCGCGAGATGGACCTCCCAGGTGATCTCCGCGTCGTCGGCAGTGATCTCCCGGACCACCCGGCCGTCCTCGTCGTAGCCGTAGATGCGGAAGCGGCCACCCTCTTTGCGCAGTTCGCCTTCGTCGTTCTTGAACCCACCGCCGCCGGGAATCGCCGTCCGGCCGGGCACCTCCGGCGCGAGGTAGTACTCGTCGGCCGGGGCGTTGCCGACCCTTGCCACGCCGACGGAAGGATGGATCGCACAGCGAACGATGGGCTTCGGATCAGACATGCGGGCTCTCCTTTTCGGTATGAACTTTATATCCGAAACGGACCAGCGCCGCCAGGAAAAACCCTGGGCTGTTTGGTTAGGGGGCTCTTCAGCTCTGCGCGTTCATCCAGGCGTCGAGCCGGTCGAGCGCGGTATCCAAGCGGTCGGCGACTTGGCTTGGGCTGACGGAGTCGGCGCGGGCGCGCCGGGTGCCGCCGCTCGGGCCGACGCTCTTCCACAGATCGCGATCGAGGTCTTCGAGCAGATCGGTGCGCAGGATGATGCCGTGCTTGGCGAGTTGGGGACCGAGGTCCGGCGCGCGGCGGAGCAGCTCGCGCCGGGTGGCGCGGTAAGCGTGATCGGCCACGGCGCGGCGCTCGGAGAAGCCGAAAATGTTGGTGAAGAACATCTTATGGTCGTCGCTGTCGGGCTCGAACAGGACGACGTCGGCGTGGGGGAACTTCGTTTCGTAGGCCGCCATGCCGATTTCGAGGCGCGAATGGATCAGCGTTCGGAAGGTCTGCGACAGCACCGCCGGCAGACCCCAGTTCAGCAGATTGGGGTGCCCCTCGTAGCCGGCGCCGCGGGCGCGGACGGTATCGACCGGTACGATCGGATTGATGCATAGCACCAGCTCGGCCCCGGCTTCCAAGGCGACCGAGGCGTGGAGGGTCTTGATCAAGACCCCGTCGACATAGTGGCGCCCTTCGATGTCCACCGGCGGATAGATTCCCGGCAGCGCCGAGCTCGCCTGCACGGCTTTTGAAATTGGAATGTGATCGTAGCCGGGCTCGCCGAAGCGTACCGCATGGCCGGAATCGAGATCGGTCGCTACGACCACCAGATGCTTGCCCAGTTTGCGGAAATCGTCGGTCCGCCCTTTGATTCCCCAGATCCGTTCGAGGTAGCGGCGGATCGGCTCGTTGTCGAACAGGCCGACGGGAAGCGAACGGCCCAGCCGCGTGAGCGAGCCCAAGAACGATTTCTCCGATGGGCGCGCGACGTAGTCCTGGATCGCCTCAAAAAGCAGGCGCGGGAGTGAGCCGGCGGCACCGGCGACGCGGGTGAACGCGGGGGTGAGAAAGGTTTCGGCAACGAACGGATGCTCGCCCGGATCGGACGAGACGATGGCGCGGCACATCTGCGCGGTCGTCAAGTTGTTCGCCAGGCAGGCGGAGAGGAAAGCGCCGGCCGAAACGCCGACGTAGATGTGTGCGGCGTTAAAATCGAAGCCGTCGAGCACCTCATCCAGCGCGCGAAGCGCACCGATTTCGTAGATCGCTCCCTCGAGGCCGCCACCGGCGAGCGCGAGGCCGATCTTGGGGCTCGCCGCCGCGGGATCTTCGCTCTTACCTGCCACCCGTGCCTTGCTCACTTTTCTACATCCATCCGCAAAGAACCCTCACCCCCGGCCCCTCTCCCGGGGGGAGAGGGGAGAACAGCGCCAGGAGACGGACGCTAGTTACTCGGCCTTCTTCTTGGCCGGCGCCTTCTTCTCGTCGTCGGCGGTCGCGGCGGCGGCTTTCGGCTTCAGCTGCTCGATCTTCGCGGTCAAATCCTCGACCTTCTTGGTCAGGCGCTTGATCTCGTCGCGGGTCGGTACGCCAAGGCGATGGAGCGCCGCGGTGATTTTGTCGTCGACCGTCTCGGTGACGTCTTCGTAGACCTTCTCGGCCTTCTTCTTGGCCTTGGCGAAGTTCTCTTTGCCGTCGGCTTCGAAACCCTTGCCGCGCTCGACTAGGCGGGCGAACAGCTTCGAGCCTTCCTCTTCCGCCGTGGCGAGCGCGCCCAACCCGGCGAGCCAGATGCGATGGGCGGAGTCCTTCACTTCGTCTTGAATCTTCTTGTCTTGCGTAGCCATGGGGTATCCCCTTAGATTTTTCGTTTGGTGGTGCTTATGACCCGACGACGGTGAGTTCGTCGAGTTCGCGCGACAGGCTCTCCAGGCGCCGTTCCAGCGCCTTTACGTCGTCGCGCGTCGCGAGGCCGAAACGCCCGAGAGCGCCTCGTACCTCGTATTCCACGGTGTCGTTTACCAGCTTGCCCAGTTCGCGGGCGCTCTTCTCGACCTTCTCGCCCGCTTCGGACAGCGCTTGCTTCTGCTTCTTGGCGAGCGGGCGGCCGCGCTCGACCAGACGGTCGAATAGACCGCGGCCCTGCTCATCGGCTTCCGCCACCACGCCCAACCCGGCGAGCCAGGTCTGACGGCCGGTCGTCGCGATTTCGCGACCCATCTTTTGCAGCACAGCGCCGGTCTTGTCGGTCGCGTCCTGGATTTCCTGAATCATGGTGCTCTCCGTTCTTGGCTGTTCCGTCGCGCTTTGGAGATCCCGAGCCGATTTGACGCTTAGCCCGGTTTGACCTCTTCGCCTTTCGGGCTCGCCGCGGGATCGAGATCGGCGAGCGAGGCTTCGAGATCTTCGAGCCGGTTTCTCAAGCTTGCCATCTCCTCGCGCACCTTGCGCACGGGCCCGAGGTGATCGATCGAGGCTTGAACCAGCTTGTCCACACCTTGCGAAAACTGCTCCTTGCCGGCGTGGACGGCGCGCTCGCCGATCCGCACCAGATCGTGCAGCAGGTCGCTGGGCAAAAACGAAGTGCCTTTACGCCCCTCGTCCAGGATGATCTGAGTCAGGGTTTGGGGCGTTACGTCCGCACCGCTGCCGTTGTCGACCACTCGGATCTCTTGGCCCTCGCGCACCCAGGCGGCGATCTCGTCGAGCCCGACGTAGCGGCTCTCCTCGGTGTCGTAGAGCTTGCGGCTTTCGTAGCGCTTGATCAGGCGGACCATTTCAATACCTTCTTTCGGTTCGTCTGTTGGTGTTCGACGTTAGATTGCGGGAGCTTTCGCCCCGCGAGGACCAAATTACCGCACTGCGGCATGATTCGTCAAGCGATCTTGCCGCAGTGCGTCAATGTCGTCCGGCGAGTCCTTCGGCCAGGAAATCCCCAAGGGCGGCCAACGCCGGCAAATCGGTCGGCTCGTCGGCCGAGAGCGGCACCGGCAGCAACGGTTGCCGCGGGCCGGCAAGCTCGGCCAATCGCTCCAGCCCCTGGCGGTCGCGCTCCCCCAACCAGGCGAGCAGGTGGCGACCGTCTCTCGGGTCTCCGTGCGTGGGCCGCGGCAGGATCGGATGCACCCGATTGACCACCAGCGCGCCGAGATGGAGCCCCGCCTGGCCCAGGCGCCGGGCGAAGAACAGCGCGTCGGGGATCGCCTCCTCCCCGGGACCAGCGACCAGTACGAAGCGGGTGCGCGGCGACCGGAGCAGCCCTTCGACCTCTTCGGCGCGCGCGCGGAAGCCGGTGAAGAGGGGCGCGAAGACCTGGAAGAACTCCGCCATGTCGCGCAGCAGGTCGAGCCCGACGACGTCGTCCAGGAAGCCTTCGAACCGGCGCCCCAGGCCGCCCCAGCGGGACGTCGGCTTGAGCCTTCCTGATTCGTCGAACCAGGGCTTGAGCGCCATCTTGAGCGCGCCGCTGTCGAGGAATCCGACGATCCGCGCGGGCGCCTCCAGGAAGTCGAGCGCCTGGCGCGTCGGCGGGGTGTCGAGGATCACCTGATCGTACCGGCCGTCGCGCGCCGCCTCGAATAGCCTTTCCACCGCCATGTATTCGAGGATGCCGCCGAGCGAGCCGGAGAGCTGACCGTAGAAGGAATTGTTGAGGATACGGTCGCGCGCGGCTTCGTCCGGGGCATAGCGCTCGATCAGCCGGTCGAAGGTTCGCCGCGCATCCAGCAGGCTCGCGTGGAGCGACCCACCCGGCGCAATTCGTTCCAGCCCGGAGAGATCGACCGGCACCTCGCGGTCGCGCGCCTCTTCGCCCACCCCGAGCGCATCCTTGAGGCGGAGCGAGGGGTCGAACGTCATCACCAGCGTCCGCTTGCCGCAGCGCGCGGCGCGTAGCGCGGTCGAGGCGGCGAGCGTGGTCTTTCCCACTCCCCCGGCGCCGACGAAGACGAGGAGCGGCGCCTCGTTCGAGATCAACTCCATAGGAAACCCCACGCCGCCTGGGCTTCCGCCTCGTGTGCGAGCGCGGCCACGAGATCCGGTCCACCGGAAAGCGGCAACTGCGGCAGGTCGATCCGCGCCCCCGGCCAGAGCGTTTCGAGGCGGATCAGCTCACGCTCTTGGTTCGCCCGGCGATGGCGCCAGAGGTGTCCCGCGAGGTCGGCGCTCGGGTCGTCCGGCTTCTTCTTTTCGCCGGCCGGCAGCGGCGGAAAAAGCCCGTTCGCCACCAGCAGCTCGGGCTCGCGGCCGACCCGGGTCCGCAGCGTCTCGGCCAACTCCACCACCTCTTGGACCGGCATCTCCTCGGCCAGGGTGACGGCGACGATGGCGGAACGGGCCGGATCGGCGATCAGCTCCGCCACTTCCGTCGACATACGATGGATCGGCCCCGAGCGAACCGCCTCGGAGACGAGATGCGGTGCTGCAAGAAGTGCCACGCCGTGGCCGGTGGCCGGCGCGTCGAGGATCACGGTCTCGATCTCCGGAGCGTCCCTGCCCGCCTCGCCGCGCAGCACCCGCAGCGCGTGGCCAAGCACCGCCATCTCTTTGAGGCCGGGCGCCCCCGCCGTGAAGTGCTGGTAAATCGGGCTTTCGAGCACCCGGCGGGAGATGAGGTCGAACTTGAGCTGCTCGCGCACCAGGTCATCGATCACCCGCTGGGGGCTCAAGTTCTGCACCCACAGCCGCGAGCCGGCGCGCAAGATCTCGCCACCCGAGGGGGGAATCCCAAGCATCCGGTGAAGATTTTCCCGCGGATCGACCTCCGCCACCAACGTCCGCCTCCCCGCGGTGGCAAGCGCGCTCCCCAGCACCGCGGCGACCGAGGTTTTGCCCACGCCCCCTTTGCCGGTGACGACGATCAGTTGGCGGGTGGCGAAAGAGGTCGGCATGAGGTGGGGGTGGCAGGAGGGGTCGAAGGCGCTCGCCGCACTGCGGCGCGAATCATAGCCGATCCGGCGGTAATGGCTCTGTACCGATCCCGGGGGATCTATTGGCCGTCGGGCAGCGCGTCGAGCGCCGCCTTCACCTTTGCCCGATCGGCGGCGACTTTCGCGCCGTGGGCGAGCCAACGGCGGGCCGCGGTGCGATCGCCTCGGGCCAAGGCGCTCTTCCCCAGGGCCAGGTAGGCCCGGGTGAAGCGGGGATCGATCTCCAACGTCCGCTGGTACGCCGCTTCGGCGTCGCTTCGCCGATCCAGGCTTTCGAGCGCGAGGCCGCGGTAGTACCAGGCGGCGACCTGGTTCGGGCGCAGGGCGATCGCTTGTTCCAGATCTGTGAGCGCGAGCTTCGGATCGGAACCGAAGCGCAGCAGACCGAGATTAAAGGCGCTCTCCGGCCGGGCGGAGCCACCGCTCGTTTCGGTGGCGGCAACCCCGGCCTTGAGGGTCGCGATGCCCTCCTCCCGCTTGCCCTGCGCCGCGAGAGCGATTCCCAGCCATTCGAGCGCGAGCGGCCGGCCGGGGGAACGGGCGAGGATTCCGCGCAGAGTCTTTTCCGCCGCCGCGAAGCGCCGGGCGCCAAGCTGCCCTTCGGCGAGATCGACATAAGGGTCGATCTCCTTCGTTGGCGACTTCGCGAGCAGCGTCTCCAAGCGATTCAGCGCCGCGGAGCTGCGCACCGCGCGCACGACGGTCCCCGCGCGATAGACCTCGCGCAGCGCCTCGGGGATGCGCTCCGGTTCGAGCAGCCGAAGGTCGGTGAGGACCGGGTCGCCTTCCGTCCTCGGTGCGAGGTAGTCGACGCCGGCTTTGGGGATCTGGATCATGTGGTCGGTCATCACTGTGTGGACCACGTCGCTCGGGCGCCGCTTCGGCATGTGGCAGGCGACGCAGTCGGCGAACGGGATCTCGGGGTTGACCTTCGACCGTCCCCCAGTAAAGCCGCACGCCTCGGGCGTGTGGCCTTCGTGGCAACCTAGGCAGGCGGAGGCGTAGTGCTCGGCGCGCTCCGCTTCGGCGACCTTGGTGTGCGGATCGTGGCAGGTGAGGCACGAGAGATCCGCGCTGGTCAAATAGCAACGGCTCTGGCGCAGGCGGTAGGCCTGATGGTTGATTTCGAAACGGTCGCCCGGAGCGACACCCTCTTCGTCGATATCGACCGCGACCTGGTACTGCGCGAGATCTTGGCCCGGGCGGAACGACCAGTCGCCCACGCCATAGCGGCGCAGCCCTTGAAGGGCGACCGACGGCTGGAGATGGCATTCGAAGCAGACGTCTTCCATCCTCGCTTTGGGCAGAGCCCCTGGATCGATGATCGCGGCGCGGATCGCCGCACCACGGGGTTCCTTCCCAACCGAGAACGCCCGCCGCACGTGCTCCGCCCCCGGCCCGTGGCAGCGCTGGCAACCGATCCCCTCGGGCAGTTTCTCGGGAAAGTTCTGCGGTGCATCGTGGAGGTCGCTGCCGAGGGGAGAATCCGGATAAGCGTTGTGACAGAACATGCACTCGCGGCGCACCCGGCGCAGCACCCCTTCATGATCAGGCCGATCAAACCCCGGGGCCATCCCCCACTTCTTTTCCTGCGTGTACCAGGCGATCGGCAGCTGGTACAGCTCGCCCCCTTCGGTTCGATAAAGATAGGTGCGCGCGTGGTTGCCCGAGCCGAGAATCCAATCGACCTCGTGCTCCCAAACGTTGATCGGGCGGCCCGCCGCGTCCCGTTGTTCGCGGCGGAACAGTAGACGGTCGCCGCGCCAGGTCATCTCGAACCGGTCGCCCGAGGGGAGGTGAGCCAGCGTACCGTGCGCGAAATCTTCGATCCGCGGTGCCGAGGCCGGGCGAGCGAACGAGCGCGCCATGCCGACCTTCTGGTAGGTGGTCCAGATGTCGCGATGGCAGTCGGCGCAAACGCGATCGCCTACGTAGCCCGCTGCGGCTCCGGAGGTGACTGCGATCCCCCTCGCGACGAGGAGATCGGCCTCAGGAACAACCGCCCCCAAAGCCGACAGGGCCAGCCCAAGGGCGACGAATCGGGCGGAGATGGCACGGCGACGAGCAGCTTTGCCATCGGCGCTTTTCCGTTCTCGGAGCATGGCCTTCTATGGTACCGCCGTTGACGAAACGGTTCCCGCCCCCTACCCTTCCGGCAACCGAGAAGGAGAACGGCGCATGCCCAAAGGTCGCCTCGAAGCGTTCAGCGATGGTGTGCTCGCCATCGTCATCACGATCATGGTGCTGGAGATGAAAGTGCCTCACAGCAGCGATCTTTCTGCGCTCGCGAAGCTCTCGCCGGTCTTCTTGAGCTATGTGTTGAGCTTCATCTACGTCGGCATCTATTGGAACAACCACCACCACCTGTTCCACGCCGCCCACAAGGTCAACGGCCGCACTCTGTGGGCCAACCTGCATCTCCTGTTCTGGCTCTCGCTCACGCCGTTCGTCACCGGCTGGATGGGTGAAAATCATTTCGCCGCGCTCCCCGTGGCGCTCTATGGCTTCAACCTGTTCATGTGCGCGGTCGCCTACTCGATCCTGGTACGCACCCTGCTCGTCCACCACGGCCAGGACTCCACGCTCGCCCAGGCGATCGGCAAGGACTTCAAAGGGTACCTGTCGCTCGCCCTCTACTTCGTCGCGATCCCGCTCTCGTTCGTCAACCCGTGGATCGGATTTTCGTTCTACGTCCTGGTGGCGATCATCTGGTTCGTTCCGGATCAACGGATCGAAAAGCGGATCGCGAACTCACCGCACGATGAAAAGGAGCCTTCCAGATGACGAATCGCCACCTGATCCTCCTGTACGCCAGCTTCGTCACCCTCACCGGAATCACCGTTTCCTCGGCTCGCGCCGACGAGACCTTGCGTTCCATCAACGCCGCCACCGGCATCGAGCCGACTCTCATTTCAGGCTTCCAAGGGAGCGATTCAACGACCAAGGAGCCCGGATCGAGCGCGATCCTCTCCGGCCTGGAATTCGACGAGGTGGGCGACAAGCCCTGTTTCATCCGCTCGCATTGGTGGCGCTTCACCTCTGAGAACATCCGTCAAGAATTCACCACCACGTTCAACATCTGCAGCAAGACGGTAGACGGCGACAAGTCGATCCTGTTTTCAAACGCCCGGACTACGAAGACCGGCGTACACGGCATTCAGGTCTGCAACAACGGCCAGAACAATCACCGGGTGAAGGGGGTGAGGCTTTTCGGCGCCACTGTCGACAAGGACGGCGACGGCCAAGTGAAGACGATCACCGCCACTCCTTCCTTCGAGCGTACGAATTGCAAGCCACCGTGGAAGTCGATGCGCACTTGTGACGGACAGAAAATTGCCGTAGGTCTCATCGTCAAGCACACGAAGGACGAGATCACCGGCTTGGGACTCCGCTGCGCCGACATCCAAGTCAAACCCGTTCAGGTGGCGAGCAACACCGCCGCTCTCTTTGCCGAGATGGAAAAAGACGTTCAGGTCCAGGTCGACAAGGATGGCAAGACCGAGAAGATGTCGATCCTAGAGGCGCTCGAACGCCACGAGGCCGCCGGGGCGACCGTCGTGGTGATCGACGACGGCAAGGTGGCCGTCGTTCGCCACTATGGAATGCGCAATGCCAAGGACAACCTGAAGACCAACAAAGACACGATCTACCAGGCCGCCTCGATCTCAAAGCTGTTCGGAGCTCTGGCGATGGCCAAGGCCGCCCGCCTCGACCACGGCCCCAAGCTCGACGACACGGCGCAGAGGACCGCCAACTCTCATCGCGACTCGCTGATCGACAAGTGGACGGAGAAGAAATTCAAGGGTGACGAGAAGGACTACCCGAAGGATATCACCGTACGGCGTTTGATGGGCCACTCCGCGGGCCTTTCCAACTGGGGGATCGGCAACTCGAAGCGCGACAACGCGACCGAGCTGGAGACGATCCTGCTCGGCGACCCGTTCACCGACAGCACCAAGCCGCGGGTCCGCCCCGGCACCGACTGGTGCTATTCGGGCGGCGGCGTCTCGGCCGCCGAGGCGATGCTCAATATCGAGTCCGGCAGGGCACCGCGGGTGTTCTTAAACGAAATGATCGAGGAATACGGCCTCACGAAAAGCACCTTCAACGACGCCAAAGACAGCATGGACAACCTCGCGCGCGGGTGCAGCCGCGGCCCCTGCTCGACGAAGCCGAAGCACACGGGGGCGAAGTTCGCGGGCGGCATGCTGGCCAACCCGGAAGAGTTCGCGCAAGTGGTCGCCCTGTTGATGAACGACGGCAAGGATGAGGCCGGCAAGCAGGTGATTCCCACCGACGACGTTCACGCGATCCTCACCCCTACCTTCCACCGGTCGAGCAGCCTCAAGAGCTGCAGGTCGACCGACAGCTGCGGCTCCGGTGAGCTGTGCGTCATCGGCCGGTGCATGAAGCCGCTCGAAGCCAAGTGCGGAGCCAGCGATTTTGGCTCCTGGTACGGGATGGGAGTGTTTCTGGCGATCGACGACCCGTTCGGCGCCGACGGCTATCCCCGCAAATTCGAGCACGGCGGCGCCAATCCGGACGGCGACAGCGCGACGCATTTCGAGGCGGACCGCAAGAACCGCAACGGCGTCGTGATCATGGTCAACGGCGAGTACAAATGGACGAAGAAAGGCGTGACCTACGGCGCCAACGCACTCGCAAAAGACATGAAGGCCGCGTTCGACCGGCATTTCTGATCGCGGACCCGTAAAGGCGGTAAATTTGACGCGAAGACTGTCCCTCTTTCTGTGCGCCTTCCTCGCAATCGGCTGCGCATCGACTCCACGGGCCGATGCCGGATCGGTGCGCGCCGCTTTGGATGGTTTCCTGGCGGCGCTCAACGCGCTGGATGTCGACGGGATCGCCTCCTACCTCGCCGACGACGTCACGGCGTTCGTCCCCTCGGCACAAGCGCCCCGCGTGGACGGCAAGGCGGCCCTGGTCGAGATCTTCCACGCCTACTGTGAGAAAGCTCGGAAGACCACGGCGAGCACAAGCATCGTGCCCGAAAACCTTCGGGTGAATCAGTACGGCGAGAGCGGCCTCGCCACCTTCGAAGTCAGAAGTTCCGCCGGTCTCGCCCGGCGGAGCTTCGTCTTCCGCTACCGAGACGGGCGGTGGCTGATCACGCATTTCCACGCATCGAGCCTGGCGCCTCCGGTCA
>JBBRUC010000108.1:0-19553 GCA_038248205.1 Thermoanaerobaculia bacterium
AAATTGCCGGTATGGTGCAGCAGCATCATCCAGCCTGGCCTTCGACAGCGTCAAAGAGGTCGGTCGGAAGTGGTCCGAGCGAGAGCCCAATCGCGGTAGGCACCTCCCCTACCGTAAAAAACTCCAAGCGACTCGCCGATCGGCACTAGTTACACTACCTCGACCTGATCGACCCCTTCTAATTCTGTCTCGACGCCTCAAGCTTCCCACACCGCAGCAACTTCTGCGAAGATACAAAGCATGGCTCCCAAGAGAATCGGACTCATGCTGCTCGGCATCTTGGCGCTCGCGGCTCTTGGCTACTTCGCGGCTCTTCACTACGCACCCGCCGCGCTCGGGGTGCTCACCCTCGGTCCAGCCTACGCCCTTCTGCCGGCTCCTCTTCAAGCGCACTGGCGGACGCTCTCCGTCTTCCCGGCCGATTTCGCCGCGCCGGCCGCCGCGGCGGTGTGGCGCCTGGAGGCCCAGCAGCGAGAAGCGGATCGAGACCTCGCCGAGCTGGTCGACCGAGGCCTTCTCGGCCGCAAGGAAGGGCGCTACCGGCTGAACGATCGGCTGCGGGCCTTCGCGACGGCGCGACGAACGAAGGATGAGAAGGGATTCACCGCGGCGTTCTACGCGACCTACTACCTCAAGACGCTCTTTCAGGCGAAGGCCCTGTACCGCCAAGGCGGCGACCATGTCCGCGAAGGTCTGGCTCTCTTCGACCAGGAGCGAGCCAACATCCTGGCCGGACAGGCGTTCGCCGCGGCTCACGCGGAGACTTCTCTGAACGGCGCCCGGGCTGCCGGCGGCTTTGCCGTGGCCGGCCTCCACATCCTCGCTCAACGCCTGTCCCCGCGCGAGCGAATCGGCTGGCTCGAACCAGGGATCCGAGGGGCCAAGAAGCTCCAGGATCGACGGCTCGAAGGCCTCCTTCTTGGCGAGTTGGCCGGTGCCTATGCCGATGGCGGAGACACCCGTCGGGCGATCGAACTCTACGAGCAACGGCTTGCGTACGCCCGCAAAACCGGCAACCCGAGCGCCGAGCGAATCGCTCTGGCCGGTCTGGGTCTCGCCTATTATGACCTCGGCGAAGATCGGCGGGCGATCGATTTTTACCAACGAGGCCTCGCCCTGGCCCGGGAGGCCGGCGATCGCAAGGAGGAGGCCGACGCCCTGGGCAACATGGGCATCTCTTACCAGCATCTCGGCGACTTCCGGCGCGCGATCGAGCTGGAACAACAAGATCTGGCGATCCGGCGCGAGGTCGGAGATCCCGTCGGCGAGGAGGTCGCTCTCGCGAGCCTGGGCAACGCCTACGCCGGCCTCAAAGAGACCCAACGCGCGATCGATTTCTACGAGCAAGAACTGGCGCTCGCAAGAAAGATCCCCGACCGGAACTCAGAGGCCACCGCCCTCCGCAGCTTGGCCGTGGCGTACGCCAGCCTCGGCGACACGCCGCGCACCATCGACCTGCAAGAGCAGTCCCTCGCCATCAGCCGCGTGGCCGGCGATCGCGGCAATGAGCGCATCGCCCTCCACAGTTTAGGGATCTCCTATCTCGACCTCGGAGACATCCATCGCGCGGCCGGGTTCTTCGAGCAGGGCCTGACCATCGCCCACGAACTCGGTGACCGGCGCGCCGAGTACGAGGCGCTCGGGAGCCTGGGGCACGGCTATGACAAGCTCAGCGATCCTCAACGCGCGTCCGAATACTTCGAGCAGCAGGTCGCGAAAGCCCGAGAGATCGGCGACCGGCGCCGAGTAGCGGGCGCTGCCTGGAACCTGGGCCTGGCATACGAGAAACTCGGCAAATTGGGGCAGGCGATCGACATGATGCAACTCCTGGCCGATTTCGAGCGCCAGACCGGCCACCCGGACGCCGAGAAGGCTGCGGCGTGCGTGGCAGCGCTTCGCGCAAGGCTGCAAAGAGAAGGTCGGGCGGCGGCGGGCGGCTGAGTCGGGAAGTCGTGGTACCGGTCCCCCAAACCCGTAGAAATCTGGACACTTTGGTCGGCCTTGGCTCGGAGGTAGGCGAGGTATCCGGGGTCCGGCGAGGACTGGAGCACCTCGTCGATCAAGGGGAGGTTCGGGCCCGCGCGGCGCAGAGTTGCTGGAGGACGCGAATGTTCGCCAAATAGGAGTCGATGATTCGCTCCTGCAGATCCGCCGTCGGTTCCCGCGGAGGGTTGGGTCCTCTTTCGGTTGCTCCGCCCAGAGTGTAGAGCCGGAGTCGGTGCTCGAGGGTTTGGAACACGTCCCAGTTGAACCCCGCCGACAGTCCATTGGCGGGAAAGCGTGTCGCTGCCAGCATCGGGCCGTAGACATCGTTCCAGCCGTCGACGACCACCACTGCCGAGAGCGCGAGGTCGCTCGTGTGGTGGACGAGTTCCGCCAGCTCCTGCCCCGAGAGGTAGCCGACGACCGGTCCGCTGCTCTCGATGTCGAGGCGCAAAAACAGGGTGCGGACGCCTTGCAGCGCGAGGAAGACGAGCACGGAGCAGAGCAAGAACGACCAACCGAACACGCCTGCGATCACAGCGCGACGGTACGACGCACGCGAGCCGATGGCGGGCGAGAGGTCTCTCGGGCTCCGGGTCATCTTCTCCTTATGATAATTGACGCGATAGCGCTACGGTACTGCGCCGCGACGAAGGGAGGAAGATCGCTCCTCCTCCCTCCGCCAACCCTACTTGAGACCAATCCCCTCGTCAGAACCGCGTACCGATCCAGAACGAGGTCCGGAAGCCGTCGTCCTTGTTCGCCGACTTGTACGGCTTCGCGAAGTCCCAGTTGAAATCGAGCCCGCCGAAGAGCCGGGCGGTGATGCCCCAACCATAGGCCGCGACTCCGTCTTGCAGGTTGCCCGAATTCGAATCGTAGAACCGGAAGCTCTGGAAATCCTTGAACCAGGCGCCGCCGGTATCGAAGAAGAGAATGCCGCGGATCCCCTGTAGGCCAAGGAGCGGCGTCGAGATCAGGTCGATCAGCGGGAAGCGCAACTCGATGTTGGTGTAGAAGACCCGATCCCCGAGCAGCGAGAGGAAGTCCACTCCGCGTACGGTGTCGAGGCCGCCGATGCGCAGCGGGGTCGGGTTGTTGCCGTTGGTCGCCGCCGCATAGGCGCGGAACGCCAGGTTGCTGCGTTGGGTGAGCGGAATGTACTTACGAGCATCGAAATCGACCTGCGACAACAGAGTGCCGCCGCCGCTGGTATCCGGGGCATAGCTGGCGTCCAGGCGAACCCGGTGGCCCGAAATGGCTCCCGCATTCGAGAACACCGAAGAGTCCGAGACCAACGCGCCTTGCAGGAGCGGGTAGTCGTCTTTGGCTCGGGCGATGACCTGCACCGGTTCCAGCGTCCGCGGGTCCGTGATGAACGAGTCGAACTTGATGTTGCGTTGGATGTAGCCGAGCCCCAGCTCGGCCCGGCGATAGAAGCTGAACGGGTAGGCCACCGAGCCGGTAAGGCCGGTGATCTGGAGCGCCGAGTCGCCGCGCCGGAAACTGCCGTTGATCAGCTCGTTCGAGCGGAAGTAGAGCCGGGTGTCGAACAGGTTCACCGACCACTGCCAGCGGTGCGAAAGATCGGCGTAGAGGATGTCGAAGTTCGACAGGCTTTCGACCGACGAGAAAAACGCTTGGATCCGCTTGTCGCCAAGATAGTCCGAGAAGCTCAGCTGGATCTGGCCCAACACCGTCTGGTTGTCGTCCACCCCGATGTAGGTCTGCGCCCCTTCGAGGAAGAAGCGCTTGCCGCCGTAGCGCTCTTTGTTCGCATCGTCGATCGCGACCTGGATGTCGGGCTCGAAGCGCGGGATCTCCTGGGCGCTGGTCGGCTCGGTCGTGATCGGTTCGGTCGCCGGCTCGCCGACCTTGTCTTCCAGATCGGAGAGATAGAGGTCGAAGGTGCCCTTCCAGAAACCGGTGTAGACCAGGCTCTCTTTGCCCGCGTCTCCTTTCAGGATCGCCGGCATTGAGGCGCCGGTCACCACGTTGGTGTGCTGGGCGAGAGCGCCGGTCGCGAGGTCGAGGCTGTAGATGTTCTCGGCGCCCGCGCGGTCGGAGGTGAAATAGAGCCGCTTGCCGTCCGGCGAATAGAGCGGGTCGTTCTCGGTCGAGGGACCGGTGGTGACCGCGAAGCGCTCCGAGGGATTCGCCAGATCGATGCGGAACAGCTTTTGGGTTGCCCCGACATCCGAGACAAAGACGATCGACTTGCCATCCGGGGAGTAGGTAGGCGCGCCGTCGAACACCCGATCCGAGGTGAGGTTGGTAACCGCCAGGGTTTCGAGGTCGATCGTGAAGATGTCAAACTGGCCGTTCTGGTAGCCGGAAAACGCGATCGTCTTGCCATCCGGGCTATAGGCCGGCGCGAGCTGCTGCTCGATGTCCTTCATTTCGATGATCCGGCGGATGCCCCCCTTCAAGACGTCGAGCAGGGCGAGACTGCGGCCGCTCTCGCGCTTGACGAACAGGGCGATCGTGTTGCCGTCGGGCGAAAACGCGAGGTCGCGGCCGGTCTTTCGACCGAGTTGCAGCTCCTGGGCCACCGGGTACTGGTACTGACTCGAAAACCCTTTGGTCAGATTGCGCAGAAACTTGCGCTTCCGCGCGTCGAACAGGACCACGTCAACGTCGCCGCGGTGGGTGCTGAACGCCGCGACCAGGTCGCCCGAAGGCGAGGCGGTGGGCGAAATCTCGTAGGTCCGACGCGCACTCTCGACGCGGAAGAGGCGGCCGAAATCGCCCGGCTCTCCGGTGACGATCAGCTGCGCCAGATACTTCTTGCGCAGCCAGCGGCGGAACTCGGCGTCGAAATCCTCGACCTCCAGCTTGAAGGTCCGTTTGATCGCGCGATCGACGCGCGAGCCCAAGGCGTTTCGCGCTTCGTAGACGAAGTCGAGGAATCCGTCCTTGCCCCACCGGTCCTCGATGAAATCGAACACCGCATGGCCGAAGCGGTAGGCGAAGAAACCGCCGAAATCGGTACCGACCGAGGGGATCTGGTCGTTGACCACCGCGTCGCGCAAGAACATCTTGTCGCGCGAGGATTCGTCCTTCGCCATGTAGCTCGCCATGCCTTCCATGAACCAGGTCGGCGGCGAGGTCGCCGCCGCCTCGGCGAGGCGACCCTGGAACAGAATCTTGTACTGGAAGATGTGGGTGAGTTCGTGGAGGATCAGCTCCAGCAACTCGGAGTCCGCCAGATCGACCGGCAACACCATCCGGAAGCGCGCGGGCGAAGCGAACGCGCCGACCCCTTCGGGGATGAAGTTCAGGATGACGTTGTTCTGCTCGAACGCCGAATGGGTGGCGTAAAAGATCAGCGGCACCGGATCTTTGATCTGGAAGTTGAACTCGCGCGACAGGCGGTCGTAGGCGCTCTCGGCGTACGAGGCCACCTTTTCGAGCAGCGCCTCTTCGGACTTGTAGTAGTAGAGGTTGAAGTGCGGCGAGTGATAGATCTGCCAGTCGAATTTGCGATAGGCGATCTTGTTCTTGCCGAACGAGCCGGACGTGCCGGATACCTGTGCCGAAGCGGGCGCTGTTTCCGCCAGGCCGGCGAAGATCGAGAGCGCGAGAACCCCGACCCAAGCGCCGCTTTGCACCCAGCCCTGAATACGTGCCCGAAGAGTTGAGCTTGAACGGTTCAACGAATCCTCCTCTCGCGAATCGGCTCGTGCGCGAGCCACGGGAACCACCGGATTGCCCTCGACCGGATCACAATTCATCGGAATCAAAAGCTCCTGGCATCACTGGCATCAATTGGTGAACAAGGTGCGCGTGGTCTCCACTTCCTTCTGCGTGAAGACGCCGACGATCTTGTCCTCCAACGACAGCAGATTCTCGAACATGCCGCGCAGCGGATCGGTGGACTCTCCTTCGAATTTCTGGAAATCCTTGAAGTTGTCCTGGTAGACCAGCGTCCCGCTCTTGGCGTCATAGACCTGCATCAGGATGTCGTATTCGAATCCGGTCTGCTCGACCAGCACTTGGCGGTAATAGGTCTGACCGTTGAACGGCGAGACGTACTCCTCGGTGCGGTAGCCGGTCTTGTCTTGGACGTCGAAATCGAGGCCGCCCGAAAGCAGCAGGTCGGCGCCGGTCCGCTCGCCGAGCGCCTGCCAGAAATCGGTCTGCTTGGCGAGCTGCGCGAAGTCGGTCACGGGCAGGTCGAGCGCGCCGGTCTCGATCACTTTGAGTTCGGTCTCGCGCCGGATCACCTTGACCAGGTAGCGCTCGAACTCCTTTTGGACGTCGATGTCGCGTCCCTGGAAACGCTGGGTGTCCTCTTTCGTCTCGACCTGAAACGGCGCCACCGCGATCGACTTCTTACCTTTCAGGTCGAGCCGCGCCTTCTGCGGCAGCTTGAGCTGCACTTCGATCGTCGATCCGAGGCCCGGCCGCCCGGCAAGTAGTGCGGCGAGGAGGACCAGGGGGGCGATCGCTAGGGGCTTCCGGCGCATCGAGCATTCTCCTTGAGGTGCCGGCACGGCGCCGGACGGTTGGTCAGAGCGGCGGCGGGATCGGCGCGTTGTCCGGCAGCTCGATCGGCGGTCCCGGCGCCGAGGCCGGCGCGCCGGTCGGTACCAGCGGCTCCGCGGGATTGAGCGCCCCCGCGGGGATGTCCTTGCCCGGCGCGGGCTTGGCCGCCTTGCCCCCCTTGTAGGCCTGGTAGAACTCGACGAAGCGCGCGTAGTTGCCGCGCATCGTCCGGTCGTCCGGCGTGGCCTCAAGGGCTTTCTTGTAATAGGTCAGGGCTTGCTCGAAATCCCCCGTCGCCTCGTACGCCACCGCCAGGTTGTTGCGGATGTGCGGGTTGCCGGGGTCTCCCTGCTCGGCCTGGTGGAAGCGAAACAGCGCTTCGTTCCAGAGCCCTTGGCGGGCCATCTTAACCCCGAAGGAGAGCTGGGCTTCGCTCGCCGATTCGCGGGCGGACGCCGGGCGAACGCCGAACAGACCGGCGACGAGCAATGCGCAGAGAAGAAGAGGAAGCGGGGAGGATCGCAAGGAGGCACGACACATCGGCGAAGTCTCCATGACCGAGGGTTTCGAGCGTTGCGGCTGCGGGATCGCGCGTGTCGTTTTCACGTTCGAAATCGCTCGTACGTCATGCGGTCCAAGGCTCAACAGGCAGGAGTATATACGAACGACTTTGCCCTTCCGGACGACCTTCGTCCCGGAATTGTCGAGATTCAGCCCCCCTTTTACGTCTTTTCTCTGGCGAGGAGGCCACGCGCCATGAAAGAGACTCAACCGTCGACCCAATCTCCGTCCCAAGAATACCGACCGGAGCCCAAAAGCCCGCCCCCGTCCCCCGCCGAGACCGATCTTCTGATCGGGCTCCACGCCCACACGACCCTGTCGCGACCGGCGCTCGCCCGGCTCGCCGAGGAGCTGGACGCCTGGACCGGCGCCGCCCCCGGATCGCCCGAGCGTATCGCCCGCGAGATCGGAGTGCCCCGGCGCCAGCTCGAAACCGCGCTCGCCGCGCTGCCGGAAGCTCTGGAGGTGGGAATCGCCGAGCGCGAACGGGCCGCCGCGCTCGGCGCCCGGATCGTCACGCGGTTCGATCCCGACTACCCGGCGGTGCTCAACCAGCTGCCGCTCGCCCCGCCGGTACTCTCGGTATTGGGCATCTTGCCGACCGGACCGGCGGTCGCGATCGTCGGTTCG
The DNA here is from genome assembly GCA_038248205.1 of Thermoanaerobaculia bacterium. Classification (GTDB taxonomy): domain Bacteria; phylum Acidobacteriota; class Thermoanaerobaculia; order Multivoradales; family UBA5704; genus DASYKS01. Next base: position 7,663 of record JBBRUC010000108.1, read on the forward strand.
CGCCGGGCCGATGCCTATGGCCTCGAAGTCGCGGAGTCGTTTGCCTCGGCGCTCGGCGAGCGGGCGATCACCGTGGTCTCGGGTTTCGCGCGCGGCATCGACGCGGCCGCCCATCGCGGCGCTCTCGTGCCGCTCACCGGACGGACGGTCGCGATTCTCGGCTGCGGCTTAGGGATCGACTACCCCCGCGGCCATGCCGGCCTCGGGCGGGCGATCGCCGCCCGGGGCGCCCTGGTGACCGAGTTCCCCTGCGGCTACGAGCCGCGTAGCTGGAACTTCCCGGTCCGCAATCGGTCGATCGCGGCGCTCAGCCAAGCCGTCCTGGTGGTACAGGCCGCCGCCCGCTCCGGTTCGCTCTCCACCGCGCGCTGGGCGCTCGACCTGGGCCGGGACATCTTCGCGGTCCCAGGGCAGATCTTCGACGAGCGGTCGCTCGGACCCCACGCCCTACTGCGCGACGGCGCGTTTCTGGCCCAGCACCCCAAAGATCTGTTCGAGCTGTTCGCGCCGCTACCGGCCGCCCAACTGTCGATCCTCCCCCAGGAGCCCGCGGAAGCGGAGCCGCCGCTGCCCGGTCTAGCCGGAGCGATCGTCGCCGCCCTGGTCCCCGGATTCGATCGCGCACCGGAGGATCTGGCCGTTGCCACCGGCGCACCGATCGACCGCATCCTCGCCACCCTCCTGGAGCTGGAGCTGCTCGGGCGGATTTTGAGAATGCCGGGCGGGAGGTACCGGCGAACCTAAGGAATGAGGAGGAGTCGTTGGGGCGGCCCCCCGGGGCCGCCCTCGACCGAATCCGGCAGGATGCAGCGACGAAGCAAAGCCTCACACTTGCGGCACCGGAATGCGGGTGGTACCCTCCCCGGCTCGCCTCCGGGGCAACCCGTCGCAGCGGTTACCTTGGCCGTTTGGAATGGGAACCTGCCCCGGAGCGTTAGAGGAAACCCATGGCCAAAAATCTGGTGATCGTCGAAAGCCCCGCAAAAACCCGCACCCTCAAGAAGTTCCTCGGGCGCAACTACGCCGTCGAAGCATCGCTCGGCCACATCCGCGATCTGGTGAAGAAGGACATGGGACTCGGTGCCAACTACGAGCCCCAATACGCCGTTCTCGCCGATAAGAAGGAAGTGGTCAAGAAGCTGCGCGCCGCCGCCAAAGGCGCCGACATGATCTACCTGGCGCCCGACCCCGACCGCGAGGGCGAGGCGATCGCCTGGCACATCGCCGAGGTGCTGGACAAAGACCCGTCGATGGTGAAACGGGTGACCTTCAACGAGATCACCAAGAACGCCGTTTTAAAGGCGCTGTCCGAGCCGCGCGAGATCGACGTCGCGAAAGTCGACGCCCAGCAGGCGCGCCGGGTGCTCGACCGGATGATGGGTTTCCGCCTCTCCCCGTTGCTCTGGGAGAAGGTCAAGCAGGGCCTCTCGGCCGGCCGCGTCCAGTCCGTCGCACTCAAGATGGTCTGCGAGCGGCAGGACGAGATCGACGCGTTCCAGTCGATCGAGTACTGGCTGCTCGGCGCCGATTTGGACTCCGGCAAGCCGCCGCAATTCCACGCCCGCTTGAGCCGGATCGGCAAAGAAAAAGCCGAGGTCGGCGACGGCGAGGCGGCCGCGCGGATCGTCGGCGACCTCGGAAAGGGCAAGTTCGTCGTCACGACGGTCGAACGCAAGGAATCGCTCCAGCGGCCGAGCCCGCCGTTCATCACCAGCCGCCTGCAGCAGGAGGCGGCGCGCAAACACGGCTTCTCGGTCAAGCGCACGATGGGGCTCGCCCAGGGTCTCTACGAAGGGCGCGAGATCGGCGACCGCGGCGCGATCGGTCTGATCACTTACATGCGTACCGATTCGGTCCGCGTCTCGGAAGAGGCTCTGGAAGGTGTGCGCGAGATGATCGGCGCCACCTACGGCCCGAGCGCGCTGCCGGAGAAGGCGAACCGCTATAAGACCAAGAAGGACGCCCAGGACGCCCACGAGGCGATCCGCCCGACCAGCTTCGACCTGCCGCCGGATGCCGTGAAGGATTACCTGAAGGCGGACGAACTGAAGCTCTACAAGCTGATCTGGGACCGCTTCGTCGCCTCGCAGATGCTGCCGGCGGTGTTCGACGTCACCCAGGCCGATATTTCGGCGGGTGCGGCGGGCGACAAGGTCCAATACACCCTCCGTGCCCAGGGCAAGGTCTTGAGGCGCGCGGGTTTCCTCGCGGTCTACCGCGAAGCGCCGGAAGAGGCCGAGGGCGGTAAAGGCAAAGACGGCGAAGAGGCCGCGGCCGAAGCCGCCGAGGGGATGCTGCCGCCGCTTACCGAGGGCCAGGTGCTCAAGCTGGTGCGCCTCGCTTCGGAACAGAAGTTCACCCAGCCGCCCGCGCAGTACAGCGAAGCGACGCTGGTCAAGGCGCTCGAAGAAAACGGCATCGGCCGCCCTTCGACCTACGCCGCGATCTTGACCACGATCACCGACCGAAGCTACGTCGAGAAGCTCGAATCCCGCTTTCGGCCAACCCCGCTGGGCACGATCGTCAACAAGATGCTCCAGGGGAGCTTCCACGACGTGATCAACGAGGGGTACACCGCCTCGCTCGAGGAGGAACTCGACCGGATCGAGGACGGCGCGCTCGACTGGAAGCAGGCGATCAGCGAGTTCGACGAGAAATTCACCCGCGACCTTGCGCTCGCGGGCGAGTCGATGCCGAACGTCAAGAAGGACGGGGTGCCGACCGGCGAGATGTGCCCGGAAGACGGCTCGCCGCTGGTCATGCGTTTCGGCCGCTACGGCGCCTTCATCGCCTGCACCAACTATCCGACCTGCAAGTACACCCGGAACGTCGAAACCGCCAACGCCGACGAGGCGCCTGCCGAAGGGGCGACCGAAGGCGCCGCGGCCGAGGAAATCCCCCCTTGCGAGCTGTGCGGCAAGCCCATGGCCCTGCGCCGCAGCCGTTTCGGCACCTTCCTCGGCTGCACCGGCTACCCGGAGTGCAAGAACCTGCGGAAAACCGGCCCGGCACCCGCGGCGCCGAAGCCCACGGGAGTCCCCTGCGCCGAGTGCGGCAAAGGCGAGATGGTCGAAAAGCGCTCCCGTCGCGGCAAGGTCTTCTACTCCTGCAGCCGCTACCCCGACTGCAAGTCCGCGCTCTGGAACAAGCCCGTCAACAAGCCCTGCCCCACCTGCGGCGCCGCCTTCCTGATGGAGAAGACGACCAAAAAGCACGGCGCCCAGCTGGTCTGCAACACCGAAGGGTGCGGGTACGTGGAGGCGGTGGAGGCGGTGGAGTCGGAGGAATAACCCACCCGGGCCCCGTTAGCCGAGGACGTCTATCCACCCCACAGCTTTCGACCCGGGTTCAATCGTTCGAGATGGGTTGTTCGATCGGATTCCAACCCGAAGGGCCGAGCCACGATCTGGATCGCTCAGATCAATGTCTGAACCATCGAGATCATTAGCTGGGAAGCCCAGATCATTGACTTGGTCGTCAAGATCAATAGCTGGAGCGTCAAGATCAATAGCTGGAGCGTCAAGATCAATAGCTGAATAAGAGAGATCATTAGACGAGTTGCCCAGTTCAATGATCTTGATCATCGAGATCAATGTCTCGATCTCTCAGATCAATTGCCGGACGGGCGAGATCAACAGCGGGACCAACGAGATCAATCTCTCGACCGCCGCGTCGAACGTTTTAACCCCTGAATCCAGCGCAAGAACGGTCGCTACTACCTTTTCAGCCACTGCATTGGCCCTTCGGAACGCTCGCGCGAGCGTTGGATCGGCTCGTTCCGCCTACCCGGGCAGTACGCCGCTCAGGTATCCCTTCTCGAAGGTGGCCGCCTCTTTGCAGTCGAGGGCCGCGACTAAAAGTTTCGTTGCGCACCTTGTAGGTGTCCAATCGACTGGGGAGGTCTGCCATGAAGGGAATCCGCTGTACCCTCGCGTTTGGTTTGCTGGGAGGCATCGCGGCGGCGCTCGCGGCGGCGCCTCCTCTCGTCGCCCAGCAGGTCTCGCTCTCGCTCGAACGGTTCCAGACGCTCTGGGACCAGGCGCATCCGAAACCTCCCGATCCGCCGCCTCCGGCCCTGCCGCTCGTGGTCGAATCCGCGCGCATCACGATCGTGGTCGGTGCGGATTCCGCGCGACTCACGACCGAGCTGACCACGGTTCTCGATCCCGCGAAGCCCACCGACGAGCAGATCCTCGCGTTACCCGGAATCGGCGCGCTGACCTCCGTCACGGCCGCCGGTTGCGATGCGGCGATCGGCTTACCCCAAAACGACCTGGCCAACGGCCCTGCCTTTCTTCTCCTGCGCGGCACCGGCCGGCATACCGTGACGGTCGAATCGGCTCTGGCCGTTCCGCTCGATCTCAATGCGGTTGAATCGGAGCGACACCTGGAGGTGACATGGCCGGCCGCCGCCTGGGTCACCGGCACGCTCGCCGCGGGCAACGAGGTCCAGAGAATCGAGGTCCAAGAGGGGGGCTCGATCGCGGAGGCCGGCGCCGGCCGGTGGTCGCTGATCGGCGACCCTGGCGCGAGCCTGCGCCTACGCCTGTTCGGCCAACCCGCGCTCGCGGCGCCTACTGCGGACGAACCGATCTCTTTCGACGTCGATACGGCGAGCGCGGCAGCCATCTCGCGGGCGCGCCGGAGGATCACTTCCTTCCTTGAGATTCACATCCGCGGCGGGCGGCCGGAGACGTTCGAGGCCTTGAGCCTGCCGATCCCCGCCGGCTACGAAGTGCTCGCGGCGACCGGCGACCGGGTGGCCGACTGGGAGGTGAAGGCGGGAACGCTCGATATTCGCCTGCGCCGACAGACGGCGCGAGATTTCAGCCTTCAGGTGCAGCTCGCGGCCGACCCGGCGACCGAGGTCGACAGTCCGGTGCTGGTACCCGCGGCGGCCCGCACCGTGCGCGCCGCACGCAAGGTCGCCGTGCGCGGCAACGACGGCCTGCTCAGGCCGCTCGGCCCGGTGGCCGCTGAACGTCTGGCGGTCGACCAGCTGGGCGGCTTCGCCGCGGGTTTCCGCGACGCTCCGGGCGAGCCGCTGCGCGCCGAACCAGGCCAACCTTCGCCGCTCTGGAGCGTGAGTTGGGCGACCGGCGGCGAGGTGCTCACCGGGCAGATCGACCGCCTGGTGGTCGACGTATTGATCGGCGAGGCGGGCACCGCGCACTACCAGCTATGGGCCGAGGCGAGGAACGGCGAAGGCGCGCTCGTGTTCGGTCTGCCCGTCGGAACCCGCCTGCTCGCCGCGCGACGCGACGGCGTAGAGGTCACGCCAGGGCGCCTGGCGAACACCGGGGCCGAGGGTGACGAGTGGGCGCTGCCGATGGTGGTGCGCGAAACGGCCCAGGTGGCCTATCTCGAAGCGCTGATCGACGGACCGTTTCCGTCACAAGGAGGGCGATTGAGCATCCCGCTGCCGCGGCTCGGGATTCCCGCCAGCCGGGTGGAGGTGCGCATCGCGGCTCCTCCGGGCTTCCTGTACAGCTTCGCCGAACCGGGGCGGGCGGGCCACGTCCTGCCCACGCCGGGCGGTATTTCGGCTCGCTCCTCGCAGCCGCACTGGCTGGCGTTCCTCGAAGCTCCCGAAGGGTTTTCCGTGATCGAGGCGAACTGGACCGCCTGGTCGAAAGACCTGCCCCCCCTGCTGGTCGACGTCAAACCGCTTGCCACTTCCAGGAGGGGCCGGTGATGCGCTGCTACCGGAACTTGCAGACTTCGCCCCGTAGATTCTCGGGCGCCCGGCTGGCTCTTTTCGCCCTGCTCTCGGCCACCCTCGCCTCTGGGGCCCCGGTTCGCGCGGAGGAGGAGCCCCGGCTCGAAGCGGTCCGCTTGCCGCTCGCCGACTATCTCGACCTGGTCCGCCGCGCCCGCGAAGCGGACAGCTCGAAGCCGGCGACCGCCAAGGACTCGACCCTGCTTACCGCGCAACGTATTTCCGTGCGGCTGGAGGGGCCGACGGAGACTACCGCCCGGCTCGAAAGCCGCTTCGAGATCGACGCGCGAGGCGGAGGTAAGGCGCCGATCGCGCTGCCGGTCGGCGGCCGGATCGATAGCGTGCGCACCGAAGCGCGGACCCCGGCGAAGCTCTACCGGACGAAGAACGGCTCGCTCGCCTTCGTCCCGTCGGCCGCCGGCCGTTACGTCGTGACCGTCGCGAGCCGCGTCGATCGCCGGTCGGAGACCGCGGCCGAGACCTTCTCGATTGCTACCAACGCGGGGGCGGCACCGATCTGTGATCTGCGCCTCGACCTTCCCGCAGAGGTCGCGTGGGAGTTTCCCGGCGCGGTCAAGTTGGAGGATCGCATCGCGGCAGGGCGCCGTCGCGTGCTGCTCGCTCCGGCGGTCGGATCGGGCGCTACCGGAATCCTCTCGCTGCGGACAACGGCGGCGCCGTCGATGGCGACCGCCACCGCGGTCGCGCGGTCGGTCGTGATCACCCATCTCGACCTGCGCGCCGACGAGGTGCTCCGCCTCGACACCGTCCTGGTAGAAGTCCTGCGCGGCGAGCTGGCCAGCCTGGAGGCGCGGTTGCCCGCCGGCCTGGTCGTCGAACGCGCGTGGATGGACGACGGCACGGAGGTTTCGGTCGGCGGCACGGCCGGCAGCGGAATCGTGGTCACCGGCCGGCGCAAGCAGCGCCTCGCCGGGTCGGGTTTCTTGAAAATCCTCTCTCGCCGCGCCGGACCGCCGCCCGCGGAGCTGGCGTTCGGAATCGTCGAGCCGTCGGTCGCCGCGCGCGCACGCTATCTGGTCGTCTCTTCCTCGGTCGTCGCGACGTTAAAGCCGGTGCCGGAAACCTCCTGGTCGACGATCGACCTGACCGATCCTCCCGACTCGCTCGCAGCGGAACTCGCCGAGCGCCCGCCGGTCGGCGGCTGGAGGCTCGAAGCATCCGCGAAAGCCCCGGCGGGGTCAACCGGGCAACCGGCCCTTCAGATCGGCCTGCTCCCGGCCATCGACCGTACGCCGTTGCCGGTCGCGAACCGTTGGACCGCGACCTATGTCAACCCGGACGGCTCGGTCCTGATGCAAGATCGATTCTTCCTGCTCGACCATCGCGACGCGCTGGAGTTGACGCTGCCGGAAGGAATGCGTTTCGAGTCGGCGACCGTCGATGGCGACGTGGTCCGACCGATCGAGCAGGACGGCAAGCACCTGCTTCCTCTTCGCTATCGCGGTGACGGGCCGACGGCGGTCGAGATCTCCCTCTCCGATCGTTCCCTGGTGGCGGCCAAACGAGCAACGCGCCGCCGCTTCGCCCTGCCACAGCTCGAAGCGGGACCCGGAGGGGAGGTGCTCCAGCAAAGCTGGCATCTGTACTTGCCGCCGGGAATCGAGGCCCGCTACACCGGCGGCGAACTGCGCCTGGTGCCGAAGCCGCCGGCCCCTCGCCCAGCCAAGAAGGATCGCCGGGCCAAGGCCGCGAGCACCTCTGGGTATTACGCCTTCGATGCCTCCGATGCCTCCGATGCCTTCGAGGAGAGCGACACCGCGGCCAAAGAGGTGGTCACCGCGACCCCGGAGCCGCCGCTGCTCGACCGGAAGCGGATCCCCACCGGCGGCACGGTCAACTCGAAGGAGTTCGAGAAGATCCCCACCGCCCGCGACAACCAGTTAAGTTTCAACCGGTCGGGTACCGCAGTCGCGGTCCGCCCTTCGTTCCAGGCGGCGCCCGGCAGCAGCCAGCTGACCCTCACCGGAGCGCTGCCGCCGCGCCAGATCACGGCGGAGATCGAGGTCAAAGAAACGAAGAGGAGGCGATAACGGCGCCTCCCCGAAGGCCGATCAGGCCACCGCCGCTCCGACGCGTTGGCGGACGTAGCTCAAGTATTCGACTTGCGATGGAAGCTGGGTCACCAGCTTCCGCGTCCGCTCGCGCAGGCTTGAAAAAGCGCGTAGCGCGTTGCCCGGCGCCATGTGATCGAGCGCCGGCAGGCTCGTCTTCGGACGGAAGTTGAGCCCCAGCAACATCACCGAGTAGGAATAGGCCTCGAAACCGTGAAAGGTCGGCAGGATGCTCTTCGGATTCGGCAGGCGCCGACGCCAGAGTTCGAGCCGCTCGGTGAGCGTGTCGGCTGGGCGCACACCCTGGGTCGCGCGCCAGAAAGGGGTGTCGCGGCGGTCGCTTGCAAAATAGTGCAGGGTCAGGAAATCGCGTACCCCATCGATGCAGTCGCCCACCGCCCGGTTGTAGCTGGCCACCGTCTCCGGGTCGATGACCGGCCCGGGGAAATGATGCAGCAGCTCTTCGATGCCATGCTGGATGAAGAAGATCCCGGTCGATTCGAGCGGCTCGACGAAACCGCTGGACAAGCCGATCGCGACGCAGTTGCCGACCCAAGAGTTGCGGCTGCGGCCGATCCGCATCTTGAGATGGTTGGCCGAGATGCCTTCAGCCGCCGGCCCAAGGTGCGCCCGGAACTCGACTTCCGCCTCTTCCGGGGAAAGGAAGTCGCTCGAATAGACGTAACCGGTGCCGACCCGGCCATAGAGCGGAATGTTCCACACCCAGCCGGAGGAGAGGGCGGTCGCGGTGGTGTAGGGATCGATACCGTGGACGGAGACATCGCGCGGAACTTGCATCGCGATCGCCCGATCGCACAGCAGCGACTCGGAGAACGACACGAAGGGCTCGGCGAGCGCCTGGTTGATCAGCAAGCCACGGAACCCCGTGCAATCGACGAACAAATCGCCGGACAGCTCGCCGTTTTCTCGTGTCACGAGATGATCGATTCCGCCCTCGCCGTCCAGCTCCACCCCGGCGACGTCATCGACGATTCGGCGGACGCCGCGCGCCATCGCGTAGTCTTTCAAGAAGCCCGCGAGCAGACCGGCGTCGAAGTGGTAGGCGTACGGGTACTGGACCCGGTGGTCCGAGATCAGGTTCTTCTTCATTCCGGCGTTGCCGACGAAGAAGTCCTGGACCTGGTCGTCGAACACCCGGCCGTCTAAAAACCGAGGCGACCGCTGGGCGTCGCACAGGGCGGGGGTCGAGAAACAGGCGTAGTCGAACGGCTCTTCGTGGCGCTTGAGCTTGAGCCACCATTCGCCGAGGTTGAAGCCGTCTACCGCATCGTAGCGCTGGAATGGATGGTAAAAATGGCCGCCGTCGGCGCGCCAGCCGGCGAAGCGGATCGCCATTTTGTAGGTCGCATTGCAGCAAGGCATCCACTCCGTCTCGTCGAGACCGAGAAAGTCGAAAAACAGTTTGACCGTACTGAAGGTCGCCTCGCCGACGCCGATCGTCCGCACGTTGGCCGACTCGATCAGCGTGATGTCGAGCCTCGGGAGTGCCTTCTTCAGATATGCCGCCGCCATCCAACCCGCAGTACCGCCTCCCACGATCACCATCGAATTTGCCATGGCCGCTCCTTAGGGTGTCCAGTGCTCTCTACTCTTGAAGGTGAGGCAAGGCGCTTTGGAGGGACAAGAACTTTTTCCCTGGCGGCAAAAGTTTCTACCCCGCGCGATTTCCGGGCAGCCGATCGCCCTACCCAAGCCCCACCCGGCCGGGTGGCGCCTCGCGGCCTCTTTCGCGCTGGAATCCCTAAGGAGGAGGGAATTTCCGATGATCCAGCTCGCAGAACTCCGTAAGAACCCGGCCTTGCTCAAGCTCGACCTCTACTGCAAGGGCGCGCGCCTCGACGATTCGTGCCTGGTGGAAGAGGATGGAGGCCGAAAGGTGATGCGTACGCGCGCCGGTCTAGGCAGCGGCCTGGAGCTGATTCTCACCGGCCCCCGGGGCGGCCCCGCGGAGTTCTGGACCAACGTACCGGTCTCGGAGAGCTTCGCCCAAGACTCGCCCTATACCCTCCACCGCGAAGCGCGAAAGTACATCCTCCGCCGCGACGGAGAGCGGGTGACGGAAGTCCGCCTCTCCCCCCGCCCGGAGTGGTACGACCGCACGACCACGACGGGCAAGCCGATGACCCGCATCGGTACGCTCCAAGGGACCTACCTGGGCGTCTACCAGGCAAAGGTCTGTGAGTACTGGACGGCCAAGCCGGAACGGACGAACTGCAAGTTCTGCTCGGTGGGCTTGAACCTGGGGATGGACGACGCCGACGAGAAATCCGTCGAAGAGGTGATGGAGGTCATCCGCGCCGCGCGCGACGAATCGGGCATCACCTACGTGGATTTCAACACCGGCCACTACACCGGCGAGACCTACCTCGACATCCTCGAACCGCTGATCCGAAGGGTCAAATCCGAGCTGGGCCTCCTGGTCGGCGTCCAGACGCCCCCCCACCACGACCTCGCCCGCTACGACCAACTGCGCGACATGGGGGTCAACCGCGTCTCCTTCTGCTTCGAGATCTACGACCGCCAGATCTTCAAAGACATCTGCCCCGGAAAAGACGAAGCCTACGGCCTCGACCGCTACCTGCGAGCCGTCCGCTACTGCGCCGGCCTGGCCCACCGCGGCCCACGCCACGAACCCTGGGTCACCAACGGCGAAATCATCGCCGGCCTGGAATCCCCAGAATCCTCGATCGCCGCCATCGACTGGATCACCTCCGTCGGAGCCATCCCCACCGTCTGCGTCTTCCGCCCCCTCAAGGGCACCGACTTGGAACACGCCGCCCCGCCCCAAACCGAAGACATGATCCCCGTCTTCCGCCGTCTCTACGAAGCCTGCATGGAACGCGCCCTCCCCATCGGCTGCGCCCCCAATGTCCACGTAAGCCTGGTCATGCTCCCCGAGGAGTGCAGGACGTTGTCGCCGCGAAGATTTACCTGGCAGAACCTGAAGTTGAAGGCTATGGCGAAGGTGTTCGCCGGACGGTTTGGGCGGCGGCTGGCGGCTAAGGGGACGGAGAGAGAGATGCGGGGGGTGGGGTGGGGGCGGGTGGCGTAGGGGGGGGGGCTGAACCCCTGCGGGCGCATTCAATATATCCGGACGCCGTAGGCCGTGCCGGCGCCCGCTGAAGTCTTCGTTTCCCATTCCGACCCGTTCTGGTACGCCCGGCGCGACCTGCTGGCGGCCAAGATCTGGCACGACGAGATCGGCGCCGCTCTCGAACGCTGCGACTGGCTCCTGGTCGTGCTGTCTCCCGCCTCCGTCGAGTCGATGTGGGTGCGCCGCGAGGTCCAATACGCGCTTCGGTCTCCCCGCTACGATGGGCGCATCGTGCCGATCCTGGCAGAGCCCTGTGACTTCGACCGCCTCTCGTGGACCCTTCGAGGGTTCCAGATGATCTCGTTCGGCGAGGACCCCACGGAGGCCTACCGGCAGCTATTCCAGATCTGGGGACTCGGTTTTCGCCCCCTGATCTGAGTTCGCCTGTGTCTTTGGCTCCTCCAAGGCACCGAACTCCGACACGCTGCCCCGCCCAAAACCGAAGACCTGGTCCCCGTCTTCCGCCGCCTCTACAAAGCCTGTATGGAACGCAGCCTCCCCATCGGCTGCGCCCCCAACGTCCACGTAAGCCTCGAAGAATGCAGAGCCCTCTCCCCCGCCACTTCCCCTGGCAAAACATGAACTCAAGGCGATGGCGAAGGTTTGCGGAGCGGCTTGAGCGGCGGCTCACGGCGAAGGGGCGGCAAGAGAGGTGAGGGTGATGGGGTGGGGCCGGGTGGCGTAGGAGAGCCTACCCGACTCCCTCAAATGACCCTGCTTTCCTCCGAACGTCGCGTCTTCTGAGAGAACAACGAGACCCGCCCATCCGGGCTGTCACCTCGGGATCCCGGAAATCGATTCTCGTAAGTTCCTCCGCGATCTGCCGGGATCGGGAGAAGACTAGAGGTCACTAGTGTCCGGTTTATTTGCGACCATCGAGCCATAAAGCCAATGGTAGCAGTACGTTCAGGCGGTTAAAGTGTGTCCACGATTTGAATTTTTTCGTGCGATGCTCGGGGGTTTCAACGACCCGGGGTGACGCATG
>JBBRUC010000109.1:0-19480 GCA_038248205.1 Thermoanaerobaculia bacterium
CCAGCGCGGTTTCAATCGCGGCGGAAACGGCGGTGTGAGGCGCCATCGACACTTGCGCCGCGGCGGTCGAAGCAGGTGGCGCGGTGGCGGCACAGGCGGCGGCGCAAGCGGTGGCGAGCAGGATTCCTCCGAGCGAAAGCAGGCGTCGCGGCATCTGAGGCTCTCCTTCGGTTGGTGGCAGGAAACGATAGCACCGGGCCGGGCGAGCCCAAGGCAATTGCGACGAGTTTGGCCGAACTGTCAAGAAGTTCGGGGGTGGTTCGCGTCTGTTGGTCGGTAGGAGGGCGTCGACTTGCCATGAACCGCCACGATCAGATGTTCAAAGACCTGTTTCGCAGCTTCTTCCCCGAGCTGGTTCGCTTGGCCGACCCGGGCCTCGCGGCTCGCCTGGCCGAAGACCTCGGCTCTGGAGCCATCACCTTTCTGGACAAAGAGGTGTTTCACGACCTCCCCGACGGCCGACGGCGGGAGGCCGACCTGCTGGCCGAGATTCCCGCTGGCTCCGGCCAGCGCAAGCCGTTGGTCCATATCGAGATCGAGCGCCAGTTCCGGACCACGATCAGCCGCCGGCTCTGGCGCTATTCCTTCCAGATCTGCCTCTACTATGCCCGGCCCGTGGTCTCGATCGTCGTCTTTTTGCGAGGCGGCCCTCCGGGGGCACGATGGATCGTCTGCGCCGAAGAGGCGTTCGATCAGGAGATCCACCGCTTCCGATTCTTGTCGATCGGCCTCTCCCGGATGCCGGCCGAGACGTTCCTCGCTCGGCCGGAGCCGCTGGCCTGGGCTCTCGCCGCGCTCGCCCGGCCGGGCGATCTGGGCCGGGCACGCCTCAAGCTCGCGCTGCTGAAGAAAATCGCCTCGGCCCAGATCGGCGAGGCCAAGCAATTTCTGTTGACCAACTGCGTCGAAACATATCTACAATTGGCAGGTCGCGAGGCGGAAGAGTACGGTGCATTTCGCGCCGCCGAAGCCAACCCGGAGGTTAAAGCGATGGAATTGACATGGGCCGACCGCATGCAGGCACAGTACGAGCAAGCAGGGCTGCAGAAGGGGATGCAGAAAGGCCTAGAGAAAGGAATGGAGAAAGGAATAGAGAAGGGACGCCGGGAGGGCGCCGAGCGCCTCCGAAGCACCCTCCTCCGCCAGCTCGGTCAGCGCTTCGGGGAGGTCTCATCCGCGGTTCGTCGGCGGGTCGAAGCGATCTCCTCACTCGAAGAGCTGGGCGGACTGGTCGACCGAATCCTGGAAGTGCGTTCGATCGAAGAACTCGGCCTCGGAGGCTAGCGGCCGCCTAGGCCCGACAGCACCTTCTGCGCCACCTGCTGCGCCGAGACGATCACCGGCGTGATCCCGCCGCCGGGGCGGGTCCAGTGGCCGACGCAGTAGAGGCCCTCGATCGGCGTTTCGATCGTCGGCCGGCCGTCGCCGAGTTGCTCGGGCGACATCTCCCAGCCGAGCATGGCGCCTTGGGTGTTCAGGGTGAAGCGGTGCGAGGTCCGTGCCGAGGCGCTGCTACGCACCACGATCTTTTTTCCGATCCCCGGCATCAGCTTCTCCAGGTGGCCGAACAGGAATGCCTCGATCTCCGCTTTGTGGCTCGGCCAATCCTCCACCCGGTCGAAGTCCATCTCCAGAACCTTCTGGATGATCAGCACCTGGCCGCCGGGGGGCGCCATATCGGGCTCATACAACGTCGGCGCGAAGAGTTTGAAGCGGAGCGCGTCGATTCCCACCCGGTCCATGTCCCAACCGTCCCAGTAATACCCCTGGACCCGCTCCAGCTCCTCGTTCGAGACGCCTTTCAGCCCCAGATGAGTGAGCCAGCAGGGAAACGTCGGGCGGAGCGAGCGAACTTCCGGGAGGGTTTCGGGCGGCAGGTGCTCAGGACCCACCAAACGCTCCAAGGTTTGGAGCAGATCGGCGTTGGAGATCACCACGTCGCTAGCGATCCTGCCGCCGGGAAAATGCGACTTCACCGGGCCGCAGAGGACCTCGAGATCGACCCCGATCGCTTTTCCCCGCTCGACGTGGATACGGTTCACCTGCGCGCTGGTGAGCAGGTGCCCCCCCTGCTCCTCGAAGCGGAGCGCCAGCTCGTCGGCGAACGCCTGGGAGCCGCCTTTGGGGTAATAGTTCCCCAAGAAGTAGGAGAGCCGAAGCATCGAGTCGAAGACGAACGAGGTACGCCCCGGCGGCGAGCCCCAATGCGGGCAGTCGGCGGCGAGCAGGAGTTTGAGCTTCTTGTCGCGGAAGCGGGCGTTGAGTACCTCGCGCACCGTGAGGTCGCGCACCTTCAAGAGACGATCCATCTGCTCGATCGGCTTGCCGCGGAAGTAGTGGAGCAGGCCGAGGAAGTAGACCTCTTTCACCTCGACGAAGAAGCGGTCGAGCGCCTCGGCCTCGTCGGGGAACTCGGCCTTCACCTTCGCCTGGTAAGTTGCGAGATCTGCGGGCACTTCGAAGCGCGAACCGTCAGGAAAATGAAAGGTGTCGACCGGGTCCATCTTCACCCAGCCGGTCTCGACCCCCAGTTCGCCGAGCAGCCGGCCGGTGAGCGTGTCCGGGTTGCCGAGAAGCGGATAGAAATGGGTCGCGGCATCGAACGTGTAGCCGCCACGCCGGAACGTGCTGCAGTAGCCACCGACCATGTAGTGCTGCTCGACCAGCAAGACCTTCATCCCGGCGCGCGCGAGGAGGTTGCCGGCGACCAGACCGCCGACGCCGGAGCCGATCAAGATCGCGTCGTAGCGGGAATCGGGAGCGGAACGCAGGCCGCGGAAGCGGCGCTTCACGTCGCCTCGGCGGGAGGAACGGGTTCCGCGGGCCGATTGCGGCCGTAGGTCTCGTGCGCTTCGACGAACTCGCCGCTCGCGATCGCGCCGGCCATCGACAGCTCTCCGGCGAGCAGCAGCGCGGCCGTGATCTCGGCGAGCTTCTTTGCCTTGCCCGCGCCATAGCAGCCGAGCATTTCCAGGCACTCGCGGCCGGTTCCAAGCCCCGTGCCGCCACCGACCGTGGCGAGGGTAAGCGACGGCAGCGTGACACTCGCGTACAGGTCGCCCTCCTTCGTTCGTTCGAGGAAGCTCACGCCGACGGCGGCGTTGGCGACGTTCGCCACATCCTGGCCACAGGCGAGAAACAGCATTGTGAGCCCGTTGGCGAAATGGCCGTTGTAGCCGAGCGTGCCGGCCTGAAAGTGCCCCAGTGCCGTGTGCTGCCAGACCTCGACCATCTCTTCCGGGCTCGCGTGCAGGTAGGCACGAACGACCCGGGCGGGAAGCAGCACGCCCGCCGTCACCCGCTTGCCTTTACCACCCGAGAGCAGCGAACCGCTCGCGTGCTTTTCCGACTCGGCGCCGCTGAAGATGAAATAGCCCTCGGTCTCCGGTGCAAGCAGGCGGCAGGCGGCGTCGGTCGCCTTGACGATCATGTTCATGCCGTGGGCGTCACCGGTCGAAAAGACGAAATGGAGGATCACCTTTCGCCCCAGCGGCTGCGGCTCGATGCGCAGCAGCCGGCCGTGGCGGGTGGTCGCCTCGGCCACCGCCTGAAGTTCCTCGAAGCGATCCGGCAGGGCGCGAACGAAGCCGGCCGCGGCGGCGACGTCAGAAAACTTGAAGATCGGCGAGACGCTGTTCTCGTCTGCCAGCACCCGCGCCGTGGCGCCCCCGGCGCGCGAGATCGCGACCATCCCCCGCTCGTAGGATCGGACGAGCGTCCCTTCGGTCGTCGCAACCGGCACGTAAAAGGTTCCCTGGGCATGCTCGCCGAGGACCACCAGCGGCCCGGCGACCCCGAGGGGCACGCGTGCCTCGCCGATCGGATTTTCGATGTTGCCGCGCATCTCTTCCGGATCGATCGGCGCGCCGCCGATGGCCGCGAGGCTCGCCCCCGTCCGCTCTTCCACCCAGGCGCGTCGTTCGGTAAGCGCCAGCGCGGAATACCCCTGTCCTTCCAGGCGCGGCACCAGCTCGCGGTCGGTGCGCGGCGGGCTGGGGGTGGTCTTCGGCTCGTTGGTGGTCATGAGGGGCGGATGGTACGCCCGGAGCTTTCGCCCGGCAAGGTGGAGTGGAATTCGATGGTGTTCGCCTTCTCCAGTGGTCGTTTGACCGCGCAGAAGTTTTGGGTATAGCGTCCCGCCAGACCTCACGTCTACCTCTGTAAGGAATCGAACCGTTTGAGTCGGGCTGCGTTCGACGAGCAAGCTTGCCATTTCGACCGCCGCGCCGGATTGCCCGACGCGGCGGTCCTGGCGATTGTTGACGAACTGGACCGCCTCGCCGGAACGGGACGAATCGTCGAGATCGGCTGCGGCACCGGCCAGATCGGCGCCGCGCTCGCCGAGCGTCATCCGTCGTACGTCGGGATCGATCTCTCCCTTGGCATGCTCGCGGTGTTCGGCGGGCGCTCGCCTGCGGCCTGCTTGGCCGCGAACGCCTCGGCTCCCTGGCCGCTCCGCTCGGGCTCGGCCCGTCTGATCTTCGCGTCGCGCGCGGCCCATCGGCTCGATCGTGAGACGTTGGGCCGCGAGGTGACGCGCGTCGCCCACCCGCAAGGGGCGGTGCTCGCCCTCGGCCGGGTCGAGCGGCCGGACGGTAGCGTTCGCAAGATCCTGCGCCGCGAGTTGCAGCGCCTTCTTTGGCATCGGGGCCTGGCCGAGCGCGGTGGCAGCTCCGGCCATCGCGCGGTGCTCGAATCGGTGATCGACGCCGCACAGGCGCTCGGTATCGCGGCGTACCACCTCCCCGCCCGAGGGGTCGCGACCTGGCCGGTCGAAGAGAAGCCTGGCACGATCCTCAATGCCTGGCGCGGCAAATCCGGCCTCGGCGGACACGACCTCGCCCCCGACCTCCAGTGTGAACTCCTCGATTCCCTCGCATCTTTTGCGCGCGAGCGCTTCGGATCGCCGGACTTGAGCTACCCTTCGACCGAAACCTACGAGATCGCGGGGGTACGCCTTGCCCCGCACGGAGGCATCGAATGACCGAAGCGTTGAGCGGCGATCTGCTCACCGAATTAGGCAGGAACCTGGTGGCGGGATCGCTTTCGGATCGCGACCTGATGCGCCAAACCGTCGGGCCGGTCGAACGCATCCTGCCGGAGGCAAACGTGGTGAAGATCGGCGGCCAGAGCATGATCGACCGCGGCCGGGCGGCGATCTTTCCGATCCTCGACGAGGTGGTTAAAAATCTGCCGAACCATCGGATGATCATCGGCACGGGAGCCGGGACCCGTGCCCGCCATGCCTACAGCGTCGCTCTCGATTTAGGTCTTCCGACGGGGGTGATGAGCGTCCTCGGCACATTTGTCAGCATGCAAAACGCGCGGATGATCCACTACCTGCTGGCACGTCACGGCATCCCGTTCATCGAGCCGGCGCAGTTTCCGCAGCTGCCCTTGTTTTTGGCCGAACGCCGTGCCGCGGTTTTCTTCGGCATGCCGCCGTACACCTTCTGGCAGCAGAACCCGGCGATCGGCCGCATTCCGCCGCATCGCACCGACACCGGCGCATTCCTGGTGAGCGAGGTGTTCGGAGCGCGCTCGATGATTTATGTCAAGGACGAGGACGGCCTCTACACCGCCGACCCGAAGAAGGACCGGAACGCGAAATTCATCCCGAAGGTCACGGTGGACGAACTGAAAGCCATGGACTTGGGCGATCTCGTCGTCGAGCGCGCGGTCCTCGACCTGATGCAGCGTTCGGTTCACCGCCGCTCGATTCGGGTGATCAACGGCCTGGTCCCCGGCAACCTTACCCGCGCGCTCGAAGGCGAAGACGTCGGCACCCTGATCTCGGCGGACTGAAACGAGGCGAATCCTATATGCATGATCCAGAGACCCAGGCCCCCGACGCCCGCCACCATCTCGCCTCGCTGCTGATGCGCGAGAGCCTAATCGACAAAGGGCTCGAAGCTTCGACCGAGCGCAAGACGCCGCTCGTGCGCATGTTGCCCGAAGCGCACGTGGTCAAGATCGGCGGGCGCTCGATCGTCGATCGCGGCTCCGAGGCACTGCCGGGCCTCGTGACCGCGCTCGGCGCCGTGCTCAAGACCCACAAGCTGATCCTTTCCACCGGCGGCGGCGTCCGCTCCCGCCACGTCTTCTCCATCGGCATGGACCTGGGGCTACCGACCGGGGTCCTGGCTCAGCTGGCGATCGCCGACGCGCTCGGCAACGCGCACATCCTCGGCGCGCTGCTCTCTCCCTTGGGCGTGGTCGCGATTCCTCCGGAGATGTTCGGCCATCTGTTGCCGCTGTTCCTCCATTCAGCACCAGGGGTGATCTTCAACGGCGATCCTCCCTACTCGATTTGGGAGCATCCGCCCGAGATCGGCCGCATCCCCCCGCATCGCACCGACGCCGGCTCCTACCTGGTGGGCGAATGCTTCGGCTGCGCGAACGTCATCCTGGTCAAAGACGTGGACGGCCTGTACGACGCCGACCCGAAACTTCACTCCAATGCGCAGCTGATCCCGAAGATCGGAGTGGCCGAGCTGCGCGCCCGGGATCTCAAGACCCTGCCCTTCGACGAGGTGCTGCTCTCGCTGCTCGAACGCGCCCGGCTGGTCAAGAGCTTCCAGATCATCAACGGCAACCATCCCGAAAGGCTCGCGCAAGCGCTCGCGGGCGAGCACGTCGGCACGATCGTCCATGCCGACTGACGGCGAGGCGCCCAAGCCTTCCGACCTCGCGGCCTCCCTCCGCCGGGTCGGCAAGGATTTCGGCGCCATCGCCGCTCTCTCCGATCTCGATCTCGACCTGCCGCGCGGCACGGTCACCGCCCTTCTCGGACCGAACGGCGCGGGGAAGTCGACCCTCCTCCGCCTGCTCGCGGGGTGCTTGGCGCCGAGCGGCGGCACGATCTCGGTGCTGGGCGTCGACGATCCAGCGAAGGCGGGCCGAGCGGCCCGCAATGCGCTCCGCCGGGGCGCCGGCTTCGTTCCCCAGGATCTCGCGCTCGACCCTGAGATGACCGGCCGCGAAACGCTCGATCTGATCGCCGCGCTCCATGCCGTGCCGCGCACCCGACGCCCTGAACGAATCGAAGAGATCGCCGCCGCCTTTGGCATCGAGAAGCCGCTCGACCGACCCGTCGCCACCTGGTCCGGAGGGCAGAAACGGCGGCTGCACCTGGCGGCCGGAATGATCCACGACCCCGCGCTTCTGCTGCTCGATGAACCGACGGCGGGGCTCGACACCGAAGGGACGGCCATGCTCTGGGCGGAGCTTGCCCGGCGGGCCGAGCGCGGTGTATCGGTCGTAATCTCGACCCACGATCACGCGGCGGCCGAGGCGGCGGATCGAATCGTGGTTTTAGAAGCGGGCCGGCTGGCAGTCCCTGGGTACACGGGCGTCCCGCCCGCACCAGCGGGCCGGAGGCCCGCGCACCCAGGAGAAGCACTCGCTGCGACGAATCTCCCCTTCTTTCCTCTCAACGCCCTCCGCGCCGTCGCCCGCCGCACGACCCGCTCCGCACTAAGACGCCCGGTCCTGCTCACCTTCTCGCTCGGCCAGCCGCTGATCTGGATGCTCTTCTTCGGCTTTCTCTTCCACCGGTTCCAGCTCGACCCGACGGGACATACGACGTACCTCGACTACCTGGCGCCGGGGGTGAGCGTGATGACCCTTTTGTTCGGTGCCTCACAATCCGGCATCGGCTGGATTCGCGACCTCCAGACGGGCTTCCTTCCCCGCCTCCTCGCCGCTCCGGCGGGCCTCGCCCCCGTGCTCGCCGGCAAGCTCGCGGCCGACGTGGCCCGGCTTCTGCTCCAGGCCATCGTCGTACTTTTCCTCGCCCGCCTCCTCGGCGCCCACCTCCTCTTTGCCCCGGCGCCCGCCGCCGTCGCCCTCCTCGACCTCGCCCTCTTCGCCACCGCTTTCGCCGCCCTCTCCTCCCTCCTCGCTTTCGCCACGCGCTCGCAGGAAGGGATGGCGACGTTCGTCCATCTGGTCAACATGCCGCTCTTCTTCACCAGCACCGCCCTCGTGCCGAACCGGGTGATGCCCGCATGGCTCGCGGAAATCGCCCGGTTCAATCCGCTCTCGCTGGCCGTGGACGCCTGGAGGGGGGCGCTACTTGCGGGCGATTTTCCGGGATGGCTTCTATCTCTGCCGCTTTTGGCGCTCGCGGCGCTTTGCTGCGGTGTTGCATTGCTTCTAATGCGCCGGGTCGTTTCCCCTGGTTGATCGCCATCGCGAGAGGTGTCACGCTCCCCCTACCAAACCATGCTTCGCTCCCCGATCCGCCGACACCCGATCCGTCGGTTACGCCGCATGCTCGATCCGATCGTGCATCCGGCGGTCGACCGGAAGCTGCCACGCGAACTGCGCGTCGGCCGGGTGGGAAGGCTCACGGAGGCTTTCCCGGCCGGGATCAAAGATCCCCGGTTCGAGGATCTGCTGCAGCGGATCGACGACTCGCCGATCCACTCGGGCAACCGGATCGAGATCTACACCCACGGCGACGACGCGTTCGCCGCCATGCGCGCGGCGATCGCGGAGGCGCACGAGGAAATCCTTCTCGAGTCGTACATCCTGCGCGACGACGAGGTGGGACGGCGATTCCTCGATCTGCTGGCCGCGGCCAAAGCGCGCGGCCTCCGGGTGAAGGTGCTCGCCGACGCGGTCGGCTCGTTCGGCACGCGGCGGACGTTCTGGCGCGAGATGGCCGGCCGCGGCATTGAGGTGCGGCTGTTTCATCCGCTCTTTTCGGGGCTCTGGAACCAGGTGTTCCGCGATCATCGGAAGATCCTGGTGGTCGATCGAACAGTCGCTTTCACCGGCGGCATGAACATCAGCACCGACTACGGGTCGTTTTCCCGCTCGTCGCATCCCGGCACCTGGCGCGACACGCACGTCCGAGTCGAAGGGCCGGTTGCCTGGGAGATGGCGGTAGTGTTTTCGGAAGGATGGGCACGCACAGGGGGCGACCCGCTGGCGATTCCCTCCCTTTCGGTGTCCTGCGATCCGGAACCCGGAGCCGATGTTCTGGTGCTCGACTCGCGACCGTTTCGCGGCCACCACGAATCCGCGTCGGTCCTCGCCGCGATCGCGGGCGCCGCGCGGCGGAATCTCTGGATCACCAACGCCTATTTCGCCCCCGGACGAGCGGCGGTTCGCGAGCTGGGCGCCGCCGCCCGGCGGGGGGTGGACGTCCGCCTGCTGCTGCCCGGCAAAACCGACGCGCCGATCGTTCGCTACGCCGCCCACGGCATGTACGCCGACCTGCTGGCCGCCGGTGTGCGGATCTTTGAGTACCAGACGGCGGTACTGCATGCGAAATCCTTGGTCGCCGACGGCCATGTCGCCCTCGTCGGTTCCAGCAACCTCGACTTCCGCTCGTTCTTCTTCAACGCCGAATGCAATCTCGTGATCCTTCACCCCCAGAGCGCCGCGACGCTTGAACAGGCGTTCGCCACCGATCTGGCGAAAGCCGAAGAGATCCTCGCCGACGCCTGGCGGAACCGGCCTTTCCTACGCCGCTTTCGAGATGGCTTCGCCCGGATGCTTTCGCCGATTCTCTGAACCGCAGCGAACGGTCGCCTCTTGTCTCCCGCTTCGAGCAGCGATAGCCTCATGCGCAAATGAGAATCCCTGCGCTCGCGCTGGCCGGCCTCACCACCCTCGGTCTCCTCGCCCCTCTTTCGCCGCTCGCGGCGCAAGCGATTCGCAGCGGACCGCTGCCCACTCCCCTGCCGCTTTTCCCGCCAGACAACTGGTGGAACGTGGACGTTTCCGCGGCTCCGCTCGATGCCAGCAGCGCGAGCTTCATCTCGTTCATCGGTACCAATCGGGGGCTCCATCCCGACTTCGGCGGCGACGAAGACCCGTCCGATCCGAACAACACCAACATCTATGGCATGGTGTACATCTCGGTCCCGGGGACTCAAAGCCTCCAGCCGGTTACGTTCGTCGAGTTCGGCAGCCAGAGCGACAACGGCTCGCCCGGCCGGCCGAACGGCTACCCGATCCCGGTCGAGGCGCGGACGCAGGCGCGTTGGATCGAAGGAGGGCAGGCCGGAGGCGGAACGAACGGCGACCACCATATGCTGATCGTCGACCGCGACAACCGGATTCTCTACGAGCTGTACCACGCCCACTGGAACACTGCCTTCCCCCGCTGGGAGGCGGGATCGGGGGCGATCTACGCGCTCGATGCGAACGGCCGCCGTACGGAAGGGTGGACCAGCGCCGACGCGGCGGGCCTCGCGATCCTTCCCGGACTGATCCGCTACGACGAGGCGTTCGGCACCGATCCGATCCGCCACGCGTTTCGCTTCACTACCCGCGACACCAACGGCCACGTCTACCCGGCATCGCATACGGCCTGCAATACCTGCGCGACGGCCGCGCCGCCGATGGGTACGCGCCTGCGGCTCAAGGCGAGCGTCAACATCTCCGGCTATACCCCGGAGGTGCAGCGGATCTTTCAGGCGATGAAGACCTACGGTCTGATCCTCGCGGACAACGGCTCGGACCTATACATCCAAGGCGCCTACGATACGCGCTGGAACAACGACGTTTTAAACCCCGCGTTCGCGAGCTTGAAGGGGTCCAACTTCGAGGTCGTCCAACGCGGCTGGCGCCCCGCGGTCGCCACCTCGACCGCACCGCTCCGGTTTTTCACGATCTCCCCCTGCCGGCTGCTCGACAGCCGCGACCCCTTCGGGGCCTGGGGTGGCCCGGCTTTGCCGCCGACGGCACAGCGCGTCATCCGCGCCACCGGCCGCTGCGGCATCCCCACCACCGCCAAGGCGATCTCAATCAACCTCAGTATCGTCAACGCCGGCCAGACCGGCCACCTCCGATCCTTCCCCGGCGACTTCGATACCGCGTCAGTGCCGAACGCCTTCGTGATCAGCTTCGGACCCGGCCAGACCCGCACCAACAACGCGATCCTGAAGCTCTCCGGCTCCGGTAGCGGCACCTTCGGCCTGCAAAACTTCACCACCTCGGCGTTCACCCATATCGTTGTGGACGTGAACGGTTGGTTCGAGTAGGGGCCAGGTATCGAGGCCTCCCGGCCGACGACGGGGACCAGCGATCAGTTCGATTCGGTAGCCACTGCTTCCGCTTCCGGTGCTCTTACCAATCGATCGACCCGTTCTTTCTGCCGCTCCATGTAGTAGGCAACCAATCGATACGGATCGTGTTCGAAGCGCTCCGAGATCCTATGCCGGGCGGCACGTACTTGAGCGATCTCGTCGTCGCCGTCATCGAAAAGCGGTTCAGTCGGAGGATTCATCGCCTTCTCCTAGGAACTCAAGAGGCGTCGCGAGGACCGGGACGTACAGACCGAGTAGGGCATTCACTCGGCGGATCCGGAGCTTGGACATGGCTCAGGATAACCTACCTCGGGAATTGGGGCCTCCCGGACAAAGCTCTCCTCTCTTCCTTCCTTCGCGGTAGAGTCCCGCCCATGAAATCCCATGGCCACTCCTCCCGAGAGCTTCTCCAGTCGATCGCCCATCGCGTCATGCTCGAACGTGGGTTAGAGCCGGACTTTCCTCCCGCCGCATTGCATCAGGTGGAACAGCTACAGGGCCCCGCCCGGGCGGACGACGGCTCGGGGGGAGCGAAGATCCGCGACCTCCGCGAGCTGCTCTGGTGCTCGATCGACAACGACGATTCGCGCGATCTCGACCAGCTGACGGTCGGCGAGGAGCTTGCCGACGGCGGAATCCGCCTGCTCGTTGCGATCGCCGACGTCGATGCGCTGGTTCCCGCGGGCAGTCCGGTGGACGATCATGCCTTCGCCAACACCACGTCGGTCTACACCGCCGCACGGGTCTTTTCGATGCTGCCCGAGCGGCTTTCGACCGACCTCACCTCGCTGAACGAAGGCGAGGAACGGCTCGCGGTCGTGATGTCGATGGACCTCGATACCGAAGCGAAGATCGTCGCCTCCGACGTCTACCGCGCCCGGGTGTTCAATCGCGCGAAGCTCGCCTATAACGCGCTCGCCGCCTGGCTCGAAGGCTCCGGCCCGCTGCCCGAGGCCGCCGCTGCGGTGTCGGGTCTCGCCGAGAATTTGAAGCTCCAAGATCGCGGGGCGCAGAAGCTGCGCAAGCTGCGCGCCGAAGGGGGGGCGCTGGCGCTCGAATCGATCGAACCGAGGCCGGTGTTTGAAAACGACAATATTCGGGACTTGGAGGCGCAGGAGAAGAACCGGGCCAAAGAGCTGATCGAAGATTGCATGGTCGCGGCCAACGGCATCACCGCCCGGTTCCTCGACGGCAAAGGGTACGCGTCGCTACGCCGGGTCGTCCGGGTGCCGAAGCGCTGGCCGCGAATCGTCGACCTGGCGCGCGAGTTCCACGTTCGGTTGCCGGAGGAGCCCGACCCCGTGGCGCTCGCGAAATTCCTTGACGAGCGGAAGGACGCCGATCCGGAAGGCTTCCCCGACCTATCGCTGTCGGTCGTGAAGCTGCTCGGCTCCGGCGAATATGCGGTCGACCTGGCGGGAGAGGACCCTCCCGGCCATTTCGGGCTCGCCGTGCGCGACTACGCCCACTCGACCGCGCCAAACCGCCGCTTTCCGGACCTGATCACCCAGCGTCTGCTCAAAGCGGCGTTTTTGGGCACTCCCTCTCCCTACTCAATCTCCGAACTCGGAACGCTCGCGCGTCAATGCACGACGAAGGAGGACGACGCGAACAAGGTCGAGCGTCAGGTTCGTAAGTCGGCCGCGGCGCTGCTGCTTTCCGACCGGATCGGCGCGACGTTCGATGGCATCGTCACCGGTGCCTCCGAAAAGGGTACCTGGGTCCGCGTCTTCCGTCCGCCGGTCGAGGGCCGGGTGGAACGCGGTGCGGCCGGGCTCGACGTTGGCGATCGAGTGCGCGTCCGCCTGCTCAGCACCGATGTCGAGAGAGGCTACATCGACTTCGCACGAGCCGGCAGCTGACAGCTAGCTGAAAATAGTCGGGACGCCCCCTTCCGGGATGACCCGAAAGGGGGCAAGAGGCATGGCGATTCTTACGCTGCGTCGCTCGGTTTGACGGCTGTTTTGGCCGACGCCTTGGCCGGTGCCTTGACCGACGACTTGGTCGACGATCGAACCGGCGATTTGACCGGATACCCGAGCGCGAGCAGTTGCTCGCAAAGTACCAACTGACAACGGCCAACCACTTTGCGGATGCTCGACGGCCGGTAATCGAGCTGGGCCGCGACCTCGCCGGGTCGCATCCCCATGCCGTACCGTAGGCGGAGCAGGTCGCGACAGCGCGGCGACAACTGGTCGAGCGCGCGGGCGAGATCACGACGCAGCGCGATCTTCTCCTGCGCCGGGGCCTGGGGCTCGGCTAGCAGATCGAGGATCGCCGCGTCGACCGATTCGGCGAGTTGGCGACGGGCGCCGCGCCAATGCATTACGCAGCGCCATTTGAGAGTTCCGATCAGCCAGGCCTCCGGACACTCCACTTCATCCCAGCGCTGCAGGAGGATGACGAGCGAGTCCTGGATCAAGTCTTCGGCATCCTGAGCCGAGACGCGATAGCGCCGCAGCACCCGCTCGATTTTTGGGCGCAACGACGGCAACAGATCGGCGAAGGAATCCGCGAAACGGGAACGGGCTAGAGGTGTCATGCGAGGTCGGTTCCTCCGAGGTGTCGGTTCGAGGCCTTGCGGCCCAGGAGGGAGCGCCACCGGCCGGCATCCTTCATGCAGTAGGCTCTGTAAAGCAGCAACGAACGAGCGAACGTTCGTCCTACGACGTACCCGGAGAACGTGGGGTCTGCCAAGCCAATCTTCACTCTAGGAAGCCTTATGGAACGGAGCGTACTCCAGATGACCGAGAGGCGACAATCCACGATCGAAATTTAGATCCGATCAAAGATGTCAGCCCACATCGCGGGGAGACCTGGGCCAACGCCCAGGATTCGAAGCCCCATCTTCGGATGGCGGGATTCCTTACCGACATTCGAAGCCGGAACGGACTCCACAAGTCTACTCCAAATTTTTGGGTCTCGGGCCTGCCATTATTTGTCGGACCTCGTTGGGCCGCATGGGGGCCGAATCGCGAGCGCCCCGCACCCCTGATATCCTCTCGCCCATGCTCCGTCGCCTCTCGTTGACCACCTCGGGCGAGAGCCATGGGCCGGGCCTTACGGCAATTCTTTCCGGCCTCCCCGCGGGCCTACCGGTCGATTTTGCTCTCCTAGCCCGCGATCTCGCACGGCGCCAGCACGGTTTCGGCCGCGGTCGACGCATGGCGATCGAGCACGATCGAGCCGAGATCCGCGGCGGCGTGCGCGGCGGCGAGACGATCGGCTCCCCCGTGGCGTTCTGGATCGAGAACCGCGACTGGGCGAACTGGAGCCAGGTGATGGCGATTGAAGAGGTAGATCCGCATCGCGCCGAGCTGCGCCGGGTGAAAAGCCCGCGCCCCGGCCATGTGGACCTACCCGGCGGCTTGAAGTACGACCGGCGCGACCTGCGCGACGTCTTGGAGCGCGCTTCGGCGCGCGAGACCGCGGCGCGGGTGGCGGCCGGCGCTCTCGCCAAGATGCTGCTCCGCGAGCTCGGGGTGGAGATTCGTAGCGGTGTCCGTTCGCTCGGGCCGATCGGCACCGACCGACCGACCCCTACCTGGGACGATCTGCTGGGAGTGGACGAGAATTCGCCGTTGCGGGCGATCGACCGGGCGCTCGAACCCGAGATGGTCGCCCTGGTCGAACGCGCGAAGGACGAAGGCGAGACCCTGGGCGGTGCGGTGACCGTGATCGCCCACGGCGTGCCGGTGGGCTTGGGCTCCTATGTCCAGTGGAGCGACAAGCTCGACGGCCGGCTCGCCCAGGCGGTGCTTTCGGTCCACGCGATCAAGGCGGTCGAAATCGGCGCGGGGCTCGAAGCCAGTCGCGGCTTCGGCAGCGCGGCGCACGATGCGATCGAAAGGGTGGACGACCACTTCGATCGCCCGACCAACCGGGCGGGAGGTCTGGAAGGGGGCGTCACGAACGGCGAAGACGTTGTGATCACCGCCTACAAGAAGCCGATCGCAACGCTCCGGAAGGGGCTTCCGTCGGTCGATCTCGATACGCTGGGCCCGGCTCCTTCCCAGTACGAACGGAGCGATGTGACCGCCTTGCCGGCGGCCGGAGTGATCGTCGAAGCGATGGTCGCGCTGGTCCTCGCCGATGCGATGTTGGAAAAGCTGGGCGGCGACTCGCTGGTCGAAGTCAAAGCCCATGCCGAGGCGACCCGAGCGCTCCAATCCCGTTGGCCGGAGCGCAATTGACGGGTCGCGTATACTTCCCACTTCCGAACCTCGCTGACCGGGGGCGAGCGGAGACACCGAAAAGGAGACGATCATCAGCGCGAGAGTGTTCGTCGGCAATCTCAGTGACTACACGACACAGGGCGATCTTCAGGCGTTGTTTGCCGAGGTCGGCGAAGTGGTCGAAGTTTTCCTCCCTTCCGATCGGGCTACGGGCCGACCGCGAGGATTCGCCTTCATCGAGTTCGGCGACGACGCGCAAGCGGCGGCGGCGATCGAGAAGTTCGAAGGCCACGAGCTGGAAGGCCGCAAGATCCGGGTGACCGAAGCCGAAGACCGGCGTGCCGGTCCCCCCTCTGGATTTTCCGGGGGCGGCGGAGGGGGTGGGGGTGGCGGCTATCGTGCTCCCGCGGCCAAGAATCGCCCCAAGCCGAAAGGCAGCCGGCGCAACCTCCGCGGCCGCAAGCGGAGTCTCTAAGCGGTTCTAACCGCGCGACGCGGAGCGGGCGCCTATCCCGCTCCGCCGTTGGTTTGATCGTCCCGCGGCGGCTCAACCGTCCGCGGTGGATCGCGAGCCGAGCCCCCGCAGAACCGTTCCTGCCCCATAGAGGACGCCCGCGATGGCGGCGAGCAGCGCCTCGACCAGGATTTTCACCCCCCATAGAATGGCAGTGGCCGCCGTCCAGAGGGCGAGCCAAAGCACCAGCCAGAGGGCGCCGAGCGCGGCGAGCGGCAGCCACAGGAGTCCGCCGAGGACGATCCACGGCCGGAGAGCCGGGCGTTGCCCAGCGCGCCGGCCCCAGGAGAAAAGCCGGCCGATCGCGCCGAGACCGGCGCTCGCCCAAGCCTTCGCCCAGAACGCCAGGCCGCTCGCGTGGATCGCCAGCCCGGCCGCGGCCTGCTCGACCACGGTCTTCTCGACCACCAGGGCCGGCACCTCCCCCGCGACCGCACAATCGCGGAGCGCACGGTCGAAACGGCTCGCCCGCTGCCCGGCATGCTCGTAGGCATCGGTCTCGATCGGATGCCCGTCATAGAGAAACCGATTGGCCGCCGCGCAAGCCAGGTACAGAACCGGAAACGGCCGCACCAAACCAAGTCCCCAGCCCCCCGCCGAGTCCTGGATCTGCAAAGCGTGAAACGCCTCATGTACCAAGATCCCCAGCCCCGAAACGCTGCGCGCCTGAAACGATCGTCGCCGCACGTAGATTCCCACCCGCCGCAGGCCGAACGTCGAAGGAAGCGTGATCGCCTGGTACCGCCCCAACGAGAGCAAATGGGGCATGCCGAGGTGGAACGTCACCCGCGCCAGATCGAGCCGCGGGTAGACCGCCTGAAGCACCGAAACCAGCTCGGGAGGGGTCTCCACCCGAGGCGGAAACGCCCACCGCCAGATCGCGAGCGCCGACCGGCACAGCCTCTCCCCTAGCGGCAACCTACGAGGAAGAGATCTCGGCACGCGGGAGACGATATCTCAGGGGCGGTCGAGCCCTCGATCGCGCACCCCCGGAAGCGTTCGATGACCCGAGGCACGTTTCGCGCGATATATTCAGCGAAGTCTTCACGCAAGCTACACGAGATTCGAGGGACAGGTCTGCCGGCGCGACCTCGACTCCTGGGAAGGCGACGAATCCCGCAATGAAACCCACCCCCAACCCACTCAGCCAGTACCATGTGTTCCTCGCCTCGCCCGGTGACGTGGGGGCGGAACGGCAGTACGTCCGTAGGTTCTTCGAGGAATACAACCGCCACACCGCTCCTATTTGGCGCGCCCGGTTCGAGGTCGTGGACTGGGAGAAATACGCAACGATCGGCGTGGGCCGGCCCCAGGAACTGATCACGCGGCAAACCTTGGAGAAGTACCGGCCGTCGTTGGCGCTGGTCATCGGCATCATGGGCCAGCGGTTCGGCTCGCGGACCGGCAAGGCGGAGTCGGGAACCGAGGAAGAGTTCAACTGGGCGATGGAGAGCCATAAGGCTTCGGGCTTTCCGGAGATCAAATGGTTCTTCCGCAAGGTGGACAAGCTGGAGATGCCGGCCGCCCTCGACGAGGCGAAAGTGGCGCTCAACCAATGGAAGAAGGTCCTCGCCTTCCGCCAGCGGATGAAGGACCTGAACGACCCGGTCTTCTACGGGGAGTATCCGAACTCGGCCGGATTTGCCGAAGTCTTCGCGCGCGACCTCAACCAATGGCTGGCCGATCCGGCGCGCCCGTGGGCCGCGGAATTGGCGGCCCACGTTGCGGCCACGGGCGGCGCGGCCGCGGTCGCACTGCCGCCCGAGTTCGATGCGGAAGGTTACCGGGCCGCGCTGCTCAAGCGGTTCGACAAGCTCAATTTCGAGATGCTCGACACGACCGGCGCGTTCTACAGCCCTGTTCGGCTGTGGAGTGTCTTCGTCCCGCAGTCGGTGCGGGAATGCCATCAATACAACCCGCGGCTGCTGGAAATCCCCAAGGAACACCAGCGGCGCCTCTTGGACGCGGGCGAGATCACCGCCAAAGAACTAGAGGAAGCCGAGCAGCAGGCGGACCGGCTGCGGCAGGAGTACTTCCACCAGCCGCTCCGCGCCGTGC
The DNA here is from genome assembly GCA_038248205.1 of Thermoanaerobaculia bacterium. Taxonomy (GTDB): domain Bacteria; phylum Acidobacteriota; class Thermoanaerobaculia; order Multivoradales; family UBA5704; genus DASYKS01. Next base: position 17,793 of record JBBRUC010000109.1, read on the forward strand.
TGGATGTCGTGGACGAGGCCCTTCGTGCATCGTCGGCGGGGGCCGGTCGGAAGCTGGTCCTCCTGGGCGATCCAGGCTCCGGCAAATCGTCGCTGATCCGCTATCTCGCCCTGCGCTGGGCGGGGATTGCCGAGCCGACGGTTCGGGACACGCAGCCGATTCCGTTGGTGGTCGAGCTGGGCACCTACGCCCGCTGGCCGTGCGACGGCCGCAAAGATTTCATCCGCTACCTGGAAGAAGGCCCCGGCTGGCACGGATGGCAGCGCGGCCTGCTCGAGCGACTGCTTGAACAGCCCGGCCGGGTCGTTCTGCAGCTCGATGGGTTGGACGAAGTCTTCGACGTGGCGACGCGCGAGACGGTGATCAACGACATTCACCGGTTCGCCAGTCAGTTTGCCAAGGTACCGATCGTCCTCACGTCGCGGGTGGTGGGCTATCAAGCGCAGCGGCTGCGCGAGGCCGAGTTCCGGCACTTCATGTTGCAGGATTTGGACTCCACGCAAATCACCGACTTCGTGAATCGCTGGCACGAGGTGACCTTCGACGACCCAGCGCTGGCGGCGCCGAAGCGGGACCGCTTGCAGAAGGCGATTCGCGAATCCAAGTCCATCGAGATGCTGGCCGGCAATCCGCTGCTGTTGACCATGATGGCTATCCTGAACCGTAACCAGGAACTGCCGCGGGACCGGGCGGACCTGTACGCCCAAGCGTCGCGCGTGCTGCTGCACCAGTGGGACACGGAGCGCGTGCTGGTGGACTTCCCGGGCATGAGCATCGAAATCGGCTTGCGGGAGAAGACCGACATCCTCCGCCGCATCGCCGCGCACATGCAGGCCGCTCCCAGTGGGCTGAAAGGCAATCTGATCGACGGCCCGACGTTGGCCGACTTGATCGAGGAATACCTGCAGAAAGTGCTGCATTTCCCCCAAGCCCGCGCCGCGGCCCGAGCGGTGGTCGAGCATTTGCGGCAGCGTAACTTCATTCTCTGCTTCGTGGGTGCGGACAGCTATTCCTTCGTGCATCGCACGTTTTTGGAGTACTTCTGTGCCGCCGATTTCGTGCATCAGTTCAACGTCGCCAAGACGCTGGACCTCGACGGCCTGATCGCGTTGTTTGACCAGCACTGCCGCGACGGCGAATGGCGCGAGGTCTTGCGGTTGATATGCGGGCAGATCGACGAAGTGTTTGTCGGAAAAATTGTCGAACGATTGGCAACTCGGCAGGATTCGACAAAACCGAAAAGAAGTCAGCCGGAATTGTCGTTGGCGATCGGATGCCTGAGCGAAGCGCGGAATCTTGCCAAACTTGAAGCGGCTGGTTCATTGTTAATGCGCACATGTGTCGCATGGTTGGAAAGCGGTCGCCATCTTATCATTGACGATTGGTTTGCAGCTCTGATACCTGCAGCTCGCGAGCTCGGCGAAAGGTGGCCCGGAAAAGAATACGTTTACAGCTTCAAGCACCAAATAGCGGATTCATTGAGAAATTACGTCGAACAACCCTGGGTGAGTTTGATTGCTGCGGTTGATTCAGATCGGGATCGTATGACCGGTCTCTCGGAGTCTCACCATTCCTTCGTGAGAGCATCGGCTCTTTGGTTCCTCGCAGAGAAGTGGCCGGATCAGTCTTCCCGCGAGTTGCTCGCCCAACGCGCCATCCAGGATAAAAACGAGTACCCCCGCGGCGCC
>JBBRUC010000110.1:0-19075 GCA_038248205.1 Thermoanaerobaculia bacterium
AGCCCGGCAGCGCGCGCGGCGGCAACGGGCCTTGTACTGGGTGCTTCTCCTGGGTGCGCGGGGGGGGGGCCCCCCCCCCCGCCGGGACAAGATGGCGGGGGGGCCCCCCCCCCCCCCCCCCGGGGGGGCGGGGGCGTCGCGCCCGCCATCTGGAGCCGCGGGGGGGGGGGCGAGCCGCCCGCGCACCCAGGAGAAGCACCCAGTACAAGGCCCGTTGCCGCCGCGCGCGCTGCCGGGCTACGATCGAGGGGAGCCGCCCGCGCGGCGATTCCTTGGCCTACCTTCGAATTCCTGGCGCTTTGCCCGCCTTTGAGGAGCCCCGCATGTCCCATGGTCGTTTCCGCGTCCCCCTGCCCGTCAATGAGCCGGTTCGCGCCTATGCGCCCGGCTCGGCCGAACGGGCGTCGCTCAAAGCGAAATTGCAGTCCATGCTCGCCGAAGAGGTCGAGATCCCCCTCGTGATCGGCGGCGAAAGGGTCCATACCGGGTCGCTCGGTACGTCGGTCTGCCCGCACGACCACGGTCATGTTCTCGCCCGGTTCCATCAGGCCGGGCCGGCCGAGGTGGAACGCGCGGCGGTGGCCGCCCGCGCCGCCTGGCACGATTGGTCGGAGACGGCGCCGGAGGATCGCGCAGCGGTGCTCTTGCGCGCCGCCGACCTGCTCGCCGGCCCGTGGCGCGATGCGTCCAACGGCGCCACGATGCTCAACCAGTCGAAGAACGTGTTCCAGGCCGAGATCGATTCGGCCGCCGAGCTGATCGACTTCTGGCGCTTCAACCCCTATTTCGCCCAGACGCTCATGGACGATCAGCCGATCTCCTCGCCGGGGGTGTGGAACCGGGTCGAGTATCGCGCGCTCGAAGGCTTCGTCTTCGCCGTGGCGCCGTTCAATTTCACCTCGATCTCAGGCAACCTGCCGACTTCGCCCGCCTTGATGGGCAATACGGTGCTGTGGAAGCCGGCCTCCACCTCGGTCCTTTCGAGTTGGGTCTTGATGGAGATCCTGGAAGCCGCTGGTATGCCGCCCGGCGTGATCAATTTCATCCCCGGCAAGGCCAGCCAGGTGGGCGACCCGGCGCTTTCGCATCCTGATTTCGCGGGCATCCACTTCACAGGCTCCACCCCGGTGTTTCAGATGATGTGGAAGACGATCGCCGGCAACCTGCCGAACTACCGCTCCTACCCGCGGATCGTCGGCGAGACGGGCGGCAAGAACTTCGTGGTCGCGCACCCTTCGGCGAACGCCGAGGCCTATGCCACGGCGCTCGTCCGCGGTTCGTTCGAGTATCAGGGGCAGAAGTGCTCGGCGGGATCGCGCGCCTATGTCCCCAAGTCGCTGTGGCCCGCCGTCCGCGCAAAGCTCGCCGAGCAGCTCGAGTCGGCCCGCATGGGCTCGCCGCTCGATTTCCGGAATTTCACCTGCGCGGTGATCGACAAGTCGTCGTTCGATCGAATCAAGGGATACATCGACTACGCGAAGAATTCTCCCGAGGCCGAGGTGAGCTTTGGCGGCGTGTGCGACGACTCGGTCGGCTATTTCATCGAACCGACCGTGGTGGTTACCACCGATCCGAAGTTCAAGCTGATGGAAGAGGAAATCTTCGGCCCGGTTCTCTGCCTCTACGTCTACGACGATTCTGACCTCGAAGCGATGCTGACCCTGGTGGACACGACCAGCCCCTACGGCTTGACCGGCGCGATCTTCGCCGATGACCGCCGCGCGGTGGCGCATCTCACGAAGCGGCTGCGCCACGCCTCGGGCAACTTCTATGTCAACGACAAATCGACCGGTGCCGTGGTGGGGCAGCAGCCCTTCGGCGGCGCGCGCGCCTCGGGCACCAACGACAAGGCGGGCTCGATGGCGAACCTTCTGCGCTGGACCTCCCAGCGGTCGATCAAAGAGACGTTCGTGCCGGCGACCGACTACCGCTATCCGCACATGGCGGAGGAGTAGCGGCGAGAGCGATCAGCCGGCGAAAAGCGGCGCGGAGGGGAGTCGTTCGTTCCCTCCGCGCCGTTTCTAGAACTCGTATCAGTGTGCCTCGTCCCTCAGCCCGGCGGGAAGAAGCCGTTCTTCGCGACCGGCACGCAGAGCTTGGTCGTGCCGCCGACCACGACGTTTTCCGCCGGCAGGCCCATCTGGCGCAGAACCGGGTTCAGGTGGTTCAAGACGACCGGCTGATTCAATGCCGGTGCCTGGATCGGATAGCACAGGACGTCGGAGTACTGGATGATGTTGAGCACCGAGTCCGGCGTGGGCTTTTGGAGGTTCTTCATCACCGGTACGCATAGCTGCGGATCGGGCGCGGTCGAGAACACGCCCTTCTGACCGGGAATGCCGGCATAGAGGGGATTCAGGTGATTGAGGAAGATCGACTGGCCGCCCGCGTGCTGCGTGGGCTCGAAGCGGTAGCATTTGATGTCAAGCCACTGGATTAGCTGGAGGACCGCCTGGGGGATGACCTGGTTGTTCTTGCGCACCGGTACGCACAGCTGCTGGGGCTCGCGCACGATGCCGTCGACGAAGGGACCGAGAAGCGGCGGAATCTCCGGGTTCAGGTGATCCAGGTGGAGGTCGAGATCCAGCGAAGGCCCGGTGATCTGATAGCACTTGAGGTCCGCGTAGCGCAGGAACGCCAGAGAGGTGGGCGGCGGCTGGATCTGGTTCTTGTAGACCGGCAGGCACAGCTCCAAGGGCTTGCCCAGCACGACGTGTTCTTCCGGCAGGCCTTTCTGGACGAAGAAGGGGTTGAGGTGATCGAGTTGCAACGGCACGTTGAGAGGTGGCTGGTCGTTCAGCCGGTAGCAGCGGAGGTCCAGGTTCGAGACGAAGTCCTTCGGTGTCGGTAGCGGCTGCGCCTGCATGGCGGCCGGGACGGTGACTGCGAGCCCCAGAATCAGAGCGAACGTCGCGGCCAACCGGACGGGGCGGACCTGCTTGGACATACCTCCTCCTTGCTGCCGAAAAGGCAGCCGTCGTAAGAGAAACGCCTGATTGGACGTTTTCGGGCGACGTGTGGTGCCATGGCTGGCCACCGCTTCAAGGCGGCGACGACGAATTCGCGACACGTCTACTTTTAAGGGGTGCGCGAGGGGTGCAGAGCGGGACAGCGATCTCTACCCTGTAAACGGATAGAATCAGGTTCGTGACTTCTCCCTCTGCTCCCCTTCCTTCGGACCCGGCGCACGGTGGCGATCAGATCGGCCTCGCCCTCGCGCGCGAAGGTGTTCGCTTTCTTTTCACGCTGTGCGGCGGGCACATCGCGCCGATCTTGACGGGGGCCAAACGCGCCGGCATCCGGGTGATCGACGTTCGAGACGAGGCGAGCGCCGTCTTCGCGGCCGATGCCACGGCGCGTTTGACCGGCGTTCCCGGCGTCGCGGCGGTGACCGCCGGACCGGGTGTGACCAACGCGATCACCGCGCTCAAAAACGCCCAGTTGGCCGAGGTGCCGCTGCTCCTGATCGGCGGCGCCACCGGTACGCTGCTGCGCGGGCGCGGCGCGCTTCAGGACATCGATCAGCTCGCGCTGCTTGAATCCACGGTCAAATGGCTGGGCAGTTGCGAGAAGGTGCGCGAGATGGTTCCCGCCGTCCACCAGGCGTTCACCATCGCGCAGGCTGGCGTGCCCGGTCCGGTCTTTCTGGAAACGCCGGTCGATCTGCTCTACGGTGAGGAGCTGGTGCGCGACTGGTACCAAGCCGCCGCCGGCAAGGGGAAGGATCTGCGCAGCCGGCTACTCGCGGGCTACCTGCGCCGCCACGCTAACAGCGTGTTTCGCGGCGCGCAGGCCTCGGCGGAACCGGCGGGAACGCCGCGCCGGCCGCCGATTCCGGTACCCTCTCGCACCCGATTGGGGCGAGCCTCGGCACTGCTGTCGCACGCCGCGCGGCCGGTGCTCGTGGTCGGCAGCCAGGCGGTGGCCACGGTCGCGCAAGTTCCTCAGGTCGCCGCCGCGATCGAAGCCCTGGGAATCCCGGTCTACCTCGCTGGAGGAGCCCGCGGCCTGCTGGGGCGCCGCCATCCGCTGCAACTACGGCACAAGCGGAAAGAAGCACTGCGCGAGGCGGACCTCGTCCTCCTCGCCGGTCAGCCGATCGATTTCCGCCTCGATTACGGCCGCCACATCGGGCGCTCCGCCAAACTCGTGGCGATCGCCCGCTCAACGGAAGGCTACGCGAAGAACCGCCGCCCGAATCTGGCGATCGACGCCGACGCGGGCCTCTCCCTGATCGAACTCGCCCAAATGGTGAGCCACGACATCGCCCGCTGGGGCGGCTGGCTCGCGGGCCTAAGGGCGCGCGACGACGACCGCGAACGCCAGATCGACGAAGGCGCCGCCCAGACCCTGCCAGACGGAGTGAACCCGCTCCGCCTCTGCCGCGAGATCGACAAGATCCTCCCCGACGACTCGGTTCTGGTCGCCGACGGAGGGGACTTTGTCGCCACCGCCGCCTACTCGATCTCCCCCCGAAAGCCCCTCTCCTGGCTCGACCCCGGAGTCTTCGGAACCCTAGGAGTCGGAGGAGGCTTCGCCCTCGCCGCAAGCCTATGTCGCCCAGAATCAGAAGTTTGGCTCCTCTGGGGAGACGGCTCCAGCGGCTTCAGCCTCGCCGAATTCGACAGCATGGCCCGCCACGGCGCGCCCGTTCTCGCCATCGTGGGCAACGATGCCTCCTGGAGCCAGATCGCCCGCGAGCAAGTGGAGATCCTGGGGGATGACGTTTCGACGGTGTTGGCGCGGACCGACTACCACAAGGTGGCGGAAGGCTACGGGGGGGTGGGTTTCGTCATTCGGCGGGATGAGGAGATCGCGGGAGTGCTGGCCGAAGCCCGCGCCGCGTTAAGGCAGGGCAAGCCGGTGCTGGTGAACGTACACCTGGGGCGGAGTGAGTTCCGGAAGGGTTCGATTTCGATGTAGGGCATGTGGGGGACGAGGCCGAAGCTCCACGCTTTGAAAGGGTAAAACAACCTGGAGCCAAAGAGATGTCACGTATTTGTGCTCGCATGCACAATAAGGAATAAGGGCATGTGCCGTCCCGCTCGTCCAAGCGGATGAGGCTTGACAAGGCTTCGCGAGATATGAGAGGGTGCGACATTCATTCTATGATCAAGCTACTTGGGGTTCTTGCCTGCGCATTTGCGCCCGATCCAGCAGGCCTTCTCCCAGAACCAGGGGGCGCCTATCAGCGGCCAGCGTCCGCCCGGATGCTGGTTGGCAATCTGCTGAGTCTCCATTTCTGTTCGCCACAAAACCGCCACCTTGGGCGCCAGCAGGCGCCCTTTTCATTTAGGGGGGACATCTTTGACCGGATTCAGCCTCTGGGTGCTCCTGTCGTTTTTTTTGCCGCACCCCACAATTTCACCCGCGAAGTTCAGTGGCCCAAGCGATCCGCCGTCGCTCCCTTTGGGATCGAAGGTTCAGCCCGAAGATACTCAGGACGGCGGAACCGGTCTCGATCCCATTGGTTTGACTTCAATTAACGAGAAAAGCTGAGGAAAACCGACGATGGAAAGTGACGGCGGCTCGATACTCGATCCCGTTGGCAAAGAAGGCTAGTCTCACTGCACTGCCTTACGAGAACGGAGGAGGTCGCGATAGTATTCGGCCTCCTTCCGTTCTGAGGGTTCAAGGCCTGTCTTCCTGATTAAGCTTTGGAGTATCGCGCTCGCGTCTTCGAGTTCAGACTCGGACACCTCTTCAGCAAAGGTGACTACAACACGACAAAAGGTTAAGAGCAAGCAAGGGATCTTGTTCTCTTCCCCTGCTGCCCTAAGTTCTCTTGCCTTACCTAATAAATAGGCATAGTCTCCTCGGTCTTTCTTTTGGGATCTATAATAGACTAGATTGTTAAGGCTCATCAGGCGGGGGCCGGGCGAAAAATCCTTAAGAATGTTGTAACCTGCTTGGCAAATTTTAACCGCAAGGGCTAGCCGATCGCTATTTTCAAATGAGAAGGTTCCGGGTGTTTGGCTAAGTTCCCCTAACAGCAGGCCTAGGTTTGAATACGATCTCCCTCTCATTTCGAGGGCTACCGCTTGGAGCTTCTTCTCAGTAGACGCTTCAACTTTCTCTTGCACGTTCTTGATTATGTTGTTCCAGCCAAGGACTGCGATTATCGTTATTAAGCTAGAGAAAATAAAAAGTGCGAGTGATGCCGAGCCAAAAAGGAGCGCAGCAAGGTCATTGAGAAGGAAATGGGGAGGTGGAGGAACTTCCGAAAGAATGCGGAGTGACAGTATTACGACTAGAAAAGTAAGTGCTAGGGCCAAGGCGCATTCAACTATCCCGACGACCTTGTCCCAGAACTCGGATCGCTGCTTTGAATCTTCAATTGAGCTGCCCATTTTGAGGGTCTCCTGCGCTTCTAATTGGATGGCTATATGATAGCAGCTCTGTGGGGGCCATTACGAGCCGTCTCGAAAGTGTTGTCCAGACAAGAGATCGGTAAGATCAGCCTTTCTTGGTTAGAAGTCTCATGGAATCAGTCGGTTAGCCGCAGGCAGTGGTGGCCCGATGGCCGCACATGAACCGGGCATTACTGACCCAGCCTAAGTATTTCCTTGGCCTTGGTTGCTCTTAGCCGGGGGCCTCGAGTTTTCTCTGGCTGCCGAGGCCCCCTTCTGTTTGCTGCCCGGGATCTCTGGGTGATGAACCGGATCTCCGATCCCCAGTCGAGGCCGCAAGGGAACCGAATCGCGATCTCGGCTCGGTGACCGATTTCGCGACCAACGGGGGGGGCGGACTTTTGGATAGTCAATGCCGACTGCTCCGGGTTTCGGCGGCTGGCTTCGGATCCGAAGCGCAACACCGATCCGCGTGGGCTTTGGAGAGGATCGTCATGAACAAGCGGATCGCCAAGAAGTTTTGCTGAACGGCGATACGGTTCGTGCCTCAGTACGCGGAGGCGCTGTCATCGGCCCAATCAACTTAGTAGCGGTGAGACCCAGTTCAAAGGGGGACTTTTTCGCCGTTGTGCGCGCCGACCCAACAGTGCAATTGCCCGGATACGGTCTGAGGGCAGAGCCGTCGATTGGGCGTGGCTGCCAGCGCCGTTCGGAACAGCTCCGTCCCCGCATACAATCCTCTTCCCACCCTCAGGAGGATTCATGCCCAGATCAGCCATCGCTGCCCCGCTTTTTACGCTCCTCGCTATCGCAACCCCTTTCACCCCCCTAGCCGCCGAGGCCCCCCACCCGTTCACCGCCCGGGATCTCTGGGTGATGGACCGGATTGCCGATCCCCAGCCGGACCCGCAGGGCAACCGGGTGGCGTTTTCGGTTCGGGTCACTGATTTCGCGACCAATGGGGCCCAAAACGATCTTTGGTTGGTGAACGCCGATGGGTCCGGGCTCCGGCGCCTCACTTCGGACCCCAAGCGCGCCACGGATCCGCGGTGGGCTCCGGACGGCAAGTCGCTCTATTTTCTGTCCGCCCGGTCGGGCTCGTCGCAGATCTGGCGGTTGTCGCTCGATGGGGGAGAGCCTTCGCAGGTGACCGATTTGCCGCTCGACGTCTCGGCGCTCGAAGTCTCTCCGGACGGTTCACACCTGGCGTTCAGTCTGGAAGTGTTCACCGATTGCGCGGATCTCGCCTGCACCAAGAAGAGGGTCGACGAGGCGGAGGCGTCGCAGGCGACGGGGAAGATCTATGACCGGCTGTTCGTTCGTCACTGGTCCACCTGGGCAGACGGACGACGGAACCACCTGTTCGTGATGCCGGCTTCCGGCGGTGCCGCGATCGACGTTTCGAAGGGGATGGACGCCGACGTGCCGTCCAAGCCGTTCGGCGGCGCGGAGGAGTTCGCCTTCACTCCCGACGGCAAGGCGATCGTGTTCACGGCGCGGATCGCCGGGACGACCGAAGCGTGGTCCACCAACTTCGATCTCTACCGGGTGCCGACCGACGGTTCCGCGGCGCCGCAGAACCTGACCGCCAGCAATCTCGCGTGGGATACCCAGCCAAGCTTCTCGCCGGACGGCAAAACGATGGCCTACATGGCGATGGCGCGGCCGGCGTTCGAGGCGGATCGCTTCCACATTCGCCTGCGGGATCTCGCGACCGGTACCGAGAGAGAACTTGCCGCAGCGTGGGACCGCTCGCCGGCCGAGTTGGTCTGGTCGCGCGACGGCAAGACGATCTTCGCCTCGGCGACCGACCTCGGCCGTGGCCCGCTGTTCGCGATCGACGTGGCTACTGGGAAGACGCGCAAGCTGACGGCCGAAGGGACCGTTCATTCTCCGGCATTGCTCGGAGACCGCATCGTCTTTGGCCGCGACACCTTCCGCTCGCCGGTCGAGCTGTTCACGATCAAATCGGACGGCTCCGGGCTGACCCAGATCACCCATGTCAACGACGCCAAGCTCGCGGCGGTCCAAATGACCGAGCCCGAGCAGTTCTCGTTCGTCGGTGCCCATGGCGATACGGTCTACGGTTGGGTGGCCAAGCCGGTCGGGTGGACGGCGGGCCAGAAGGCGCCCATCGCGTTCCTCATCCACGGCGGGCCGCAAGGTTCGTTCGAGGAGAACTTCCACTACCGGTGGAATCCGCAGACCTACGCCGGAGCGGGCTATGCCACGGTGATGATCGACTTCCACGGCTCGACTGGCTATGGCCAGGCGTTCACGGATGCGATCTCCAAGGATTGGGGCGGTGCGCCGCTCGAAGACCTGCAGAAAGGGCTGGCCGCGGCGATTGAGAAATACCCGTGGCTCGATGGCGACCGCGCCTGTGCCCTCGGCGCCTCCTATGGCGGCTACATGATCAACTGGATCGCCGGCCGTTGGCCCGATCGGTTCAAGTGCCTGGTCAACCATGACGGTCTGTTCGACCAGCGGGCGATGTACTACACGACCGAAGAACTCTGGTTTCCCGAGTGGGAGCAGGGGGGGGCGTATTACGAACATCCGGAGATCCACGAGAAGTGGAATCCGGTAAACTATGTCGCAAATTGGAAGACGCCAATGTTGGTGGCCCATGGCGGCCTCGATTTTCGCGTACCAGATGGGCAGGGTCTCGCGACCTTCACGGCGCTACAGCGGCGGGGGATTCCCAGCCGCCTTCTCTACCTGCCGGACGAGAGCCATTGGGTACTACATGCCGCCAACAGCCTGCTCTGGCACGAGACAGTCAACGCCTGGCTCGACCGCTGGTTGAAGGACAACTGACACCACCGGCATACCAGAATGGGCGGGCGCCTTGGCGGCGCCTGCCCGTTTATCACCGCCGGAGGGAGCCCTCCGGCGTGAAAGACCCTTCCTACCACTTTCTTCGAGGAAAGTTGTCCATTCGAGGTGGGGTTGCGGCAACATCCCTAGTAGAGTCTACTTATCGCCGTAGATTGAAAGAGATAGCTTCGAAAAGGATCTGCGAAATCTACTTGAAGGAGGCGCCATGAATACTGCCCAGATTCCGATGCCGGGAGCCCTGCGATTGCGCAACATCCACGCTTTGGATGCGGAGGGGGGTTCTTGCGATCTGATCTACGACCTGGAGCGGGGCATGGTGATCGAAGTACCGCTCGACCTACAGGCCTACGTCGGCCTCGCGCTCGATCGAACCGAACCGACCGACGAGATGCTCAGCTGGCTGGTGCAGGAAGATCTTCTGACGTCGGACCGATTTGCCGAAGGAACGGGTGATGAGGATTTCACCGCGTCGGGGGGATGGTCCGGAGGGGTCACGGATCGCGAGTGGCTGCTCGATCGGCCGACCGAGGCGGAAGCGATGGAACTGCTCGAAGGGATTTTCCATCCGGGCGGCGAGCGGCTGCCGGTGCGGATTCGCTGCTACTGGGCGACCGGTTTCCCCGGGGTTGCAGCGCTGCGCAACATCCTCTTTGAGGCCCGGCGCCTCGCGGCCGAAAACCGCCGGGCGATCGCGTTCGAAATAACCCTCGCGCTGTCGGCCTTGGATGAGGCGACGGCCCGATTCATCGCCGCGGAGTCGTTCCCGGTTCGGCTACTGGCCGGTTCCCTCAACTCGGCTTCCGACTTGGAAGAGCCAGTGGTCGCTCCGGGGCTCGCCGCCCTGGCCGCCCGTTTCGGCGATCGACTGACCCTGGGCTTCGACCTGGCTCGCGGGGCACGCCTGCGCGACGCGTGGCACCTCGCCGAAAACGCCGGCATCCGCCACCTCGACGTCGCCTGGGCGCCCGGCTCGGAGCCGGAGATTGGCGTTGAGCTGCGCGACCTCGAAAACGACCTTCAACACATCTCCAACGACATTTGCGCGGCGCTCCAGGCGCACCGGGCGCCGATCGATTTTCAGCCTCTCACCCGGGTGGTCGGCCGCCTGATCCAGCGCGAGCCGATGTTCGATTTCGAGCGCGAGCCGTCCTATCGGCCGCCCTGGATCGGCGACGTCGATTCGAGCTTCGGTCTGCGCGACATGGAACCACCGGCGGTCGCCCAGCTCTGGGGCAGCGTCGACGAGTTCGGCGGCGAGTCGGCGGCGGCGGTTGCCTGCGAAGGGTGCTGGGCGCGGTACCTCTGCCCGGAGAGCCGTTTGCTCCCTACGTTCGCCCAGGCGTCCGAGCCGAAGGAGGCGCGCTGCAACCTCCTCCGGGCACAGTTCCAAGTGGGGGTCCGCCTGCACTATCGATTGGCTCAGATGGATCCGCTGGCGACCCTGCCGTTTCTCGAACTAGCGCTCCGCGCCTCGTCCGAGCCGCGGCGCGGGGCGATCGGTGTGCGCAGCTTCGGCTAGTTGCGGTCAGGCGCCGTCGCCGCCTTTCAAGTAGCGGTCGAGGAAGCGGAGGATCGCCTCGTATCCTTTGGCCTGGTTCGCCTTCTTGGAAAAGCCGTGCCCTTCGTCGGGAAAGACGATGTACTCGACCGGCACGCCGTTTTTCTTGACCGCGGCGACGATTTCGTCTGATTCGACCTGGAGTACGCGCGGGTCGTTCGCTCCCTGGAGAACCAGGAGCGGCTTGGCGATTTGGTCGGCGTGGAAGAGCGGCGAGATTTTCACCAGGTAATCGTGGTCCGCGACCGGATCGCCCATCTCTTTGTAGAGCACCTGGCGGAACGATTCCCACCACGAAGGGATGCTTTCGAGCGTCCGTACCCAGTTCGCGACGCCGAAGATGTCCACGCCGACGGGAAACTCCTGCGGCCGGAACGCGAGCGCCGCGAGCACCATGTAGCCGCCGTAACTGCCGCCCAAGATGCCGATCCGCGCCGGATCGACCCAACCGGTCGCCTCCAGCATTTTTTTGGAATCGACGCAGTCGTCCAGATCGGCATCGCCGTGCTTGCGGTCGTCCATCTGGAAGAACGTCTTGCCGTACCCTGAGCTGCCGCGGTTGTTGATCGCGTAAATCGCGTAGCCATGGTTGACCAAATATTGGATCAACGCCCGGTACCCAACGCGCGACTGGTCGCCGGGGCCGCCGTGGACCCAGACCACGGCGGGTGCCGGATGCTGGGTCGAAGCGCCCTTCGGCTGGTAGAGCAGGCCGGGAATGACCACGCCGTCGCGGGCGCGGAAGCGAACCACCTGGGCGTCTACCAGCTGCTCCGGATCGATCCCCGGTTCAAGCGCTCGGGTGAGCGGTCGCAGCTCGCGCGTCGCCAGGTTGTAGACGTAGAGGTTCGCGGGGGAGCGCGAGGAATCGGCGTAGAAGGCGAGCTGCTTGCCGTCGGGGGAAAAGTTGACGGTGGCGATCTCCGCGTTCGGCAACTCCGGCAAAGCGACCGGCTTCATGCCCGGCATTTCGAACAAGCGGATCTCGGTCTGCGCGTCGTGGTTGATCCAGACCGCCAAGTAGCGGCCATCCTTGGAAAACACCGAGCCCATCACGTCCCACTCGGGCGCGAGCACGGTCTCGCTCGTGCCGGCCTTGAGGTCGTAGCGCATCAGGCGCTGGAACTCGGTGCCGCCGTTGGTCCGGTAATAGAGCCAGGCGCCATCGGGGGAGAATGGGCCGGCGTCGTGTGACGTTTCGCCTTCGTGTGGCGTCAAGAGCTTCGTCTCTTTGCGCGCGATGTCGTACAGGTAGATGTCGCTGTCCACCGTGGTGTTCGTCTTGCCGATCGCGATCCACCGTTGGTCGGGGGATACCCCGACGATGTCGTAGCCGCCATCGTTTTGAAACAACAGCGTACGCTCGTATCCGTCGGTCGAGATCTGGTAGAGGTCGAAGGCTTTGGGATCTCGCTCGTTGGTGATGAGGTAAAACGAGCGGTCGTCGGCCGCCCAAGCACCGAATTCGGCTTTGACCTTTTCTCCCGGCGAGAGGTCGCGCACCGAGCCGTCCAGCTCGCGGACGTAGAGGTGCGTCAGCTCGTTGCCCCCCTGATCGGACTGGAACAAGAACCGCTCGTCGTGTGGAAAGTAGCCGGCGATGCGCACGGTGTTGTCCGAACGGGTGAGCTGGACCGGCTCGCCTCCGGCGACCGGCAAGGCGTAGGCGTTGAACACCCCGTTCTGGTCGCTGCTCACCAGGATCTTCGAGCCGTCTGGAGAAAACGAGCTGCCGAAGAAGTTGGTCGTGCCGAGGAATTGTTCGATCGTGTACGTCGGTGCGGCAATTGCGGGCGGCGCAGCGGCCGCAAGAGGCGTAACCCTGTTCGGGGCCGGCTGGGATTGGCTCGACGTTCCGCAACCGGTGGCGAGAACGAGGAGGGCGAGAGCGAAGCCGGAACGAAGTTTGAGAACGGAATCGGACATTTCGGACTCCTCGTAGGATCGGGCGGCAGACCCGCGATGCGAACTTTAGCAGGGGAGATGCTCGGAGGGCGAAAGCGCGCCGTTGGACACTACCAGCGCCTTAGCGCGGCGGAGGTGCAGAATCCGCGTAGCCGGTCAGCTCGACGTACCCTTGGCCGAGGAGCGGCCGACCCGCGCGTGTTCCGGAGACCACGACCGCGCCCTCCCAATAGCGGAACGTCCCATCTAGCTCCTGATCGGCGAGCCGCGGCCGGATCACCAGGTCGAGATGCTCTCGGGGGATCTGTACCCGCCATTCCGCCGGGTAGCGGGCGCCACTTTTGGGGCTGGTCCAGGTGGCGGATTCGGTGAGGACCAGATCCCGCCAGTCGATCGATCGGCTCGTGCCGTCGCTGGCGATCCAACTGCCGCGGCTTTCCGGCGCGGCCGTGCCGTCGCGGCGGCGTAGACGGTAGAGCATCAAGTCGTCTCCCTCCGGCCCGTCACCCAACTGGAGCGCGAACCAATCCCAGCCGATGAGGTCGGGCGAAAGGACGCTGGTGCTCCATTCGCGATCGAGCCAGGCCAGACCGGAAACCTTGAAACTCTTTCCGCCGAGCCGGATCTCGCCGTGGGCTGGCATGCGGGGAAGGGAGTAGTAGTAGCTGGCGTTTCCCGGTGCGGCGCCTTTCTTCGACAACCCCCGGTCGCCTTGCGGCACGGGGGGGACCCCCTGGTTGAGCCGCAGATCGATCGCCGTCCGTTCCTTCCCCTCTCCGGCCGTCGCTTGAAGACGCGCGGGCCACGTGGAATTGCCGAGACTTTTTTCGTTCGCAGTCAGGCTTTCGAGCACCCAATCGTCAAGTACCACCCGAAACGGCACGGCGGAGGCCCCGGCGAGACCCAGCGCGCCGCGACGGAAGCGCTCGAACGAACGGAAGCGGCGTCCGGCAATATCCGAAATGGCAAAGTGACCGAGGTAGACATCGCGGGCGCCCCAGTGGGAAGCTCGATCCGGCGTCTGCGGCGCGAGCGCCTGGCGGAAGATCGTCCACTGGAAGCCGAACGAAAATCCCTCGGAGCTGATCAGGTTGCCGGTCACGTACCACCACTCGGTACGAAACTCCGGGTGCGGTCCATGGTCGGCCGGAAAGAGGAAAGGACGTGGCACCAGCGCCCGGGCAAACCCCAAATCGGACCCGGCGGCGTCGGAAGAGAGCGCAGAGGCCACCCCCCGCGTTCCCGCGGGCGTAGGCTCGGCCGGTCGATCGCCGCAGGCGGAGAGGCCGGCCCAGCCGATCAGGCCGAGCACGAGCGAGAGGGATCGCGGGTTTCGTCTCATCGGTCTCATTCCTCGCGTAGCGCCTCGGCCGGCGAGGTGCGGGCCATCTTGATCGCGGGTACCAGGCCGGCCAGCAGGGCGGCACCTAAAGAGAGCGCCAGGGCACCGAGGAAAACGCCCGGGGCGAGCACGAGATCCATGCTCCAGCCGAACGAGCGACGGTTGATCACCTCGATCAGGACCAGCGCGAGCACGAAGCCGACCGGGATCGAAAGAAGTCCGGCGGAGAGACCGAGCAGCCCGGTCTCGGTCGCTACCAGCGCCCCCACTTCCCCGTTGGTCATGCCGAGAGCGCGGAGGACGCCGATCTCGCGGGTCCGTTCCAATTGGAGCGCGAGCAGCGCCGAGAGCACGCCCAAGAACGCGACCAGACCGGCGAGGAAACGGAGCACCGCGGTAATTTTGAACGTCCGATCGAAAATGACCAGTGAATTCCGAAGCAGCTCCTTGTTGCTGCGCACCGCCAGCGGGGCCTCCGGGTCGAGCGTGCGGACGGCGGTGGCGACCCGGGCGACTTCTGCCTCGGTCGCTCCAGGCGCCAGATCGAGGCCGAAACCGGAGATCCGGTCGTCGCGCCAGAGTCGAGCGTAATACGCCCGATCGATCATCGCGATGCCGCGGTCGGAGGCATAGTCGAGGTAGATACCCGCGACGCGAAACGGCTTCACACCGAAGGCGGTGCCAAGCGGCAGGACCGAACCGACCTTCAAGCCCAGCCGCGCGGCGAGCGGTTCGGAGACGAGGATCTCGCCTCGGGCAAACCCCTCCCACGCGCTCTTCGGTTCGCCCTGGCGAATCACCGTGGCCGCCGGATCTCCATCGACCGCGATCAGGCGCACCCGTCCGGCTCCCGAGGCGGGGGAACTCACCTCCGCTCGCCGTAGTGGACGTACGCGGACGACCCCCGGGATCGCGCCGAGCCTTGTGACCATTTCCGCCGGCCGCGACGCGCCGACGAACCCCGGCTCGCGCTCGGCGGGAGCGACGTAGAGGTCGGCGGTGAGCGAACGCTCCAGCCACCGTTCGACACTGCCGCGAAAGCTCGCAATCATCGCGCCCACGCCGACCGTCACCGACACCGCAACCACGAGCGCGGCCACCGCCACCCCGGTGCGCGAGAGGTTTCGTTCTAGCCCCGAGGCGGCCATCCGGCCGATCCAACCGAGGCGGCCGCTGCGGCGGCCGATCGCGGCGCGCAAGGCGCGGCCGAGCAGCACCGCGGCGCCCGGCGCGAGCAGGGCGAAACCGACGACCGCAAAGAACAGGACGAAGAACGAGGCGAGCAGGCTCGGGATCGGTAGGGCGAGCGCACCGAGCGCGAGGAGGGTCGCGCCGGCCATGGTGGCTCGACGCAAGGCGCGCCGGCTCTTACCTTCAAGCAGCGAGCGGACCATCGCGCCGCGCGGCGGCGTGGCGGTCGCTTCGAGCGCGGGCGCGAGGGCGGCGAGCAGGGTGACCCCGAGGCCGACGACGATCCCAGCGACGAACGTGAGGGGTGGCAGGGCGAGCGAGCGGACGCTCAAGGCGAAATAGAGATCGTTGATCGTGCCGGTGACCAGCCGCACCAGGCCGCGGCCGAGGACGACTCCCGCCCCGAGCCCCAAGACGGTGCCGGCCGCGCCGATCGCCAGCGCTTCTTGAAGTACGCCGCGAAAGATCTCGCCGCGCGTGGCGCCGAGCGCGCGCAATTGGCCAATCAGGCGCCGCCGCTCGACGACTAGAAAAGTCATCGTGTTGTAGATCAGGAACGCACCGCAGATCAGGGCGAGCAGCGACAGTGCCGCCAAATTCATCCGGAACGCGCGGGTCATCTCGTCGCCCTCGCGCAGGCGTCCCTCCGCCTCCTGGATCTCGAGCCCCTCGGGTAGAAGGGCGCGCACCCTGGCCAGCTCACGCTGTCCGGCCGCATCCGCCGACAGCAGAAGGTCGATCCGGGAAAGGTACCCGAGTCGGTCCGTGGCCTCTTGGGCGGTCGATAGATCGCAGATCAGCAGGTCGGCGAGAGACGAGGACGCCTCCTGCGCGTCGGCATCGAGCAGGCCGGCGAACACCAGATTGCGCCGCTCTGCGCCGACGCGGACGGTAAACCGGTCGCCGACCGTAAGGCCGAAGCGCCCGGCCGTCGCGCGCGCGAGCAGACAGGCACCCGGTGTGGTGAGAAAGTGTCCGAGATCGATCCCGCTTTCGCCGGCTTTCCCGCCGCCGAGCTTGCCGAGCGCTGGGCGAAACGGCGCCTCGGAGAACGGATCGACGCCGAGCAGTCGCAGCGCCTCGGGGCGCGCGCCGGAACGGCGGGGGAGGACGACCACCGACCCTTCGACGATTGGAGCCGCGGGGCGTACCCCCGCGCGGACCAGAGCCACGAACAGCTCCTCGGGTATCCCTGCCGGCGCGCTCGCGACGATTTCGTGGGTGGTACGCCCCTGCACCTCGTCGAGCGACAGCGACAGCGCCTTCTTGGCGCTCTGGTTCGCCAGATCGATCGAAACGAACACGGCGACCCCCAGCGCCACGCCGAGCACGGCCAGCGCCAGTTGCCAGGGGTGGCGCAGCAGATGGCGCCGGTTCGCCCGGGCGAGCAGCGGCGCGCGCCGTGGAGCGGCGGAGGCGGCTGAAGGCCTCAAGAACCCTCGGCCACACCGCGCTCGGTGCTTTCGGTGCTCTCCAGCAGGCGCCCCTCGTCCAGCCGGAACAGGCGATCGGCGAGGCCGATCACCTCGCGGCTGTGGGTCACCATGATCAAGGTCTTGCCCGAGCGCCGGGTCAGCCGATCGAGCAGCTCCAAAACCTGGAGTCCGGTCTCGAGATCCAGATTGCCGGTCGGTTCATCGGCGAGCACCACCGCCGGATCGTGGACCAAAGCGCGAGCGACCGCCACCCGCTGCTGCTCGCCGCCGGACAACCGATCCGGAAACGCGCCGCCCCGATCGGCGAGGCCGACCTCCGCGAGCAGTGCGCGCGCCCGATCGAAATCGGCGGGGGAGGTCTGTCCCGCCAGCTCCAGCGGCAGAAAAAGGTTCTCTTCGACCGAAAGCGTAGGAATCAGATTGAAAAACTGGAACACGAAGCCGATCCGCCGCCGTCGCAGCAGCGTCCGCTCATGCTCCGAAAGCTTGGGAACCGAGATCCCCTCGAGCAGCACGTCCCCGGCGGTCGGCCGGTCGACCCCCGCGATCAGATGCAGCAGCGTCGACTTGCCCGACCCGCTCCGCCCGATCAGAACCGCGATCTCCCCGCGGTTTACGGTGGCATTCGCCCCCCGCAGCACCGAACGCGACTTACCTCCCTCCTCGAAGGTACGGGTGACATCGCGAAGCTCCAGGACCGGAGGAGAGGAAGAGGGGGAGGACATCGGCAAGGCTAACCGCCGCGGGGGCGAGGGAATTTCTCGGTTTGCCAGAAACGCCAAAAGCCCTCCGAAGGTCGGAGGGCTCGAAGGCGCATCGGCCGCGGCCGACGGGGTCTTTTAGGCCTGGAGGCCGGAGACGGCGCGGGTCAGGCGGGACTTGTAGCGCGAGGCGGTGTTCGTGTGGATGACCTTCTTCTTCGCCGTCACGTCGATCAGACCGAGCGTCGGGATGAGGAGCGCCTGGGCCGTCTTGGCGTCTCCGCCTTCGACTGCGGTGCGCAGCTTCTTGATCGCCGTACGCATCTTCGAGCGGTGACCGCGGTTGCGATCCCGATTCTCTTCGTTCTGTCGAATCCGCTTTTCCGCCGACTTGGTATTCGCCATATCCTTCGTCGCATCCGTTCGTAAGACCGAGACAACCGGTCGCTGTTTAAGTTCTTTTCGCGCTGTTCGAAAAAGCTTGGGTCAAAAAGAAAGTCGCACCGCAGTGCGACTTCACTGTTTTTAGCACGACGACCCCGGTAGAGTCAAACCGCAGGGTCAACCGCCGAGTTCGCGCAGCCGCTGGCGGGCGAGGTTCGCTTCGTCGCTCGCCGGGTAATCGCGCACCACGCGCTGAAGCTGGAGGAGGCCCTTGGTCTTTTCGCCCAGCTCGATGAAGCTGTACCCCTTCTTGAGCGTGGCGCTCGCCGCCTTGTCGCTCCGGGGATACCGGGAGAGCATCTGGTCGTACTGCTCGACCGCCTGGCGGAACTTCTTTTGCCGATACCAGCACTCGCCGATCCAGAACGTCGCGTTGTCGGAGAGGTCGGTGTCGGGGAAGTTCTGTAGATACTCTTGGAACTCCCGGGTCGACAGGTCGTAGCTGCCCTTGAGGTAGTCGTTGTACGCCGCGTCGTAGAGCGCTTTCGGATCGGCGCCCGTGCCGGGAGCCGGTGCCTGCGAGGCGGGAGGATAGCCGGCATTCGGATCGTTCGGATTGTTGGGATCGAACGGCGCGGGTGCCGGCGGGGCGACGCGGAAGCTCTTCAGCTCCTGATTCGTCGTGGCGATCTGCTGCGACAGCTGGGACAGGCGATAGGTCGTGTCTTCGAGCTTCGCCTGGAGCGCCTCGATCTGGCCGGTGAGATCCTGGAGCTTCACCTGCATGTCGGCTTCGGTCTTGAGCAGCGAGTCCATCTGCTTGCCCATCGACGTTTCGAGATTGCCGACGTCGGTCTTGCTCGGAGCCAGCTGCTGCATCTGGAGCAACTGGCGCTGAACGTCCGAGATCTGGGCCTGAATCCCTTCGATGTCTTGGGTCGAGACGCACCCGGTGGCGGCGAGCGCCGCCACTAGGAGCGAGGTGAGCCGAAACGTGCGGGCCGCTCTCATCGGCCGTCTCAGCCGTTCGAACGACCGGTGACGACCATGTGGGCGCGACGGTTCTGGGCCCAGCAGGCTTCGTCGGTTTCGGTGCAGACCGGCCGCTCTTCACCGTAGGAGAGGGTGCGCAGGCGGTCGCCGGAAACGCCCAACGAGGACAGGTAGTCCTTCGCGGCATTGGCGCGACGCTCGCCGAGCGCGAGGTTGTATTCGTTCGTGCCGCGCTCGTCGGCGTGCCCTTCGAGGATCAGCTGGAGCTGCGGCGCGCCCTTCAACAGGTCGGCGTTCTTGGACAGACGATCGCGGGTCTCGTCGGAGAGCGAGGCCTCGTCGTACTGGAAGTAGACGTCGGCCGCGAAGCCGCG
>JBBRUC010000111.1:0-18896 GCA_038248205.1 Thermoanaerobaculia bacterium
CGCGATGATCGAGGTCGATGCCCGGCTCGCCGCGGAATATCCGGCGGTTCGACTGCTTCTTACGGTTCACGACGAGTTGGTGCTCGAAGTCCCGGCGGAGGACGCCGAGCGCGTGTCACCCCGAGGCGGCTCTTGGCCTTTTTCCCAGCCGACCTCCTTGGCGGTGAGCAGCGTACGGTTCAACCGCTCGACCGCCAACTCGTCCAGCGCGTGACCGTGGATCGACGGCTTCAAGAGATAGGAGACGAGCATCTCGTCGAACAGGTCGGCGGCGATCGGCGCGTCCGGAACCTGACGCAGCAGCTCTTTCAAATCGTGGCCAATCAATCGCAGGTCCGGGCGGCCGAGCCAGGTGCGGATCGCCTCGCGCGCGGCCTCCGCCAGATCGGCGTGACGCAGATCGACAAAGCGCGGCCCACCCTCTCCCCCGAGCCAGGCGAGGCCGAGCGGACGCTCCGCGCCGAGAAGAGCAACGCACAACTCGCCCGGCTCCCCGCCGACCGCCGCCACCGCCTGCTCGAAGGCGGCGCGATCGAGAATCTCCTCGGCCGCTAGGATCTCAGACGGGCTCTGGCGCGCCGAGGCCTTCAGCTCTTCGAGCAGGGAGAAGAATTCGAGGTCGCCGAACAGGCTGCGCAGCGCGTCCTCGTCCGGTGGGTCCAGGCGCAGTGCCAGCGGGTCGAAATCGACCGGCAAGTCGGTGTGGATGGTCACCAGCTCTTTGGACAGCAAGGCCATTTCGCGGTGCTCGGTCAATCCTTCGCGGTAGCTCTTGCGGGTGATTTCACCCGCCCGTTCGAGCAGCGCTTCGAGCGAGCCGTATTCTTTGATCAGGGCTTTGGCCCCCTTGTCGCCGATCCCGGGAACGCCTGGAACGTTGTCGACCGCGTCGCCCATCAGGGCGAGCACGTCGACCACCTTGTCGGGCGGCAGGCCGAAATCCTCGGTCACTTCGGCCGGACCGTACAGCTTGTTGCGGCCGGTGTGGTACATCGAGACGTGCGGCCCGATCAACTGCATCAGATCCTTGTCGGCCGAGACCAGGACGACCTCGAACCCCTCGCCCGCAGCCTTGCCGGCGAGGGTGCCGAGCACGTCGTCGGCCTCGTAGCCCAACAGTTCGAGCACGGGGATCCGGTACGCTTCGAGCGCCCGGCGGACCAGCGGGATCTGGCTCTTCAAATCCTCAGGCGTCGGCGCCCGGTTCGCTTTGTAGGCTTCGAACTTCTCGGTGCGGACGGTGCGGCCGGAGAGATCGAGAGCGACGCCGATCAGCTCCGGGTTCTCGTCCCGTAGGAGCTTCCGAAGCATCTGGATGAAACCGTAGACGGCGTTGGTCGGCTCACCGCGCGAATTCGAGAGGTTGCGGATCGCGTAGTAAGCTCTGAAGATGTTCGAGTAGCCGTCGATCAGGAAGAGGCGGGGGCGAGGTTCGGGCATACGAGCATTGTAATCGGCCGACACTTCGAGAAGGAGGTTCGAGATGGAAGGAATGGGCTGGATCTCATGGGTGATCTTTGGCGCGATCGCCGGCGGACTCGCACGCTTCATCATGCCGGGCAAAGATCCGGGCGGTTGTATCGTCACCCCCTTGATCGGCATCGTCGGCGCGGTGATCGGCGGCTGGATCGCGACGCTGCTCGGATTCGGCGGCATGGCCGCGTTCGATTTTCGCAGCTTCGCGGTGGCCATCCTCGGCGCGTTGATCGTCCTGTTCATCTACCGCAAGATCAAGGGCTGAACGGGCGCGGCTTTTGAGCGCCAAGCAGCATCGGCAGTACGCGCCCGCCCACCTCGGCTTCGCGCTGATCACGGTGAGCGACTCACGGACCCCGGAGACCGACACCTCCGGCCGGACGATGCGCGAGCGGGTCGAGGCGGCCGGTCATACGGTCGCCTCCTCCACGCTAGTGCTGGACGAGATTCCCGCGGTGCGCGCCGCGGTCGAGGCTGCCCTGCTCGCCCCCGGGGTCGACGTCGTGGCCGTCTCGGGCGGCACGGGGTTTTCTCCCCGCGACGTGACGATCGAGGCGGTGGCGCCGCTGTTCGAGCGGCCGATCGAGGGGTTCGGCGAGCTGTTTCGGATGCTCTCGTTCGAACAGGTAGGACCGGCGGCGATGCTCTCTCGGGCCGCCGCCGGGCTCGCCGCCGGGCGCGCCATCTTCCTTCTTCCCGGATCGCCCAAGGCGGTGGCCCTCGCGCTCGATCGGTTGATCCTCCCCGAGGCCGGTCACCTGCTGGGCCAGGTGCGGAGGAATTGAGCACCTCCCTCGCTTGAAGCGGCGCTAGAGTCCCCGTTTACCCGCTGCCGCGCACCTGCGAGAGTACACCCGAGCTTCGGAGGCCGTTTCTCCTCGGAAACATTCCGGCGCTCGTTCCGTACAGCTTGCGAGACTGTTTGGAGCCCCTCTATGGATATTCAAAGACCCGATCAAACCCGGAAACGCCGCCTGCAGCGCATCTTGTGGGTGACGCTCGGCGTCGTCGCCCTCGGGGTGATTTCGTACCTGATCTCCCGCCTCAAGCCCGCCGCCCCGTCGGTAGAGCGCGAAACCGTCTGGATCGACAAGGTCCAGCGCGGCCCGATGCTGCGTCAGGTGCGCGGCCCCGGTACGCTCGTACCGGTCGACATCCGCTGGCTCTCGGCTTCGCAGGACGGACGCGTCGAACGGATCCCGGCGCTGCCCGGCGTTACCGTCGAACCCGACACCATCCTGTTAGAGCTGTCGAACCCGGAGCTCGAACAGGATCTGCGCGACGCGGAGTCGCAGCTTCAGGGCGCCAACGCCGATTTCGAAGACCTGCGGGCGCGCCTTGAAAGCGACGTGCTGAACCAGCGTTCGCAGGCCGCCGCGGTCGATTCGCTGGCGCAAGAGGCGACGCTGCAAGCCGAGGCGAACCAACAGCTGGCCAAAGACGGACTGATCCCCGATTTGACCCTGCGTCTCTCGCGTCTGCGCGCCGATCAGCTAGGCCGCCAGGCGGCGATCGAGACCGAGCGGGTGACCAAGAGCAAGCAGTCGGCCGCCGCCCAGCTCTCCGCCCAGCGCGCACGGGTCGAGCAGGCCAACACGCTCGTTGATCTGCGCCGCCACCAGGTCGATGGGCTGCGGGTCCGTGCGGGCATCTCCGGCATTTTGCAGGAGCTTCCCGTCCAAGCCGGCCAGCGGGTCACCCCCGGGACCAACTTGGCGCGCGTGGCGCGGCCGGCGGAGCTGAAAGCCGAGCTGCGCATCCCGGAAACCCAGGCCAAAGACATCGTGCTCGGCCAGAGCGCCTCGATCGATACCCGGAACGGCATCGTCGAAGGGCGGGTGGCGCGGATCGCGCCGTCGGTTCAAGAGGGAACCGTTACGGTCGACGTCGCCCTCACGGGCGATCTGCCGAAGGGCGCCCGGCCGGATCTGTCGGTGGACGGCACGATCGAGATCGAACGTCTGCCCGACGTGCTGTTCGTAGGCCGGCCGGCCTACGGGCAACCCAACAGCAAGGTCGAGATGTTCAAGCTGGTCGAAGAGGGCAAAGCCGCGGTCAAAGTGCCGGTCCAGCTCGGCCGCAGCTCGGTCAACACGATCGAGCTGGTGAGCGGCCTCCAAGTGGGCGATCAGGTCATCCTCTCGGACACCTCCGCCTGGGACAACGTGAGCCGAATCAAGCTAGATTAAAACTACTGGATTAACTCGACTGGATCTGATCTGATCCTGACGACGACGAATCGATTCGAAACGAGGGGGGAAACCCAATGAGCACTTCATCCGACGCCCTGATTCACCTAGACGGCGTGACCAAGGTCTTCCTCACCGACGAGGTCGAGACCCACGCGCTGCACAGCATCAACATCGAGATCAAGAACGGCGAGTACGTGGCGATCGCCGGGCCGTCCGGCTGCGGCAAAACGACGCTTTTGTCGATCCTCGGCCTGCTCGACACGCCTTCGGACGGCAAGTACCGGCTGAACGGCAAGCAGGTGGCCGACCTATCGTTTTCCGATCGCGCCCGGATCCGCAACAAGGAGATCGGCTTCATCTTCCAGGCGTTCAACCTGATCGGCGACCTGACAGTCTACGAGAACGTCGAGCTGCCGCTCACCTACCGTGGTATGCCGGCCAAGGAGCGCAAAGATCGCGTCCAGGCGGCCCTCGAACGGGTCGGCATGTCGCACCGGATGAAGCACTACCCGTCGCAGCTTTCCGGCGGCCAGCAGCAGCGCGTGGCAGTCGCGAGAGCGGTGGTCGGCAAGCCGTCGATCCTGCTCGCCGACGAGCCGACCGGCAACCTCGACTCGCTCAACAGCGAGCAGGTGATGGGGCTGCTCGCCGAGTTGCATGCCGAAGGGGCGACGATCTGCATGGTCACCCACGACCCGCGCTTCACCCGCTACGCCCAGCGCACCATCCATCTGTTCGACGGCAAGGTCGTCGAGGAGGAGTCCGGCGCGTCGCGGCAGATGGACGAAGCGCAGCTCGAACAGGGCGGCTTCCACGTCTCGTAAACGCCCGGGGGGCCGACGGCCAGCCTGACGCAGCAGCACGAACCGCCCGGCCTAACCGCCGGGCGGTTTTGCATTTGTAGCCGTTTGCTCGTTCGTGTTCGGCGGGCGCGTTTGCTACGCTCCGCCTGCGACGCTTGAAATCCTTTCTCCCCTTCCTGCGTAGAGAGAATCATGATCGAGATCGAGAACCTGGAAAAATCGTATCCCGCCGGTCCCGGACAGGTCTGGGTCCTCCGCCAGGTCAACCTAAAGATCGAGGAGGGGGAGTTCGTCACCATCATGGGGCCCTCCGGCTCGGGCAAGACGACGCTGATGTCGATCCTCGGCATGCTCGATCATGCCTGGAGCGGCCAGTACCGTCTTCTCGGCCAGCCGGTCCACGCGCTCAAGCCGAAGCAGCGGCTGGAGCTGAACAAGCAGAACATCGGCTTCGTCTTTCAGAGCTACCACCTGCTCGACAATCTGACGGTCGCCGAGAATCTCGACCTGCCGCTCTCCTACCGCAACATCCGGAGGGCCGAACGGGAAGCGCTGGTGGCCGAGGCGCTCGACCGATTCCGTATCGTCGGCAAGAAGGATCTCTTCCCGCCCCAGCTCTCGGGCGGTCAGCAGCAGCTGGTAGGAGTCGCCCGCGCGGTCGTCGGCGGCCCGAAGCTGCTGCTCGCCGACGAGCCGACCGGCAACCTGCACTCGGCCCAGGCCGAAGAGATCATGACCCTGTTCCGCGAGCTGAACCGACAGGGCATGACGATCCTCCAGGTCACGCACTCGGAAAAAAACGCCCAGGCCGGCGACCGGATCGTCCATTTAATGGACGGCTGGGTGACGAAAGACGAAAAGGTCGTGCACGACTGAGCCCCCAAACCTCCCCGGCCTTGTCTTACCGACGACGGCCGGAGTGGGGTTGCCTTCCGGGCGGTTGGAACCACTCCTCTTCCGCCTCGGGGGGCTGACGGCTCATCGGGCGGCTTGGCGGCTCGTCGGCAGGGTAGGCCTCGATCGCCGCGATAAATATGCTGATCGGCCGCTGGTCGCTCCCCCACTGGGCGCGCTCGGGATCTTGGGGCGTCTCGCCGAAACTTTCGATCCGCACTTCGCTCCATCCGCCGCGCAGGCGGATCTCCCCGCTGTCGAACCAACGGAAGGTGTCCGGATTCGCGCGGAGGCGGATCAGCGTCAGATCCTTTCCGGGGCGCTTCACGCCGCCCGCTCCCACGATGTCCCGAGCGCCCAGGATCACCCGCACCGAACGAGAGGCACCAAAGCTCTCCGCTCCCAGGCGCAAGACGAGCGGTCGCTGCGGCGTCGGGTTGTAGAGCGCGAACGTCGCCAACTTGCCCACCCGTGCCGCCCAATGACCATCCCACATCTGCCGACTGTGCAGCCCCTCCAGAGGAACCAGGACCGGGCGTCGGGGCGGCGGCAGCCGGTCCGCCGCGTAGGCGATCGCCATGGAATCCCGCTCGATCTCAGCCGGCGCGAGTAGCGGCAGGAGTGGATCGACGGTTCCTTTTAGATCGAGAAAGTAGTTTGGATCGGTGTACACGACCGCATAGCGAAAGCCGTTCCTGTGGAAAAACGCCCAGAGATAATCGGCCGCATCGGCGCGCACCACGTCGAACATTTGGTGGGCGGGGTCCGCCAGATACCCATCGTAGGAGAGATTCCGGGCGAAGAACGGCGAGGGAAACCCCACCCGGCTCTCCAGTTCGGCGTTCATCACGCCGCTGTATCCGCCGCTGGTCTTGCCGCCGTGGGCGTACTGCCAATAGGCGGTGGCCGCGGGGAGAAAGAACCCGCGGGTACCGAAGAACGGCGCCTCGTGAAACGTCGCCCGCGGGTCGCGCGCGACGATCCGTCGATAGAGATCGGGTATGGCGGGGGGCTCGATCCCCGGATAAGCCGGCGGGGCGAGATCGAGAATCGTCGCCGCGAACAACCCGACGATCAGCAGTTGCCGCAGCCGCGTTCGTTCGATCGTGCGCAACAGGCTCGCCAAGCCGCTCGCGGCGAGCAGCGAGGCGAGTACCGCGGCGAACAGGTTGAACCGGGCCGGAACGCGCAGATCGCGCATCGGCGGAAAGATCCGCCAAAGCCAGTCCGCTGGCAGCCAGATCACCTGCTCGTGAATCCACCGGTACGCACCGAGCGAAAGGACGATCGAGAGGGCAAACGCGGCCCAGTAGTAGCCCGCGTGCCGGAACCGAACCCGGCGCGCGGCGGCGTAGGCGATCAGGGCGAGCGGCACGATCCCGAGATACGACGAACGCTCGATGGCGGACTCGCCGAATTCCGCGGTCCGGTAGGGATGCCAGGGAAGGAGCGGCTCGGCGCGCTGCAGCTCGGTGGGCATGAAGTAACTCCAGAGCGGCGCCCAATACTGAGTGAACTCGATCCGCCCGCGCTGCGCTTGGAAACCGTGAAGCCGGACCCAAATCTGGCTTGCAAACAGGATCGCGAGCCCCACCACCGCCACCCCGGAAAAGGCGACCAGCCAGCCGATGCGGGCGCGCCACCAGACCCGAAACCCGGCACCAGCGGCGCGTACGCCGCTCCAGACCACGAACAGCGCGGCCGGAATCGTGGCCATCACCGCGAAATAGGCGGCGCACGCCGAAACCAGCCCGTAGGTGCCGAGGGCGACGACGAACGACCGCCCTCGCGGCCGGTCGACGAATTCGGTCCAGCCGAGCAGGAAGAACCCGAGCGCACCGATGTAGATCAGCTCCAGGTGGCCGTAGGCGTGAATCGTCACCGGTGTCGCGAGCAGGCAGAGCAGGCCGCCGAAAACCGCGGCAGTCCGGTCGCGGAGCAATCGCCAGGAGAGGAAAAAGCCGCCCGCCGCGGTGAACAGAAAGCCGAAGGTCCATAGCAGGTTGTACCGTGCAAGATCCCCCGGGATCGCCCAGGCGACCAAGTTCCAGATCAGCGCCTGAAGGTGGAGCGGCGAGAACAGGCCGAGCGGCGCGCCGACCGGAAACATGACGTCCGGCGCAAGGAAGGGCGAATGCCCGCTCGCCAGGCAGCTCTGGTACCAGCGCAAGATCCACAGATGCTGGAGCGGATCGGCCAGTTTCGCCGGCAGTACCTCGCCAAACCGCGCGAACACCCGATGCCCGATCGCCCCCAGGATCGCGCCGTAGAGCGCCGCGGCGCCGAGCACCGTGCGCCACCCCGGCCCGGGGTCCCGCTGGTGCTCCGTCCGCAGCTTCAGATCTTCCTCGCCCCTTTCCTTCCGGGGTGACTCGCTCAAGTGCTCTCTCCTCGATGATATGGTTCGCGGGCTCGTTGGCGCTGCCCCGAGCCCTTCCCGTCACTCCCACCCTGGAATCCGATTCTCATGCGCGCCGTCGTCGTCATTCCAACCTTCAACGAGCGCGAGAACATCGCCCCTCTGGTCCGCCGCCTTACCGCGCTTCGGGGCGAGGGTGCCGAGGGCCGAGGGCAGGTGCCGCTCGATCTGTTCTTCGTCGACGACAACTCTCCCGATGGCACCGGCCAGCTGCTCGAATCGATGCGGCCCGAGACGCCGAACCTACGCGTTCTCCACCGCTCCGGCAAGCTCGGCCTCGGTACGGCCTATCAAACCGCCTTTCGCCAGTTGCTCGCCGAGGGGTACGACCTCCTCTTGTCGATGGACGCCGACCTGTCCCACGCCCCGGAATCGATTCCCGATCTGCTCGCTGCCAGCGAAACGGCCGACCTGGTGGTCGGCAGCCGCTACGTTCCCGGGGGACAGACCAAAAACTGTTCCGCCCCGCGCCGCGCGCTTTCCCGCGGCGCCAACGCCGGGGCGCGCCTGCTGCTCGGCCTCACCTTGCGCGATGCGACCGCCGGCTTTCGCTGCTATCGGCGCGAGCTGCTCGCGGATTTGGATCGTCGCGACATCCGCTCGAACGGCTACTCGTACCTGCTCGAAATGTCATACTACGCCCAACGGCTGGGCTATCGCCTGCGCGAGGTGCCGATCCGCTTCGACAACCGAGTCCACGAGCAGAGCAAGATGAGCCGCAAAGAGATCTGGTTCGCGACGCGGACCCTCTTGCGCTTAACCCGCGACCGGCTCTTCTTCGGCGCCCGCAGTCAGCGCCGCGAAGCGACCGATCAGTAGAAACCGTCGCGCGGCTTCGTGCCGGTTTCGGCCAGCGCCGCCTGGGCGTCGGCCTCGGCGTCCTCTTCGGCGCTCGACATCTCGCGGGCCGCGGGCACCAACTGACCACGCTTCCATACCGCGCCGCAATGGCGACAGCGCCATCGACGACGGAACACGGGGATCGGAAAGCCGAAGAACACCGCTCCGAGGAAGAAACCTCCGCGCGACCAGCTCTCGCGGTAGAGATCCTCGCTCCGGCAGGTCGGGCAACGTGGCTGGGTCTCATCCTCCGCCGTCACCAGGTGCAGCTCGGACAGCGGCGCCTCGCCTTTCAACAGCTCTTTGGCGCGCTCGACCTCTTCCTCCGGCACCTTCAGTTTGACCCCGCCGACCGCGCTCGAAAGCATCCAGTCCATCCCGACCAGATGCTCGTCGGCGATCACCGCGGCGATCCCTTCGCCCACCAGACGGGCGCGCGCCAGCTCGGCCTGCCAAGGGTTGGCAAACGTCTCGATGATTTGGAGCCGCACGACCTCCCACTCGCCCCCCGGTTCGAGGTCGGACATCAAGGCGCCATCCGAAACAGCGCGATCAACCCGACTCCGAGCGCGACAAAGAACAGGAAGGTGAGCAGAGCGAGCCCAAGCGCCAGCTTCTCCCCTTTCGGCCGGGCGACGAGGTAGGCACCGGCCACGGAGAGCAGGGCAAAGATGACGAAGAGAAGGGCGGGCAGCAGCATGGCGATCCTTGAAACAGTCTATATCGCCCAGCCGCAGGCCTGTCCGCGCTCAACCGGCCGGGTAGAAGCGCTCTCCCCGCTCGGCCATCTGGACCAGGCGCGCGGCCGGGGTGAACCGTCTTCCATGCCGCGCGGCGAGCCCTTCCATCAATCCGACCACCGTGCCCGCGCCCCAGCGGTCGGCAACGCGGAACAACCCGCCCCGAAAGGGCGGAAATCCCAAGCCGAAGATCGCGCCGATGTCGCCATCCTCCGGGCTGGCGAGGATTCCCTCTTCCAGACAGAGCACCGCCTCGTTGAGCATCTGGAGCACACAGCGCTCGGTGATCTCCGAGGTCGAGATCTCTCGGGCCTGCCAGCCGATCAAGTCGTAGACTTGGCGGTCGACCTTCTTCGGTCCTTTGCCGTAGGTGTGGAATCCCTTCCCCGCTTTCCGGCCCAGGCGGCCGTCGGCGAGCATCTTGGCGAAGACCAGGGGTGTTTCGATCCGGTCCGAAAACGCTTCGGCCATCGTCTTGCCCGCGTGGGCCGCGACATCCAAGCCCACTTCGTCGAGCAACGTGAACGGCCCCACGGGAAAGCCCCAGGCGGTGAGCGCCGCATCGACCTGTTCGATCGTCGCTCCCTCGACCAGCAACCAGGCCGCCTCGTTCAAGAACGTCGCGAGGATGCGGCTGGTATAGAACCCCGGGCCGTCGGCCACCACGATCAAGGTCTTTCCCAGCCGGCGGCCGACGGCGACCGCGGTCGCGAGCGCCTCTTGCGACGTGCCCGGATGGCGGATGATTTCGAGCAGCGGCATCTTGTGGACCGGGCTGAAGAAGTGCATCCCGACCACCCGTTCGGGCCGCGAGCTGGTGGCGGCGATCTGTGCGATCGGCAGGGTCGACGTGTTCGAGGCGAAGATCAACCGCTCGGGCGCCACCGCTTCGACCGCCTGGACGACTTTCCGCTTCACGTCGAGATCCTCGAACACGGCCTCGATCACCAGATCGACCCGCGCGAACGGTCGATCGTCCACCGTGCCTTGGATTCTCGCCATCGCCTGACGCATGGCGGCTTCGGTCATCCGCCGCCGCGCCACCCGCTCGCGGAAACGCTCGCGGCAGAAGCCTAAGCCGCGGCCGACCGCCGCCTGGTTCTGGTCCTTGAGCACCACGCGGTACCCTTTCTCGGCAGCGAGCTGGGCGACGCCGGAGCCCATGAACCCGGCGCCGAGCACGCCGATCGTCTCGACCGGCATTGCATCGCGGGCGATGGCGGCCATACGCGCCTCGCCCTGGGTCTTCAAGAAAAACAGGCCGATGAGGCTTTTGGCGACCTCGGACACGACCATCTCGGCGAACGCCCCGGTTTCGAGATCGAGCGCCTGGGGCAAGGGCCGCCGCATCCCCTCGCGCACGATTTCGATCGCTACGAGGGGAGCCGGATAGTGGCCACCGGTCTTCTTGAGCACCCCGGCGCGGGCCTTGCCGTAAACCAAGGAATCCGAAGCGACGGGGATCTTCGCGAGCAGCTCCGCTGCCCAGGCGGCGAGACCCTGCCCCTTACCGCGCCGCTTTTCGATGCCGAGCCTAAACAGTCCCGAGGTGCGGGCGAGCTTCTCGGCCGCGGTTCGCAGGTCGGTCGGATGGCAGATCTCGTCGACCAGGCCGAGTTTTTGCGCCCGCCGGGCATCGAGCTGGCGGCCGGTGAGAATCAAGTCGAGAGCGGCGGGCACGCCGATCAGCCGCGGCAGGCGCTGGGTACCGCCGAGGCCCGGGATCAGTCCGAGTTGCACCTCCGGCAGGCCGAGCTTGGTTTTCGCGTGTTGGGTCGCGACCCGGAACCGGCAGGCAAGCGCCAGCTCCAGCCCGCCGCCCAGGCAGGCACCGTGGATCGCGGCGACGGTGGGAAACGGCAGGTCGACCAGCCGGCCGATCAGCTCATGACCGCGCTGGAGGAGATCGACCACCGATTCCGAGTCTTCCAGCGTCACCAGCTCTTCGAGATCGGCCCCGGCCACGAACGAGTCCGGCTTGCCCGAGAGAATCACCAACCCCACGGGGGGATCGTCGCGCAACCGGTCGATCTGCTCACCCAGCCAGGTTATCGCGGCCGACGACAGGACGTTCACCTTCTTGCCCGGTTGATCCAACACCAGCCAGGCGAGCCCGTCCTCGACGATCAATCGACCCGGAGCGTCACTCAGGAGAGGGGCATCCACGGAAGCTTTGGGGCTGGGCACAGGCGATCCTCCAGAAGTCTCGACTTGCCGCTTCGCGGCATAACTCGAAACCGATCGTAGGATCTATGCCGCAGTGTGTCAATCGAGGGGTTTGCCGCAAGGTCCCCGGGAGACGCACGATGCCTATTGTGCCGAATCTGCCGAGAGCCTTCCCCAAGAAGATCGAGACGATCGACGACGAGATGCTCCCGTTTCTCCGGGCGATGTCTGGCACCGAACGGCTCCAAGTGGCGAACCGAATGTTTCTCTCCGCGCGCCGAATGCTCACCAGCCACCTGACCGCCGAGCACCCGGACTGGTCCGCCGAGCAGGTTCAGGCGGAAGTCTCACGGAGGATCGCGCTTGGATCAGAGGAGCTTTCGAGAGTCGGGTGCCTCCCTAAACTTACCCTTCCTCTCCTTCAAGGCTCTGCACAATCTGAGTGACCTCGACTTCCGCTTTGCGGATCTTGCCGCGGCAGAGTTCTAGGAGCTCGGTGGCGCGGCGGAGTTCGGCGGCGAGTTCGTCGACGTCGATTTCTTCTCCTTCGATTCGTTCGAGGATCGCTTCCAGCTCTTCCATCGCGAGGCGGAAGCTGGGCGTTTCGACAGCCTCGGGGGCTGGGGTTTCTTTGGGCTGGCTCATGGTTCCTCCGCGCGGCTGATCAGGGTACCGCGGGCGAGTCGGGTCGAAAGAAGGGTTCCGGAAGGTACTTGCGCCGGGTCGCGCACCAGGCGACCCGCGGCGTCGCGGGTGATGCCGAAGCCGCGCTCGAGCGTTTTTTCGGGGCCAAGGCTGGCGCACAGGCGCTCGAGGCCGGCAAGCCGTGCGGTCACCTCGCGCAAGCGGCCCTTGGCGCCCGAAACGGTCCGCTCCGCGATGGCCGCCCGGCGCGATTCAGCCCGCGCGAGACGCACAGGGAGCGCTTGGACGAGGGCGGTCTCCGCCGCGCGGCGACGGCGGCCGGCCAGCCGCAGGACGCCGCGGGCGAACCCGGCGAGGGTTCGGGCGATTTCGTCCAGCCGGCGCGAGGCGGCGGCGAGGCGCATTTGGCCCAGCGCGATCCTCCGTTCGGCACGGCCGAGGCTCTCGCGTGCTCGGCGGAGCGGTTCTTCCGCCTCGCGAATCAGCCGGCGTTCGGCGTCGACAACGCGTTGCTCCTGCCGCGCAATCCGCTCGATCAGAAATTCGGCGACTTTGGTCGGGGTCTTGAGCGCCGTGTGGGATACCAGATCGACGATCGACTGGTCGATCTCGTGGCCCAGCCCGGACAGCACGGGAAGAGGCGAATGCGCCACCGCTTCCGCCACCGCCCGGCCGTCGAACACGGCGAGATCCGAGCGCGAGCCGCCGCCGCGGATCAGCACCACGGCATCCAAATCGAGCCCGGCGAGCGAGCGCAAGGCGGAGACGATCTCGCGCTCCGCCTCTTTGCCCTGCACCGCCGCGTGAAAAAAGAGAACTTGGAATCCGTAGCCGCTCTCGGCGAGGCCGGAGAGAAAGTCGTGGTAGGCGGCGCTACCGTCCGAGGTGATCAGCGCCAAACGAAGCGGCAGGTCGGCCAGCGGCAGCGCGCGGTTGCGCTCGATCAACCCCGCCCCTTCGAGCGCCGCAAGCGTCTCCCGGCGGCGCCGTTCCAGATGGCCCAGGGTGAAGACCGGATCGACGTCTCGAACGGTCAGCTGGAGCCGACCGCCGGGAGCGTAGAAATCGACCCCCACCCGGCAGCGCAGCATGACGCCGTCGGCGATCTCCTGGCCGGAGGCGCCCAGAATCCGGCGCAGACGGAGGAGATCGGTCTTCCAGATCACCGCCTCCAACCGGCCGACGATGTCGTCGCGCTCCCCCTTTTCGATCAGCTCGAAATAGAGGTGGCCGCGGGTCGAGAGCTTGACCCGCTGCGCCTCGCCCGCGACCCAGATCGAACCGAACGCCTGCGAGAGCAGGTCGCGGATCTCGCCGCAGAGCAGCGAGACGCTATAGGTCGGCTCGGGACTGTCGAACAGAGGTAGATTCATCGAGCCTGAGGGTACGAGTCGGAAACCCGGCGGCTCAATGGTAGGACTTCAGCTCTTTGACCGACGCGAGCGGCAGCGATTCGGCCCACTCGACCGCCTTCTTCTCACCGATTGTCAACTGCGAGAGGAAATCGATCGCCTCCTGGCGCTCCTTGAAGGTCCGCCAGATGAAGGTGTGGCCGGCCGGCGCGGTGAAGTAGGTGTAGCTCTTCGCGCCATCGGGCGTGAGGTCGAAACCGAGGTTCGACTCGCCGTTGATGCCAACACAGGCGATACCGATCGAGCGCTCGGCGAGCGTCAAGGCCCGCAGCGCGTCCTCGTAGTCCCCCAGCTCCTCGCGCGACAGCGGCGAGTGGAACACGCCGAGCTTCGTGCCGTCTTCTTCGGCGAGCAGGTTGTACGGAATATCGTGCCGATCCATCGCGTCCCGCGTCTCGCTGGTCGCGACGAACACGTCCTCGCTGCCCTTCACCTTGTAGGTGATGGCGTAGATCTCGTGCTCGAACTGGGCGAAGGCCTCGGCCAGAATGCCCTCGTCCTCAATGGTGAAATAGAACAACCGATTGTTGATTCGTCGTGCCATGGGTAGGAGTTCCTCGGGCCGAATCGGGTGAGTTAAGCCTCGTGCCGAGACTCTTCGGCCCTGTTGTAAGCCGCGAAAAGGGAGCAGGGCGGAGACCGCCCTGGGTGCCTATTCTACCAGGCGGAGGGCGAAATGCGAGTTTGGGCGGCCCGGAGGGTCGCCCAATGCACGATCACGACGGCGCTCGCAGCAGAGGGGGCGCCGAGCGCAAGGCTCTCGACGCCCCGCGGGGTGCCCTTCTGATTCCTCTCCCTACGGCTTCTTCACCGGGGGCGGGGGCGCCACGACCGGCGCCGCCTGGGCTTCGCTGAAGAGGAACGAATAATCGGCCGCCAAGGGGGCCGTAGTAGTCGCGGAAGCCGTCGGATGGGCGGCTTTGGGCCCCGGCAGGCTCGGAGGGCGCCGCACGAGAACCACTTGCGGTTGGGCGGCGGTGGCCGTGGTCGAGGCGACCGGTGCGTTGGTGTGGCAGGTCAGGCAGGTAATCGTCTGGTGATAGGTCTCCAAGATCGTGCTGGCGACCGCCTGTTGGGTCTCCGGCGGCTGGGCGTTGCCGTTGGTGAGCGGCGTCGTGGCGCCCGGCGGAATGGAGGTGTTGGCGTTGGGCCAGAGGGTGTTGACCAACTGGTAGTTCAAGTAGACCGATTTGGGGTTCGCGGCGGCGATGGTGGTCCAAACGCTCTGGTTCAAGGCGACGATGTTGTTGGCCGACGACGAGCTGAGCGGGCTGGTGCGGACGACCTGCACCGGCGCGTCGTAGGGATCGGTGCCGGGAATCGGCTGGCGGTTTACTACGCACTTGTAATAGTCGGTCGCCGGATCGCAGTTCGGGTTGTAGTAGGTGTACCAGGCTTTGAGGGTCTGGTCTTGGATATCCCGGGTGCTCGGGTCGTTGTTTACGTGCTCGAACGTGCTCCAAACGAACTGTTGCGCGTTCGGCGTCTTGCGGATGATGTGAAGGCCGACGAGCCCGACGGTGACCAGGGTGGGCGGCGACTGGCCGCCATCAGCGGTCGGGTAGGAGACGTAGGCCTTCGAGGTCTTGAACAGCGGCCAGACGGCAGAATCGTCAAGCTGAATCCAGGCGGCCTTGATCTCGATCGCGCCGACCGTCCCGTAGGAGGCGAACGCCATCGAGCCGTCCGGCAGATTGATGCCTTGCGCCTGAGCGAACGGGGCTTGGTTCGCGGCGTCATACAGCTGCTTCTGGTTGATGTAGTTGAATTCGTCCTGGTTCAGCCGCTTCTCGAAGAGCGTCAGGTAATGGTTCATCTTGGCCTGGGCGGTGAGCCAGGCGCCGCCGGTTCCCGCTTCGACGATGTCCCCGAGTTCGGAGAGGTTGAGGGTGGGACCGCCGGCGAACTTCGAGCGGGAGATTAGCCCTTTGACCCCTGGCCGGAGCTTCGAGCGCAGCCGCGCGAAGCCTTGAATCCGGGCAAAAGCGGCCGGCAGGGCGCGCACGGCGCTCCAGGGTGCGGGAGACGCGCCGTCGGGGAGGAAGACCTCCGACGACTCCTTGTAGGTTTCCCAAACCACGGGGGTCGTGTCGCCCGGGGCGCCGAACGCCGAAGGGGGAACGTTCGAATCGGGTTGGCCGGGCATCGTGGCATCGGCCGCCCAGTTCAGGGTGATGAACTGCTGCCACGCGAGATTGTTGAAGTTGAACTGGCTGACCGGGACTTTGACGTCTGAAGGCATGATCGGCTGGACGGTCGGAACGCCGTTCCACGGCACGGTGCTGCTCGATGCCTTGAGCACCGGGAGCGCCGCGAACGATCCGAGCAGAGCGACGACGACGAAAGCCGGAATCGCGAGAGACCGGAACCGCAAGGTCGCCGGTCGGGTGGGAGCGGAAGAGCCGTGGTTCATGGTCGTAGGCTTCGAGAGCACCGTTGGCTCTAGAGAGAGGTGACCACGTTCAACATCGCGGGCATCGCCGCCTGGGGAGGATCGCCGAAGTTCGTGACCGCCACTCCGCGCAGGCCCAAAGCCGCGCCCTGGGAGGCGATTACGAAGACGGATAGTTTCGTGCAGGTCGAGGGGTACGAATTGCCCGGCACGGCGTAGAAGATGTTCGGATCGAACGCCGTCACGGACGCCGTGACGCCCGGCCCGAAATCGACCGTCGGGCGCTCTCCGCCCGGCCCCAACTTGGCGGTACAAAGGAGCACCATCTCGAGGCCCGTATTGCGGTGGATCTTCGGCGCGATCAACGTCGTATTGCTGGCGAGCGGCAAGGGCACGTTCATCGGATTCGGCACCGGGGTGTTGTAGTACGCGTCCCATACCCCTTGGCCGAACAGCTGCAGCGGCTGAGCGTAGTCCGGCGGTTCCGGCGAATCGGGCGGGGCTTCGACGCCGTTGGGGGGCGGCAGCACGCAATCTTCGTCGGCGGGAGTCGCCGCCAGCGGAATCGGCCGCGCCCAGAGCCCGACGTCCATCTGCTGCACCACCTGGCCGCCCCACTCGATCGGCTGACCGCTCGCGTCCTGGATGTCGCCCACGGTGAACGTCACCCCGGCCTCCACCCACGCGGAAGGGATCTGAAACACCGCGTGGAGGACGAAGTTGCCCCCCTGTGCCGGCAAGCCGTACGCCTGCCCGGTGACGGGATCGGTCAAGGTCTCGGCTCCGCGCACGATTTGCCAGCAGTCTTGGGCGGTGGCACCCTCCGGCAGATTCGGATCCGGCGGCAGCCGGAACGACGAAAGATCCGGCACCTGGATATAGAGACCCGAGGGGTTGGCCAACGCCACGCGATTTGGACCGGAGACCACCTGGTTGACCGATTGGCCGATGTGCGGGTCGCTGTTGCGGTACGCCTGGCCATACTGCGCGCAGCAGATCAGCGTCTGGGCCTGGGTGTTGCCGCTGACCCGCTGGATCGTGGCACCGCCCGCGAGCTGCATTTCGGTCTGGAGGGTGTTCGGCGTGGCGGTGAGGTGCATCGCGCCGCCGGAGTAGCTGTTGGGGTTGGTGCCATCGGTCGGCCGCTGGGCCATGGGGCCGGAGTTCCACTTATTGAGGGCGTTGTAGGCGGCTCGGCCCGTCGAGGGGTCGATCACCTCCCGCCCGTTTGCCGGGTCGTAGAGCTTGAGATCGGCGACCTCGACGAGAATGTGCGTCCCGGCCGGGGCGTCCCAATTGAGCGTACTGGTGTAGAGGTCGGCGACTTTCTGCGGATCGACCATCCAGAGGGTGTTCCAGTACTCGGGGTTCTCGCAGGTGAAATCGATCCGGGTGATCTTTTTCGTCATCGGATCGCGCACCACGCACCACTCGCAGTATTCGTCCTGCCAACCGCGCGGACCGTAGGGGCCGTACATCTGGAACGGCTGCTGCCAGGTCGCCTGGGGACAGGTGATGGTGGGAATCTCCTGGAAAGACGGCACCGCGACCGTCTGGGTGCCGTATTGATCGGCGATCGCGAGCAGCTGAGAGTTGGAGTAGATATAAGGGTTGGCGGGGATCGCCCCTTGGCCCAGGTATTGGCTCAAGCGGTTGGGAAACGCATGCCAGGAGACGATGACCGCCGTCGAGCCCGGCGGGATGGGGGTCACCGAGGTGTCGAAGTAGTCGACCTGATTCGACGCGTACAGCAGGTTCCACGGATTGCCGAGGATCGCCTGTTGCGTGAAGCCGGTCATGTTGGTGTTCCACTGGGAACAGACCGCCTGATCCTCCGGCGATCCCTCGGGGAAGTCATGAATGTCGGCGGGCGTGTTGAACGTAAACGCGGAGCTCATGGCGTGCCTCTCCCTTCAAAGAAAGTACGGCTGGGTTGAAATTGCTGCAAGAACTATATCGACAGCTCTGAATAAAGCAAGAGGCGGAAGATTGCCCTCCGCCTCTGGGCGGAATGCCATAGCCGCTGGTGAACCACGGCTTAACTTTTCTATACAGTATGCCGGCCTTCACTTATTGATCCGCCCCCGGCAGGTCGGCGCACCGCAGGTGCAGCGCTTGGTGTCGGGGTGCCAGGTCGATACGTAGTCGAGAAGGATCTCGTCGCCCGGGGCGATGTCCCGCAGGGCGAAGAACAGGACGTGGCCGGCGATTACCTTCAAGTAGCAGTTGGGGGCGCAGGAGTGGTTGATGTAGTGGGTGCCGTTCCCCCCCCGGCTACCGTCGATCGCCCAGTAGGAATCGATCGCGCAGATTCGATGGCGGCGGCGCCGCTTGACCCGGCGGGCGATCTCGGCGCGCGAGATCAGCTCACCGGTGTATTCGGCGATCTTCTTGGCTTTTTGAAACGTCTGGGTGGCGAAGCAGCCCTTGCCTTCAATCGGCGAGGGAGCGATCGAGAGCCCGGGGGCGAGGGGTCCGGCCATGGAATCGCTCGGCCGATTTTCTAGTCGAGAAACTCCACCACGTTCGGCAGTTCGTCCACGTCGTCGCTGCGGCGGGGGAAATGCACGGACAGCTCGGTGGAAAGGCGTTCGAGCGCGGCGATGATACCGCCGGTGAAGTCGCCTTTCCGGAAGTGGCGGGAGATCTCCCCGGCGACGTCATCCCAGAAGCCGGGATGCACTTTTTTGTGGATCCCGGAGTCGCCCAGCACGACGAACCGGCGCCGCGCCGGAACGACGAACAAGAGGACGCCGTTGCGCTCGGCGGTGGCCCGCATGCCGAGCTTTTCGAAAGCACGGTCGGCGACTTTGCGCACGTCGCCCCAGAAGAGCGGCGAAACGGCCACCCGCACCTCGCCCGAGGTTTTCGCCTCGGCCGCTTCGATCGCTTGCTCGACGCGCTCTTTGTCGATCGC
>JBBRUC010000112.1:0-18884 GCA_038248205.1 Thermoanaerobaculia bacterium
GGCGGGTTAGGCGGGGTTCTCCAACCACGTGCCGGTTTCGAAATTCTTCTTTCTTTGTCCGGGGCCCTGGTGGGGGGGGAGCTTGCCCCCGCCCTCATGTGGGGCTGACCGGGGGCGGCGGCACCCCCCGCCCCTACGTGCCTGCCAACGATCAGCATTTATCGCCCCAGCGCCCGCTTGACCGTTTCGCCCAGATGGCCGGGCGATTCGACGACGTGGATGCCAGCGTCCTTCATCGCCTGCATCTTCTCGGCGGCCGTCCCCTTACCGCCTGCGACGATTGCGCCCGCATGACCCATGCGGCGCCCCGGAGGGGCCGTGCGGCCGGCGATGAAGCCGACGATCGGCCGCCGTTCGAGATCCCAGTTCTCTTTGCACCAGGTCGCGGCCTTCTCTTCGGCGTCGCCGCCGATCTCACCGATGAAGATCACCGCCTCGGTCGCAGGGTCGTCTTTGAAGGCGGCCAGCACGTCGATGAAGTTGGTGCCGTTCACCGGATCGCCGCCGATGCCCACGCAGGTGGATTGGCCGAAGCCGAGGTTGGTCAACTGCCAGACCGCCTCGTAGGTGAGCGTGCCCGAGCGGCTGATCACACCCACGGAACCTTCCTTATGGATGTGCCCCGGCATGATGCCGATTTTGGCGTGCCCTGGCGAGATCACGCCCGGGCAGTTCGGACCGATCAGGCGCGTCGGATGGTCGCGCAGGAAGGCTTTAACCTCCAGCATGTCGTTGACCGGAATGCCTTCGGTGATGCAGACGGTCAGCTCGATTCCGGCCGCGGCGGATTCCATGATCGCGTCGGCCGCAAACGGCGGTGGCACGAAGATCATCGAAGCGTTGGCGCCGGTCTGGGCACGCGCCTCTTCGACCGAATCGAACACCGGAATCCCGTCGACCGACTCGCCTCCCTTGCCCGGCGTCACGCCGGCCACAACCTTCGTGCCGTATTCGCGGCAGCCGAGCGCGTGGAAGGTTCCCTCTTTGCCTGTGATCCCTTGGACCAACAGGCGCGTATCGTCATTCACCCAGATCGCCATTACGCAGCTCTCCCTTCGGCCGCGGCAACCACCTTCGTCGCGGCGTCTTCCATGTCCTCGGCGACGATGAATGAGAACGGCGCGTCGCGCAGAATTTGACGGCCGAGCGTGACGTTCGTCCCTTCGAGCCGAACCACCACGGGCAACGTGACGTCACCCAACTCTTCGATCGCGCCGACGACGCCGTTGGCGATCCGGTCGGTGCGCGCGATGCCGCCGAAGATGTTGATCAACACGGCCTTGACGTTCGGGTCCGAGACCAGGATGCGGAACGCGTTTTTCACCGCCTCCTGGCTCGCCGAGCCACCGACGTCCAGGAAGTTCGCGGGCGAGCCGCCGTGGAGCTGGATGATGTCCATCGTCGCCATCGCGAGCCCGGCGCCGTTGACCATGCAGGCGATCGAGCCGTCGAGCTTGATGTAGTTGAGGTTGAATTTACCCGCCTCCACCTCGGCCGGATCCTCTTCTTCGACATCGCGCATCGCCAGGATGTCGGCGCGGCGGAACAGCGCGTTGTCGTCGAAGTTCATCTTCGCGTCGAGCGCCAGCACGTCGCCGCCGCCGGTGATCAGCAGCGGGTTGATCTCGACCAACGAAGCGTCGGTATCCAGATACGCTTTGATCAGCGAGGCGACCAGCTTGGCCGCCTTCCTTGCCGTGTCGCCTTTCAGCTTCAAGCCCCGGGCGACCGCCCGGCCCTGAAACGGCAACAGGCCGAGTTGCGGATCGATCGTGAGCCGGAAGATCGCACTGGGGTCGTGCTCTGCTACCTCTTCGATGTCCATGCCGCCGGAGACCGACGCCATGATCACCGGCTTGCCCGAAGCGCGGTCCAAGGTCACCGAAAGGTAGAGCTCGGAGGCGATGTCGAGCGCCTCTTCGACCAAAATCAGGCGGACCTTCTGCCCCTCCGGGCCGGTCTGCGGCGTCACCAACTGCATGCCGAGGATCTTGCCCGCGAGTTCCTTCACCTCTTCGGGCGACTTGCCGACCTTCACCCCGCCGCCCTTGCCCCGGCCGCCGGCGTGGATCTGCGCCTTGACCACGGCGCGCCCCCCCAGCTCCGCGGCGATTCGGCCGGCCTCCTCCGGGTCGCTCGTCACCTGCCCCTTCGGGGTGGCCACCCCGTAGCGGCGCAGGATTTCCTTCGCTTGATACTCGTGGATCTTCAACGCTAGCCCTCCTGACGAATTTTGGCAGACTCTAGGAGCGCCCCGGAACGAGTACGGCCGCCGGGGCGTGGGAAGCTTATCAGGGGAGCGCTCTGATCGGCGTCCGAACGAGTGGATTCGGCCGTCGAATCCACTGGAATGGGCCATCGCTTCCACTGCATTCGGCGACAAATCGACTGGATCGAGCCGTCGAATCCACTGCATTCGGCGGTAGATCGACTGGATCGAGCCGTCGAATCCACTGGATCGGGCGGTCGCTTCCACTGGGTTCGGCGACAAATCGACTGGATCGAGCCGTCGCTTCCACTGGGTTCGGCGACAAATCGACTGGATCGAGCCGTCGAATCCACTGGGTTCGGCGGTAAATCCACTGGATGCGGCCATCGAATCCACTGGGTTCGGCCATCGAATCCACTGGGTTCGGCCATCGAATCCACTGGGTTCGGTCGTCGCTTCCACTGGGTTCAGTCGTCGCTTCCACTGGATTGGGCGTCGCATCCAGCCCTTCGATCGTCGCTTCCACTGGGTTCGGTCGTCGCTTCCAACGCTTCGATCGTCGCTTCCACCGGATTGGGCGTCGCATCCAGCGCTTCGATCGTCGCTTCCACTGGATTGGGCGGCCCAATCCAAATGCAAATCGGTACCTCTCGGGTCGTCCACGCGGCGGTTGGAGTGCTACTCTCGATGCTCGATTGACGGGGAGGATCCATGAGCCCGATTCCTGACGAAACCCTGGTCGCTATGCATTCGACCCCGGACTCCTTTGGCTCTGAGCTTCGCCTCGCCGCCGCCGCCAAGCTCTTCGAACTTGGCCGCCTCTCGTCCGGTGCCGCCGCCCAACTCGCCGGCATCCCGCGAACGGTTTTCCTGATGAAACAGTCCGACTACGGAGTCGCGACCTTCGCTCAAACGGAGGCCGAGTTGCGTCGGGACCTCGGCAATGCCTGAGGTGCTCGCCGATACCTCGCCCATAGAAGATCCGGTGCTCCACTCCAACTCTATGTGGATGAGCGTCTCCGAGAC
The DNA here is from genome assembly GCA_038248205.1 of Thermoanaerobaculia bacterium. Classification (GTDB taxonomy): domain Bacteria; phylum Acidobacteriota; class Thermoanaerobaculia; order Multivoradales; family UBA5704; genus DASYKS01. The sequence continues at coordinate 3,236 of JBBRUC010000112.1, forward strand.
GCCTGGCCTGGAGGTCCCAATGACAGGATTCGCGCGAACAGCTATCATGAGAGTTCAACTCTGCCGTCTGGCAATTTGCCGGAGGATCTAATCTTGAGCCGGACCTATCGAAGCCTCGCTATCCTTTTCGCTCTCTTCCTCTTCACCGAACGGCCGGCACCCGCACAGAAGCTCCTCGCCGAGGGGATTCGCGATCTCGGAGACCAGATCTCTGCGACCGCGACTCGCGAGCAGAAGCGACGCATCGCAATCCTGCCACTTCGCGAGCTGCAAGGTGGGGGTTCGGTCCTCGGTGCTTTCCTGTCCGAGGAACTCACGACCGTACTTGTTCAATCCGGAAAATTCCAGATCATCGAGCGCTCCCAGCTCGACCGCATTCTCAGCGAGCTCAAGCTCGATCGCTCGGGCCTGATCGACGCCGAGAGCGCTAAGAAGGTTGGGAAGATCTCAGGGGCGGATGCGATCCTTACCGGGACGATCACCGATCTTGCGACCTACGTCGGCGTCAACTGCCGAATGATCGACGGCCAGACGGGCCAGGTCCAGGGCGCGGCCCAAGTAAAGATCGTGAAGGATGCAGATGTCAACAAAATTATGGCGATGGCGATAGCGGAGGGAAATCAAGCGGACAGGAACCCGCCAACACCTCCGGGGCCAAGCGGATCGAAGAAAGAAGTCGCTGTTCGGCAGGAGGCAAACGGAATCTCTTTCGAACTCAAAGGCTGCGCAGGCGCTGGGAGCAATGTGGACTGCGATTTCCTTGTCCTAAGCACAGAGACCGACCAAGTCATCTATTTAAGGGCCAGGGGGTCCAGGCTGGTCGACTCCGAAGGAAATGAAGTGGGCGCTTCGGAGTGCAGGATCGGGTCAGCAACCAGCAGGGAGGGTAATGAGGCAAGGCTGGCTGCAGGTATTGCCATGAAAGCTCGTGTACGCTTTAATGGCGTCCCATCGGCCTCTTCTTTGGCGTCCGTTGTGGAAGTGCAGTTCAGCCAGGGCTTCGCGGCGACCTCCTCGGTCAAGTTTCGTGACGTTACGATCCAACGGCATTGAAAATGAGCCTACGGCCACCATCCGGGCCTCCCAGTGGAAATCGTCCTTCAGGAAGGCTCGCTCACTACGCTGCAGTTGCGACTATTGCGGGTGCCCTGATCGCCCTATTCGCCTGGCTCTTTCCTCGGCATCCGACACCCTCCTTGTCGGATCCTGCTGGCACCGCCTCTTCACCGAGTAACCTGGGGTCAGCAAATCCGCCCGCCTTGCTACAGAGCATTCCAGCTGCAGAAGAGCCTCCTCCCACACGCTCCAGTCCAGACTCCGTACCGGCCCCATCCCCCTACCCGATTGAATTCTCCCTCAATTCGGCTGGCCAGAAAGTTGTAGCCGAAGGAGACTTGTCCGTCGCAGGGGACTTTCTGAGGATTGGAAGCGAGGTGGTCCCCTCACTCCACCTCCAAGCCCGGGGCCGTGAACCCGAAGATCATGCGCTCCTCACCGCGGGGGGACGCTTCGAGATCGCCGCGGGCGGCAAGACCTACGTGGTGTCCGTGCTCGGGGTCGATCCTGTTGCCGAACGATTCGAGATTCGGGTCGATCTCTTGCGCTGAGGCGCTTTCCCTACTCCCAACGGAGCGACGCGGCTGCTCGGCCCACTTCAAACCAGCCCGTAACCAAACTCGCGGGCCACGCGGCTGAGCACGGGGAGGAGGGCCGGGTCAACCAGGGGACGGTGGAAGACCGGGACGGTTGAGAGCGCCTCGGCGGCCCGCTCCCAGAGCGCGATGGCGGGGCGGTTGGCATGCATGGAGGAGGGGTAGGAGATTCCTTGGACGTCCGGATAGGCGTCGTAGATCGCCTGTGCCCAACGTCGCGCCCGCGAGCGGGGGCCGGTATTGATCGCCATCGACGCTCCCACTCGGGTGGGCCAAGCTCCGGTGAGATCGAGTAGGCGTAGCGGCTGGATCAGCTCGAACGCCGCGAGCCACGGGTCTCGCGCGGCACGGTCGATCACCCTTGCGTCTTGAAAGACTTCCGCCAAGCAGGTCGGCCCTTCCCCGGCACAGTAGAGGATGCGGCGCTCCTGCGGGTGCGGAGGCGGGATCTGGTGGTCGAAGCGGGCGCCGGTCGGGCCGAACGAGCGAAAGGTGTTCCAGAACGTGGGGTGGCGCCCACCGCGGAAGTAGAGACGCCAGAGGGTCTCCCCCGCTGCGACGCTTCGGATCTCGGGCGCGATTTGCGCCAGAGATTCCGTGGGCGGAGGCTCAGGAAACTTCGCCAAGGCTAAAGATCAGAGCTGGCCCGCCAGCTCGGCGACCGGTGCCGCCGGAAGCCCCAAGCGCAGCCAGTCGCGAGGACAGAGAGTGCGGGGCGCTTCTTTTTTCCGTTCGAGGACCAGATCGGCATTCGGCAAATGGAACCAACGAAAGACGGTCACCGGATGAAGCTCCGGATCGAGGCCGGCCACCACTTCGGCAATCCCCGGAAGGGTTTTGTTCCCTTCTAGCTGGAACGTCGGGACGACCCACCCGGAATCGAGCCGAATACCATAGAGGCTCGGAGGGTCGGAGGTGAGCCGTTGGCGGATGCGGCTGGGATCGACACCCAGCCGCGCCGCGGCCGCGGCGGTCGGCAGGCTGTCTTGAAGCAACGCCGCCAGCTCCGCCGCCGCTTGAACCAGCGGGTCCTCGGCGCCGAGGTCGGTCGGCTCCAAGACGAAGCCGCCGCGACGCAACTCGGCCACCTCGGCCGCGGTGAGATCCAATCGCGGGTCCGCCCGGTACATCGTGCGGTGCAGCCGGTCGACCGCCTCGCGTACCATCTCTTCGAGCACAATCGGAGAAACCCGGATTCCGTGGGAATGGAGATAGGCGACCGTCGGGTCGAATTTCGGGTCGAGCTTTGCCGGAGGCCGCATGGATTTTCCTCTCCGCTCGTCTCGGCTAACGGCGATTTACGGCGTGAGACTGCGGGAATCGTATCACGGCACCATTGCCTCCAGAGCTTGCCGCGCTTGGTGAACCATTTTTCGAGCAGCAGGGGCGGCACCTGCGCCACGGCGCGGTTACCGTAGAGGCCGCGTTCGGCTCCGGCGAGCGCTTCGGTGTCAAAGTCGGTGGCGACGATTTGCCATCCCAACCGAGAAGGCGCAATCTGGATCCATCACCGCACCCGGAGGCCCCGAAAATGAGCTACGACGATCTTGCCGAGCAGTTCCGCGACGAACAGGTGACCTACACCCTTGCGGACGGAGAGCGATTCATCGTCATCGAGAACGCCCCCGCCCGGGTCTCCCTACTGACGGGCGAGAGGCTGTTCTCTCCGGACACGGTAGAGCGAATCCAGGCGATCGCTTGGGGTGAGGGGAAGCCGGTTCGAACCCTCGAAACCCCCGTGTTTCAGTTCGCGGCTTAGCCGCCGTCGGCCTCGGGCGCCGGCACCAGGTCAGGCGCCCGAATTGACAGTCCACCGACTTTGGCGAGGCCTTGGTCGCCCTGGCGCTCGGCATTCCAAGCGAAAGACTGAAGACCTATAATCTCGGCATGTCTCCGATCCAAGCTCTCGCCCGCCTTGATGCTTCGATGGTCGAGATATCGGCGTTCTGTAAGCGGTGGAAGGTGGAGACTCTGGAGTTGTTCGGCTCTGCCCTACGACCGGAATTTGGCCCCGAGAGCGACGTCGATCTACTGGTTCGCTTCAGCGGGGACACCGCGTGGAGTTTGTTCGAGCTGTACGACATGGAACGGGAGCTGGAGGCGATGTTCGGCCGATCCGTGGATTTGGTTGAGAAGCGGGCGGTCGAGAGAAGCCGCAACCGCTTTCGGCGCGACGGGATCTTGCGCGACGCTGCCCTCCTCTATGCGGCGTGATCTCGCTTACCTAACGGATATCGTTCTCGCCATCGAGAGCATCTTCCAGTTCGTGGGCGATCAGGGTCTCGTCAAAGTCGATGGTCCTGTAGGGGCGCCCCCCCGTGGGCGCCCAAGAAGGCCACGAATACCGAGCGAAGGGATCGTGACCGCTCGCGCCCGCGCCTGTGGCCGGCCGGCGATGAGTGAAAAGATCGGCATCGTGAGCGGACGGACGGGTGAGACCAGTCCATCCCTGGTGCTGTTCAGTTCTGCCCGAGCGGCCGTACCCATTTCCCACGGGGCTGTACCCTCTTCCCAAGTGCCCGTACCCAGTTCCCACGGGGCCGTACCCACTTCCCAAGTGCCCGTACCCATTTCCCACGGGGCCGTACCCAGTTCCCAAGCGGCCGTACCCATTTCCCACCGGGCCGTACCCGTTTCCCACGGGGCCGTACCCGATTTTCGATCAGCTTGGGACGAAACGATTCGGACCCGGGGCGGAATGGAATCACCGCGCAACGTGGTCACCGGGGACCAGAATCTGGAATTCCTCCGCCTCCAGCCACTGAACGGTCAGCTCCCTCAACACTCGGTTGCGGAAACATCCTCCCGCGAAGAGGAAAGGTTAAACGGAAGATCGCAACCTCGAAACGTCGGCGAGGGCCGCGTGCAAGGCCCGTCAAAGTCCGCGCCTGCGGAGCCCTCCGCCTGCCGGTCTCCGGGTTGCGCGCCGGCATCGACCGCTAGGAGGAGGCACCGGCAACCCAAGTGTCCGGCCCAACGGGCCGGGAGAACACAGCCCAGGGCTGAGGCCGAAGGCCGATGCCCTGGGTCAAGGATCACCACCTCCTGGCGGCCTGAAAGGCCGCGAGAACCTAAGGTCGACAGATCCGCAGACTCCGTGCGTTCCTGGAGGCCTATGAAATCGAATTGACGAGTGCTACGTGTGGGCCTGAAAGCTCTCGCGGCCTTTCAGGCCGCCTTTTTGTGGGGTCTTTCATCCCAGGGCATCGGCCTTCGGCCTCAGCCCTGGGCTGGGTTCTCCCGGCCCGTTGGGCCGGACGGGTGCGCCCTCTCGGAGGTCCGGGACGCCGTTGAGGCCTCGAAGGTTATCGAGGATTTCCCCAACGACAAGTACGGACCTAGCTGCCTACTTTTCGGCGTCACCGCCGAAGCGCGCCCTTTGTACGCGCAAGTCAGCTATCCGTCACGGCCCCTCATCAAGGTGATTACTGTCTACGAGCCCGATCCCGCAATCTGGATCCATCACCGCACCCGGAGGCCCCGAAAATGAGCAGCGACGATCTTGCCGAGCAATTCCGCGACGAACAGGTGACCTACACCCTTGCGGACGGAGAGCGATTCATCGTCATCGAGAACGTCCCCGCCCGGGTCTCCCTACGGACGGGCGAGAGGCTCTTCTCTCCGGACACGGTAGAGCGAATCCAGGCGATCGCTTGGGGGGAGGGGAAGCCGGTTCGAACCCTCGAAACCCCCGTGTTCCAGTTCGCGGCGTAGCCGCCGTCGGGCTCGGGCGCCGGGTCGGCAGAAAAGCGCCAGGCTGGAGCCTGGCGAGCCCAGGAACTGATCGGAAAAGCCTCGGAGGAAACTTCGCCAAGGCAAAAGATCAGAGCTGGCCCACCACAGCTCGACGCCCGGCACGGCCCGGTCGGCCGAAGGTCACCGCGCGGTAGCACGGCGGCCTTCGGCCAGGGGTGAGGTCCGGACGACGAACTTCCAGTACGGGAATCAGTACAGGAAGGCGTAGCCGATCTTGACGAAGAACGTGCGATCGGTCTGCGCGAGGTCGACGTTCTGGAACCCCAGGCGGGAGTCGGTATAGCCCGCGAAGAGCACGGTCTTGGGGTTCAGCTTGTAGGAGAAGAGGAACTGCCCGAAGAGATCCTGCTGCTCCGGACGAACCGGACGCAGGTAGAGACTCGGGTCGCGCTTCAGATCCTGGTACTGGACGATGGCGCGCACGAAGGTGCGCGTGCTGAACTGGTAGACCAGCTTCATCTGCGTCAGGTTGGCTGCGAAGAGTTGGCCCCCCTGGACATCCAGCGTCTGATACGCGTGGTCGAGCTGGACGCTCGCGTTACGCCCCCGGAGCTGGATGCTCGGCAGGAGATTCACCAGATCTCCCTTGCGGGTGTTCGCGAAGTCGATCTGGTCGCCGAACTGACCTTGTAGACGCAGGCGCAGGCTGCCGCTCGGGTTGACCTGGAAGAAGAAAGCCTGCTGGGAGAGGTCGAAAGTGGTGCCGTTATAGAAGGTCTTGGTTTCGTCTAGATAGACCTCCACCTGCGACTGGAAGGGACCGGTGAGCGTGCCGAACAGTTCGACCGTCTGATCGGTGAGCGTGCCGGTGTGGTTTTCCGTGCGGATCCCTTTGAGGCCGACGCTCATGCGGGTGTACCAGTTGTCCTTGTCGCCGTAGAACAAGCGCTCGCCTTGCGCTTGCGCGGTCTTCACGTCGACACGCGGAATGAAACCGCTGTCGGCGCGGAACTGCGGGTCGAGATCCTGGTACGAGACCAGCGCCTTCCAGGCCTTGGCGAAGTGGTCGTACTGGACGTGGAAAGCGTCGCCGTCGAAGGCGTCGCGATCCTGTTCGAAATTGTCCGCCACCTGCCGCGGATACCGGGTATCCGAATTCAGGTACTGGACGCGGACGGTATCCGAAGGGGTGAAGCGGAAAAACCCGTCAAGGCCGGCCACCCGATTGTGATACCCGTCGCCTTCGCGGCCGGTGTAGAGCACACCCAGGGTTGAGTACTGGCCGAGGTCGCGGCGGTAGCGCACCGCTCCGGTGGTGATCGATTCCCGGAGGAACGCGGTGGCGGAGCCTTCGTTCGAAGGGATGACGATGTTGTTGACCTGGTCGTCCGACAAGAACACGCCGAGAGAATTTTTACCTTCCTTGGTGTTGACCTTGACGCCCCAGTCGGGGTCGGCCACGGTGCGGGTGAACACTACCTGGAGAGGCGTAAGGTAGAGGTCGGCGCCTTCCAAGAAGAAAGGCCGCTTCTCGGGAAAGAACAGGGCGAAGCGGGTGTTGACCTCGAGTTGGGCGGAGTCCGTCTCGACCTGCGAGAAGTCGGGGTTGATCGTGGCATTCAGAGTGGTGTTGGGTGTGACGCCCCAGCGGGCGGTAAGGCCGGGTTCCACCTTCTCATCACCCTTGACGAGCTTGCCGTTCGGAAAGGTGTCGACGGCATCCGTGCGCGTGCCGGTCAAGGTCGGCGTCAGCTCCAAGTTGCGCCCCGGAGCAATGCCCGAAAAGCCCGCGATCTTGTTTTCCTGGCACAGTAGGCAGTCCTTGGCCCGGTCGGTGAACTTCGAGGAAATTCGATACCGGACGTTCCGCGGATAGCTGCGGAAGGCTTCAAAGCCCCAGGTCTGCGGCACGTCGCTGCGCGGAAAGCGGAGCTGTTTGAAGGGAATGGCGATCTCGACCGTGTAGCCCTGATCGCTCACCTGGCCCTTGGCGTCCCAGATCGCGTCCCAGGAAAAGTCCTCCTGGGCGTCGATCTCGGAAAACGTCGCGTCGACCTGCACTCCCAGCGGGTTGACTCGGAATTGAAAGGCGCGGCGCTCGTCGTTGAAGGTGTCGATGTTGAAGCCCACATGGTCGTCCTGAATGAACGCGGCGATGGCATCGCGGTCCATCAGGTGAGCGCGGATGGACCCCGGCTCCGGGTCCGCGCAGCGGAAGGCCACGTAGAAATTCTCGGAATCGTAGGTGACCAGCGATACGGTGACGACCGGCGGCGGCCCGTTGTTGGCGCGGCCCCATTCGAAGGGAAGGTCGACCACCAGAGCGGACTTCCACGCCTCCTCGTCGAGCAGGCCGTCAACCTTGATCGCCGAGGTAGCACGAGAGACGGTAAAGCGCCGGGTCTCTGCCGAGGGTTCCGCGGCCGCGGGCTCAGGCGCAGGTTCCTGGGCGGCGAGGGGCGCCCAGGCGAGAGACAGCAATAGCACCGCAGGCAGGCGCCGGACCGCGACGGAAGGGGTAAGTATTTTCATCATTCGCAAGCTCTCCATGAATTCCGTTGGGGGTCAGGCCGACGCGGTGGCCGTCTGCTGCTCGTCGCCCTTCTCTTCTTCCGGCGGCGGCGCGGGCGCCGCCTGCCTTTTCGGCGCGTCCGGCAGTTCGGTTTCGATGTTGCGGACCCGGGCGTTCAAGAAACCCCAGAGCGCCGCCAGCGCAGGGATGGCGGCCATGGTCAGGAACATCAAGCCGATGCCGCGCCCCGGACCGACACCGACCACTCGCCCGACCGCCGTGCCGGCCAGGTAGCCACCGGGCATCAACAGCGGGATGAAGATCTTGTCGGCCAGCGGGCCGGCGCTGAAGTCACCGATCGGCGTGGTGAACTGGGCGATCATGCGGCGCATCGCGAAGACCCGCCCCTGGACGTCACCCGGCGTCTTACTCTGCCAGATCGCCGTGCTGGAGCCGTTCATGATCGGCAGGCCGATGTACCAGATCAGGACGCCCGCCCCGACCATGAAGAGCGAGGGTCGGAGCCCCACCAGCACAAAGCAGACACTGATCAACACACCGACGCCGAGCACGCCGTAGACGCGTGGTTTCGGACCGCCGGTGGCGGTCATGATGGCGCCGCCGATCAGCATGCCGACACCGACCATCGACATGATGATACCCACCGCCACCTTTGAACCGGTGAAGCCCAGCACCATCGGCACGAGCGCCACGCCACAGGCACAGAGCGCGAAGTTGAGCACCGCGAAGTAGAGGAGCAGCCGGAGCATGCCGGGCCGTTCGCGGATGAAGGTCCAGCCGTAGCCGGCTTCGCGCCAGATCGAGCCCTTGGCGCTTTGCCCTTCCGGGCTCACCTCCGGCCGCGGGATGCGGACCAGCAGCAGTGTCCCGGCGGCGAAGAGAAAGGTGGCGAAGTCGACGAGCAGGACGCCCCAGATGTTGATTGCCCCCATCAGCAGGGCGGCCAGGGCCGGCGCCGCGATCGTGGTGCCCGCCTGACCGAATTCGAGCATGCCGTTGACCCGGCCGTACTGGCTGCGGTCCACCAGCATGGTGATGGCCGAGATATAGGCCGGCCACTGGAAAGTGGCGAAACACGAGCCCAGGGCCGCCCCGATGTAAATGTGCCCGACGTGGAGCTGGCCCTTCCAGAGCAGGTACGCGTAAGCCACGGTGATCAGACCCGGACCGAGGTCGGTGTAGAACATCACCCACTTGCGATCCCAGCGGTCGACCAGCGCCCCGGCGAACGGCGCCAACAGAACGCCCGGCAGGCTGGCGGAGAGGATGATCAGGGTGAACTGCGTCACGGAATTCGTGCGCTCCAGCACCCAGATGCCCAAGGCAAAACTGGTGAGGCCGGAGCCGAGCAGCGATACGAGCTGCCCGATCCAGATGGTGCCAAAAGCCTTCAAGCCCTGTGATGGCGGCGTCTTGTCCGACATGTCTTCTCCTGTTCTAAGGGAACGGTTACGCCTGTCCGCCTTCGCCCAAAGGGCTGTTGGCCCACAATGCGGGATCGATTTCGTGTATGTCCAGCGACTCCCCCCCCGCGATCTCCCGATGCCGGAGGTGGACGTCAAAACAGCCGTCCTCTCCGGCCGACCAGCCGATCCGCACCCGGTAGGGCAGATCCTTTTCCAACGCCCAGAAGTCCTCCGGCTCCACGCCGGACGGACGGACGCCGCGCAGCGCCTGTTGCAGCTCGGCCACGGTGCGCAACCCGTCGCCGGACCGGAGCCATTCGAGGTCCCCCAACTCCGCGGTCAGGCGGGCGTTCGGCACCCGCCGAACGTCGACCGCCGGAGGCGACTCGGCCGCCAGCAGCCGACGAAGCTGCGCCGGAACCGCATCAGGGTCGCCCCACGCCAGGTGGCGCGCCGACGGTTCCGGGGGAATCGGGTCCGACAGGTGCAGGACCGCATCGTAACGGAATCGCGTCATTTCGTTCTTGGCCCGCCCTCGTTTGAGCTGGATCTCGACCCAGGCGACCCCGGGAAGCAACCCCGGCATCGAGGCGAACAGCGCCGGGTGCAACGCCAGCTCCCGTTCCTGGCGAACGGCGGTGGCGACTCGGTCTCGCAGCTCGTCCAGGGTCATCGCCTCATCCGCCTGCCGGAGCTGGACGGAGGCGTGGAATGCCGCGAGGTGCGGCAAGCTGCGAAGGTCGCCCAGGAAGATCCGGCCGCCGGGCGCCACCCGCTCCACCGCCCCCCGGAGCACCCGCAGGAGGTAATCGAGGCTCGGGAAGTACTGGGCAACGGAGTTGAGGATCACCAGATCGAATCCGCCGTCGACCCCGGCCAAATCATCGGCCCTGCCCTGCACCAGCGTGACGTTGCCCCGGCCCTCGGCGTCGAGACGGCTGCGGACGTACGCCAGCGCCTCGGTCGAAAAGTCGACCGCCACGTACTCGGCGACCCGCGGTGCCACGCGGAGCAGGAGCATGCCGGTACCGCAACCGATCTCCAGCACGCGCCGAGGAGACCGGTCGAGCAGCCGCTCCACCGTACCCTCCACCCATTCCTTCATCTCGCCTTCGCGGATCGCCTTACCCGTGTAGCTGCTGGCCCAGCCGGCCACGTGGAGCGAGGGATCGCGCGGCGGCGGGCTCTGGGAGTAGGCGTCCCCCCACAGATCCCGCCAGCGGCGCAGATGCGCGGTCTCCTGCTCAAGCACGGGCACGGTAGTCCTCGACGAACCAGCGCAGAACCTCTTCGCACCGGCGCGCGAGGGGTTGGATGGTTTCGGGCCGGTGGAGGTTGGTGTTGTACTCCCACTTGAACAGCACCTTGTCCTCGATGATGTAGCCGCCGATCGTGATCGGACACATCCGCTTGGTGGTGCGGTCCTGGTGGTAGCCGCCGAAGTTTTCGATCTTCTTCAGCCGGCCCAACTCCTTGGCGTTGTCGGGACCGAAATAGTTGAAGAACACCTGCGGCTCTAAGGCCTTGGCCAGGTGGCTCGCGATGTCGGGATCGTTGCTCAGGTAGCGCAGGATGCCATAGCCGGTGCCGCCGTGAGGGACGCGGCGGAGCTGCCGGTTGAGTTCCCGGGCGCTCTCGATCAAGTTGGGGCTCGGCCCCATGTCGAGCAGCACCGGGTAGATGGTGTTGAACCAGCCGATCGTGCGCGTCAGGTCCATGTCGTCGTACATGGCCTCGCGGCCGTGGCCGAGCAGCAGGATGGGCAGGGAGCGCGAGCCGATCCACCCTTCAAAGGCCGACAGAATCGCGGTGACCAGAATGGCGTCGATCTGTACGCCGTGGAACCGCGGCACCTGTTGGAGCAGGATGGCGCTCTCCTCCAAGTCCAGCTCCGCGCGTTCGATCCGGGCGGTGATCCAGTCGTTCGGCCCGAGATCGAGTTCGATCGGGAACTGCGGCGGGTTGAGCGGCGCCTGGGCCAGCCAGTAGTCCCGCTCCTGCTGCGGCATGCCGCCCGGCTTCGCGCGCTCGGCCAACCGCTCAGCCCACTGCTTGGCCGAAGTGGACTTCTGGGCGATTTCGATCGGCAGGCCCGCTTCCAGCCGGCGGTACGCGGCGTCGAGGTCGTCGAGCAGGATCTGCCAGGAGCCGACGTCGGCGGCGAAGAAGTGGACCGACATGAACAAGTAGGAGATCTTGCCGGGCTCGAAGGTGAAGGCCACCGTCCGGACCAGGTTGCCCTTGGCCATGACACAACTGATCACCTGCCGACGAACCGCTGCGGCGAGCGTCGGGACGCGCTGCTCCTCCGGCAGCGCGGCGAGATCGATGCGGTACAGTTGAACGGCCGTCGGCGGATCGATCACCAGTTGCTGGCCGGCAGCCTCGGTCACCATCCGCACCCGCAGGTTGTCGTGATGCAGCATGGCGTATTCGAGAGCCGGCTTGAGGAGACTGAGGTTTAGATCGCCGTTCTTGGGTTCGAGCAGCGTGCCGATCGTGTGGTAGTCCGGGTTCGCGTGGCGCAGGTCGAGGAAGTGCAGCTCGGCCGGGGTGAACGGCTTCGGACCGGTGATCATCCCCTGCTCCGCCAGGATCTGGATGGTGCCGGCCACCGCCGCCAACTCGGCCACGGTACGGTGCTGGAAGACCTGCTTGGTGGTGATTCCCATCGCCGCCTTGTTGGCCTTGGTGACCACGCGGATGACCAGCAATGAGTCGCCGCCCAGCTCGAAGAAGTCGTCGTTCGCGCCGACCCGCGGGAGGCCGAGCAGCTCCTGCCACAGCTCGCAGAAGAACTCCTCCTTGTCGTTACCGGGAGCCACGTACTCGCGCGCCGCGGCGGTCTTGTCCGGCGCCGGTAGGGCGCGGCGGTCGACTTTGCCGTTCGGCGTCAGCGGCAGGGCGTCGAGGAACGTGAAGAGTGCCGGAATCATGTACTCCGGCAGCTTTTCCTTGAGGTACGCGCGCAGGTCGGTGACCGCCGGTTTCGGCGCGCCCGGCGCGGCCACCACGTACGCGGCCAGCCGCTTGCTGCCCGGAGTATCCTCGCGCGCCACGACGACCACCTGAGCGATCTGCGGATGCCCGGCGAACGCCGCTTCGATGTCGCCCAGTTCGATGCGGAAACCACGCACCTTCACCTGGTGATCGATGCGGCCGAGGAACTCGACGCGACCATCGGGCAGGCGCCGGGCGAGGTCGCCGGTACGGTAGAGACGGGCTCCCGGCTCGCCGCGCAGGTCCGCGAACGGGCTCGGAATGAAGCGCTCGGCGGCGAGATCGGGCCGACCGCGATAGCCGCGCGCGAGGCCTGCGCCGCCGATCAGCAGCTCGCCCGGTACGCCGAGCGGCACCGGGTTCAAGCGTTGCGACACCAGGTAGATTTCGGTGTTTTCAAGCGGCCGGCCGATCGTGATCGGTCCCTCCTGCCCCACCTCGTCGAGCGTGGACCAGATGGTCGCCTCGGTCGGTCCGTAGACGTTCCAGAGGGAGCCGCAGACGCCTAGAATCTGACTCGCGAGGTCGCGTGGAAGCGCCTCGCCGCCGCAGAGGATCTTGATCTTGCGGTTGCCGAGCCATCCCGCGCCGAGCAGCAGCCGCCAAGTGGCCGGCGTGGCCTGCATGGCGGTGACGCCGCGGCGATCGATGACCTCGGCGAGCTGTTCGCCGGCCTGGCTGGTGTCGCGCGACACCAGCACGACGGTGGCCCCGACGATCAGCGGCAGGTAGAGTTCCAGGCCGGCGATGTCGAACGACAGCGTGGTGACCGCGAGCAGCACGTCGGAGCGGGAGAGGCCCGGCTTGCGGCTCATCGAAAGCAGGAAGTTGACCACCGAGGCGTGAGTGATCTGAACACCCTTGGGTTTGCCGGTCGAGCCGGAGGTATAGATCACATAGGCCAGATTCGAGGGGTCCGCACCGGACTCCAACGGCGCTGCGCTCTCGGCGGCGCTCTCGGCGGCGATCACCGCGGCATCGCGATCCACGGCGACCACGCGGGCCGCGCTCTTCGGCAGGCGCTCGATCAGGCGCTCCTGGGTGAGCAGCACGGGCAGCGCCGAATCCTCCAGCATGTGGGCCAGCCGCTCCTGGGGATACTCAGGGTCGAGCGGTACATAGGCGCCGCCGGACTTGAGCACGGCGAGCACGCTCACGAGCATCTCCAAAGAGCGCTCCATGGCGACTCCCACCAGCGTCTCCGGGCCGACGCCGAGCCGGCGCAGGTAACGGGCCAGGCGGTTCGCCCGCTCGTCCAGCTCGCGGTATTTGAGAACGGTCCCCTCCAGCTCCACCGCGGGCGCCTCCGGCGCCTCGCGGACGCGCTCCTCGATCAGCCCGTGCAGGGTTATCGGCGGCACATCGATCCGGGTGGCGTTCGCCTCCATCAGCTCGCTGCGCCGCTCGTCGGCGGACAACAGAGGCAGCTCGGAAAGCCGCAGCTCGGGGTCCGCCGCCACGGCCGCGAGCAGGGTGCGGAAGTGGCCGGCGAAGCGCTCCAAGGTCGTCCGGTCGTAAAGATCGGAGTTGTACTCGACGAAGCCGTCGACTCCAGCCGGCGTCTCGGTGAGATACAGGGTCATCTCCATCTTCGAGGTGCGGCTGTCGATCGGCACCGGAACCAGCTTCAGGCCGGGGAGATCCAGCGCCTCGCCCGGGTTGTTGAGCAGGATCAGCATCACCTGGAAGAGCGGCGTTCGCGCGAGATCGCGCGGCGGGTTCAGCTCCTCCACCAGCTTCTCGAAGGGCAGATCCTGGTGAGCGTGGCCGTCGAGCGAGACCTCGCGCTCGCGGTCCAGCAGCTCGCGGAAGGTGGGATCGCCCGACAGGTCGGTGCGCAGGACCAGGGTGTTGGCGAAGAAACCGATCATCCCTTCCAGCTCGGGCCGCCGCCGGTTCGCGATCAGCGTACCGACCGCGATGTCCTCCTGGGTGGTCCAATGATGGAGCAGCGCCTTGTACGCCGCATTGAGGACGATAAACATCGTCGATCCCGTGCGCTGTGCCAGGGCCTTGAGGCCGGCCGCGAGTTCCGGGTCGAATCCGAGCGGGATCGCGGCGCCGTTGTAGGTGCGCACGGCCGGGCGCGGGCGGTCGGTGGGCATCTCCAGCGGCGCTACCGAGGCCAGCTGTTTGCGCCAGAAGGAGAGCTGTTCTTCGAGCACGGCCCCTTCTAGCCAGCCGCGCTGCCAGAGCGCGAAATCGAGGTACTGCACCGGCAGCTCGGGCAGCGGCGAGGGCCGGCCGGCGGCGAAGGCGTCGTGAACCGCCGCCAACTCGCGGGCGAAGATCCCCTGCGACCAGCCGTCGTAGGCGATGTGATGGACGTTGTAGTAGAGCAGGTGCTCGCTCTCGCCGGTGCGGTAGAGCCGCGTCCGCATCAGCGGCCCGAGGGTGAGGTCGAACGGCTCCTTGGCGTCGGCCGAGGCCATGCGCAGCGCCTCGTCCCAGACCTCCGCCGGGTTCGCCACCCGCTCCCGCACATCGAGGAAGGGAACCTCCATGTCGACGACCTGGGCGATCACCTGGGCCGGCGTCCCCTCCTCGGAACGGAACGTGGTGCGCAGCGTCTCGTGGCGGCGAACCACCTCGCGCAACGCGCGCTGCATCACGGCCGGATCCAGCTCGCCGGTGATGCGCAACGCCTGCGGGATGTTGTATTCCGGACTCTCGGGCTCGAATTGGTTGAGAAACCAAAGGCGTTGCTGAGCGAACGAGAGCGGGAAAGACTCTTTCGCCCGACTCTGGCGGGCGATGCCCGGCACCTCCGCCGGCTTCTCCTTCCGCTCTTGAAGCTGCTGAAAGAGCAGGGCCCGCTTCTCGGGCGGCAGCTCGGCGATGCGCTGACTGAGGTCTACTGCGGTCATGCCACCATCTCCTTGTCCATGGAATCCATTCACCGCGCGCTACGGCGCGTTCTCCAGCTCGGCGAGCAGCTTGGCGAGCAACTCCTCGTCGGCCCTCTCCAAGCCCTTTTGAACGATCGCCTCGGCGAGGCCGGCGACCGTCGGGCGGTTGAACATTGCGCGCAGCGGCAGCTCGACGCCGAAGGACTCCTGCACGCGCGAGAGCACCTGGGTCGCCATCAGCGAATGGCCCCCAAGCTCGAAAAAGTTGTCGTCCGCGCCCACCCGCTCGACGCGCAGCACCTGCTCCCAAATCGTCGCTAGCCGCTCCTCGACGTCCCCGCGAGGTGCCACGTGCTCCCGGCCCAGCTCGGGCCGGCCCCCGCCAGGCGCCGGCAGAGCCTTGCGGTCCACCTTGCCGTTCGGAGTCAAAGGCAAGCCCGGGAGGACCACGAAGAACGACGGGATCATGTAGTCCGGCAGCTCCTCGCGCAGCGCCGCCCGGAGGTTGCCAAC
>JBBRUC010000113.1:0-18807 GCA_038248205.1 Thermoanaerobaculia bacterium
CATTAGGCGACGGTCTTGGCCCGGACGTTTCACCCCGAGTGGCGCCGGGATTCGCCGTCACCCAACGGGTGCCGAAGCGCACCGGATGCACATCAAGACACCAAATGCTGGAACGCGTTGAGAATCGGAGGCGATCAGTCTAGTTCGCGAGCCGGCCTATTCCATCCTCTTCCGCGGTTAGCCCGGCAATCCGGGAAACGACAGGGTAACCGCCGCCTCGTGGAAGTTTTCGATTCCCAGCCGCAACGAGGCCCCGATCCAGTATAGACCCACGCCACCCGTGGCAGGCTCGTAGACGGCGGTGTAGAGCGTGCCCCAGCCGAGCCCGAATCGCGGCTGGTGGAGAGGCGGTTCGAGGAATCGGCCGACGAAACGCTCGGCGCTCTCATGCCGGTCGTTCACATGGGCGCGGAGGAGGCGCTCCCGGTTCAGGCTGGAGGTCGCGTGAACAAAAGCCTCCCACTCGACCACCCGCTGATGGTTGGTGGCGACGGAGCGGTGGGTGACCACGGGGGGCCGGTCGGGCGCGACGAACACGGTGCGGTGTTCGCCGCGAGCATCGAGCAGCGTCACGTTGTACGACATGTGGCTCGGCACCCGGCAAAGCGCGGCGACCGCTTCCTCCACGTCGCCGCACGTTTCGAGCACGTAGCGCAGAATCAACGGCATGCCGAAACCGGGGCCGACCGCCGGGCGGCCGCCGAAAGCGAGCGATACGGCGAGGCCATACTGGTTGATTCCGTCGAGCAGCCCCCACAGCGAATCGGTCATTCCCATCACCCGCCGCCCCGTCCAGGCCGAAGAAAGGAAGATGGCATCCCACAGCGCCGGCTGATAGTCGTAGTTGCGGACGAGGAGGGGTGAGGCGCCCTTCCACACCGCCTGCGAACAGCCGGTGAGATAGCGGGGCGGACACCAGAGGGACAGGAGCCGCGCAGAAAAATCATCCCCTCCGGCGAGGCCCAAGAGCTGCTCGTATACCGGAAAAAGCTCCGGCATGTAGTGTCGGAGGGCAGCTTCCGCGGCCTGCCGCGTAGGGCGCGCGGCGTCGCCCTCGCGAAGAAACCAGTGCCGATAGCCAAGGGCCATGAGCTGATAGAGACTTCCCCAGCGAGGTCCAGGAGCGAACTCCTGGACCGTGTACAGCGTTCGTTCCATTCGGGTTCTACCTTAGAGAATCTTGAAGTTTCCGGGCGCCACCGGAGCCGTGATCGCCGCGCCCGCCGGACCGCCCTCCCCTACCGGGGCGCTCGCGTATTGACCCCCGAGCGCCTTGATCCAGCGGTGGGCCCGCTCGTTGAGCTGATGATCTTCGGTCATCAAGCGCCCCGGGGTGATCAGAATTCCGAGGTCGGCTCCTTCGTAGAGGTAATCGCCGGTATTGGCGATGCGGAGATAGAACCCTTCGGCCTCCGTGTCCACCGTCCGCCGATGGGTCTGGAGTCGGACGTAGGAGGGATAGCCGTCGGCGCGGAGGCGCCAGACTCCCGCCCGCGGCGCACCGGTCACGATGCGCGACGTGTCGGCCGTGTGCTTGAGCACCAACTGGCCCCAAGGATCGATGTTGGCGGGTTCGGCCCAGCGGGCGTTCAGCGCTTTGACGTCGAGTTCGAAGTCGACGCCGGAATATTCGAGCAGGTGAAACAGGAAGAGCGGCGCATCCGAGTGGGCGAAGGCCGAGAGGTTGGTCATCGCGCTCGCGCCGGTGATCCGGGGATTCACCTCGCCGAGATAGAGATCCAAGGTGTCCTGGTCGTAGAGGAAATCCAGCTCGAAATAGCCCCGGTAGCCCATCTTCCGCAACTCTTCGCCGAACGCTACGGTCGCCCGGCGCGCCTCGGCGCGCACCTCGCGCGGAAATGCGTCGGCGTTCACCTCGTTGCCGCACCAGCCGCCCCGGTAGGGGGTGAGTTCCTTGAAGCCGACCAGCTCGGTCATCAGCGGCCCGACGATCGTGCCGTGCCGGGTGACGCACGCCTCCAGGGCGGAACCGCGCACCCGCACCCGTTTCATCACCTTCACTTCCGCCTCAGCGATGATTTCTTCGGCGTGCTTCTGCCAATCGTCGTGCGAGGCGATGAAAAACGTCGTGTGGCCCGAGTCGCCGAAAGCGGTCTGCACCACCCAATCGTTGCCCAGCGGTTCGGCCACTTTCTGCAGCTCTTCCCAGGAGCCGACTTTGGCCAACACATGGGGCACCGACTTGACACCCGCCCGGTCGGCGATCCGCGTCGCTTCGACCTTGTTGTCCACCGCGCGGCGAAGACTCGCCGGCGGGAAGCAGATCTCCAGCCCGAGTCCGGCCGCGAGCGCTTCGGTCTCTTCGTCGAAGAACAGGAAGACCGCCTTGCCGCGCGGACCGCGGGCGCGAATGAATTCTTTCACCTGCTGGTGGTTGAGCAGGTAGTTGTTGATGTCTTCGATCGAAGTGAAGGGCCGATGCGGAACTTCGTCCGGCACGAACACATGGGGGTGTTGCCCGTCGAAGCAGTCGATGTAGTTGATGAAGTGAAAATTTCGCACCCATTCGTCGAGACCGATCAGGTTGAACGGCGTCGCGCTGATGAAATAGATCGGTTCCTCGTTGCGGTAGAAATACCGCCGAATGTCCGAGACGCCCTGCAGCTTGGCATGCCCTGCCGGAGCCGTCTGGACGGATTCGAGGGGCTCGGCCTTGGCGATTTTAGGGCTCAAGGCAGTAGATCTCTTGGCCAGGCTGGTCGGTTCGGGTTTTTCGAGGATCGCGCCGCGGCGCTTGGCCCGCGCGTGGGTTTTGGTATTGGCCAGGGTGGTGGTCGTCATGCTTTGACTCCTTTCGCGAGGACCGGTTGGGCGATCCGTGCGCTCGAACGCGCCGCCAAGGCGGCATCGGTGAAGACACGAAGACCGAAGTCCGGTTCGTAACCGTGGATCTCTTTCACGTCGAGCGCGAGGAGATAGTCGAGGATCTCGGCCGAGAGCACCTGGCCGGGCACCAGGACGGGAAAGCCGGGAGGGTAGGGGGTGACGAAGCGGGCGCAAACGACGGTCCGGCCCGCGGCGACGGCCCGCGACAACGCGCCGTCGAGCTTGACGAAATCGCACGCCGAATCGTCATACGCGAGATAAAACGCGCTCCGCATGTCCCCTTCGGGCGTAGAGCTGTCGGCGGGCTCCAAGAACGCCGGGTGGAACCGGGAAAAATCGGGCAGCGGGGGAAGTTCTTCGACCAACGCCCGCACCTTTTCCTCGTGCCCCCGATGCTCGATCTCGCTCACGTGATCGAGCCGGTCGGAAAGCTCTTGCGCGATCTTGGTGAGCACCGTGACGAGGTGCGCCACCGCCCCCCGGGTCATGCCGATGTGCAGCATGAACAGGACGGTATTGCGCGAGGTCTTGTTGATCTGGATGTCGTACCGATCCATCAGGAGCTTTTTGAAATGATCGCCATCGAGCCCCGTCCGGCCGACGTCGAGCGTCACCCGGGTCGGGTCGAGCACGAACTCATCGCCGCGCCAAGCCGGCTCCAGCGGGCGCCAGCCGTGTTCCGGATCGAAGTAGGCGTCGAGCCCCGAGGGCCGGTACCGCTCGGGAATCATTTCCCGTGGACCGAGCACGCGGAAATAGCGGTTGAGCAGAGCGTCCGAGCGGATCCGTTCGCGCAGCGTCATCGCCAGCTGAATGCTGCGCCGCACCATCTCATACCCCTCCAGCTCCACCTGGCGACGGCCGGCGTCGAGGGTCGCGAGAATCTGATAGTTCGGCGACGTGGACGTGTGGGTGAGGTACGCCTCGTCGAAGACGCTTTTGACCCGGTGCTCGAAATCCTGATCGGCCACGTGGATCATCGATCCCTGGCGCAACGCGGTGAGCGTTTTGTGGGTCGACTGGGTGGCGTAGACCCGCACTCTCGCCCGATCCGGGTCCGGCAGCAATCGACGTTCGAGCACCGGCTCGTCCGTGGCATCGTTTACGTCCACCTCGGCGCGCCAAGCCGCGTATTCAGCCCGGTATTCCGGTGATTTAAGCCGAGCCTGAAGCCTGCGGGCAGCCTCCATGGCGGTGCGTAGCCGCAGGGTCGGAACGAAGCGTCCGTAGGCGAACCAGGCCTCATCCCACAGGAAGACCATGTCCGGCTTGATCGCCAGCACCTCCTCCATCACCCGCAGCGGATCGTAGGTCAGGCCGTCGAACGTGATGTTGGTGAGCAGGAGGAGCTTCACGCGATCGAGCTTGCCCGCCGCCTTCAAGGCGAACAGCTGGCGCTTGATCTCCGAGAGCGGCACCGCGCCGTACATCGAGTAGTCGGAGAGCGGATAGGCGCTCAAATAGACCGGGTACGCCCCGGCGAGGATGACCGCGTAGGGGTGCGACTTGTGGCAGTCGTGCGACAGGAGAATGATGTCTCCCGGCCTCATCAGCGCCTGCATGACGATCTTGTTGGCGGTCGAAGTGCCGTTGGTGACGAAGTAGGTGTGCCGGGCGCCGAACGCTCGGGCCGCCAGCTCTTGCGCCCGCTTAATCGTTCCTACCGGTTGCAGCAGCGAGTCGAGGCCGCCGGTGGTCGCCGAGGTCTCGGCCTGGAACACCCGCGGACCGTAGAACTCCGCCAGATCGGTCATCCAAGTCGAGTGGGCGATCGACTTGCCGCGCGAGATCGGCAACGCGTGAAAGACCCCGGTCGGTTTCAGGCTGTAGGTGCGCAGCGCCGAGAAGAACGGCGTCTCGTACCTCTCGTGAACGCCTTTCAGAATGCTCAGGTGGAGGTCTTGATAGTCCTCCGCCTGATAAAAGACCCGGCGGAACTGGCTGCTTCCGGCTCCCACCACCTGTTCGACCGGAGCATCGGAAACCAGAAACAGATCGAGTTCGGGCCGCAGCGCCGCGAGCACCCGACCGAGAGCCAGGGTGCGGTCGCCGGCCATCAGTTCCATGAGCTCGTCTCGGCGGAACCCGAGGGCAGGGTACAGCTCGGCGACGCTTGCCGCGGCGCGGGGGTCGGCGAAGGCGAACGAGTAGCGGGCGACGACCGACTGAATCGCCGGGTTCACCAGCACGGCGAGCATCGCGGCTTCGAAGCTGGAGACGACGATCGCCTCGTAGATGAAGAGATCTTCGGGACCGCGCAGCTCGCGCAGCCGCATCTGGAGTTCCTGCTCTTGAAGGGGTGACAGGTCGTCGACCACAAGGGTGACGAAAAAGGGACGCCTTTCCTGACCGATCTTCTTGAACACGTCCTCGTTGAACTCGTCGAGGTCGAGAAGATCCGCGTACCCTTGGATTTTGAGGTCGAGCAGGTCAAGCCGACGGAACGCGCCGGTCGTGATGAAGCGGAGGAGGCGAATGGTCTGGCGGGCGAGGCGGTCCCACTGTTTGCGGGCGTAGAAACCTTCGAGACGCTGGAAGGTACGCCAACCGGGAAAGGCGAAAAAACGTTCCAGCGGTTCGAGGGTGTCTAGAGATCGGCGGCAGAGCGCCTCAAGCCGTTCCATCTCGGCGGGGCGTTCAACGCCCCGGTGAAGCCGGCGGGCGGCGTCGCGCAGTTGGTTCCAGCCGTCGGTACGAACCAGCCAGAGACTGTACAGCTGGGGATCGCGCCCGGAATTCGGCGCGAGCGGCAACTCGGGTTTCATTTTCGCTCCTATAGGGCTACCCCTCCACCCGGAGAAACCGGGTCTACCGAGAGGACCGCCGGTTGATCCGGCGTCGCATTGCGAATGCCCGCGAGGGAGCCCCGTTCGGGGACGATCAGCGGGCCAAGGGTTTGCAGATAGTCGCGGGCGCCGCCCGGATCGACCGGCGCATAGACCGGAAAATGGACCGCGCTGTCGCGGAAGCTCTTGAGCGGTTGGCCGAGGCCCCGCAGGCCGACCTCGCGGCTCCGGCGTACGCGCTCCAGATCGATTTCGATCGGGATCAGCTCTTCCGAGGTACCCGCCTGGTACAACACGTCACCGGCCGGCCCGACCACCACGGAGCGCCCATTGCCCACGTCGCCCACGCCATTGACGTCCACCATGAAGCATTGGTTCGTCGCCGCCGTGGCCCGGGCGATCGCCAGCTCGACATCCCGATCGATGGTGGTGGTGAGCGTCGGATGAAGGATCACCTCGGCGCCGAGCGAAACGAGCTGCCGCGAGGTTTCGGGAAACCACATGTCGTAGCAGATCGAAACGCCGAACCGGCCGACCTCCGGTACATCGAACACCACGAACTCCGAGCCCGGCGTCACTCCCGCTTCGTAAGGGTAGAAGGGAAACATCTTGCGGTACCGGGAGACGATGCGACCTTCCGGGTCGATCACCGAGAGGGTGTTGTAGACCTTGCCCTCGGCCAGCTCGAAATGCGAGCCCGAGATCAGCCATAACCGGTAACGGGCCGCCATCTCTTGAAACGCCTGCTCCGCCAGGCCGGGCATCGGCTGGGCCATCTTCGGGGAGGGACCGCAAGCGGCCAACTCGCTGAAGACGACCATCTGGACCCAAGGAAAGACCGCCATCAAGTAACCCAGGCGCTCTCGCATGCGGGGCAGGTTGTTGCCGTGACCCGACAACTGGAGCTGAAGACCGGCGATCGCAAAAGGCTGCATGGTCGGTGGTAGGGCCTTTCTTCGGGGTCAAATGCCCGGAATTGCAGGTTTACCGGAAGGTGGCGGCTGAGCTAACAGCTTGATAAGCTTACACTTATTGCCCTGGGATGGCAAGGTGGTGCTCGCTATGGCTCTTGCGCTATGGCTTGGCGGGGAGTCCGAACGGTGTACGCCCCCTCGGCCTAGGGAGGCCGCGCCTTACTGGCCCGAACCGCCGGCCGCCGCTTCGGCCAAGACCCGCTCGGTCGGTGTCCGAAGAGGCCTTCCGAGCGTCCGAAGGGCTCTAACGGTCCTTGGAAGCGTCCTACCAGTGCCCGGAAGAGAGATCCCGCTCCCCCGGAGCGGCTCACCGGCGACCGGGAGAGAAATCCCGACCGTCCGGAGCCCTCCTGGACGACCCGGATCTCCCTTCCGCCCGCGCGGAATCTCCTCCCAATCGTCCGGAGATCCCTTCCGGCGGCGCGGAGGTCTCTTCCGACGGTCCGTCCCGGCACCCCGGCACCGCAGAACCTCCGCCCGGAATCCGGCGCTCACCTTCTGCAATCCCGGCCCACCTTCGCCGCCGCTGGGATTCCTGGATACGCGGGCCTCCGGACCGCACGTGCGGGCGAGACGCCCGCGCACCCAGGAGCTAGGGGCGCACCTGTGTGTGTGCGCCCCTACAGCCCTTGCTATCCTGCCCCCGCCGGAGAACGATCCCCAGCACCGCTTCCAAGGAGTCCTGATGCGCTCGTCGATGTTCGCCCTTCTGGCGTTCGCCATCCTCGCCCCACTCCCCCCGACTACGTTTGCCCAGACCGCGGAGCAGCGGGGCGACTGGAACCAGCCCGTCGAACCGTTTCGGATTTTCGGACCGCTCTTCTATGTAGGAACCAAGGAGATCGCGAGCTTCGCGATCCAGACGGATGACGGCCTCATCGTCCTCGATGGCGGCCTGCCGGAAACGGCGCCGCGGATCGAGGCGAGCCTTACGAAGCTGGGCTTGAAGGTCACGGACGTCAAAATTCTGTTGAACAGCCACTCCCATTTCGATCACGCCGGGGGGCTTGCCGAACTCAAGAAGAAATCGGGCGCCCGGATGATTGCGAGCGCGCGGGACGCGGCGCAGCTCGAAGCTGGAGGCAAAGGCGATTTCGCCTGGGGCGACGCGAATCCGTTTCCGCCAGTCCAGGTCGATCGCAAGATCCAGGACGGCGACACGGTGAAGCTCGGCGGCGTCACCTTGACCGCCCACCTTACCCCCGGCCATACCAAAGGATGTACCACCTGGACCGCGACGCTGGAAGAAGCCGGCGAAGGAAGGAAAGGCGCTCCCGGGAAAACCGAGCGGCTCTCCGCCGTCTTCTTCTGTTCGACCAGCGTGCCCGATCCGGACAACTACCGGCTCGCGAACAACCCGCGCTATCCCGAGATCGCCGAGGACTACGAGCGGAGCTTCAAGGTCTTGCACGACCTGCCCTGCGATCTCTTCCTCGCCGCCCATGGCTCGTTCTTCAGGCTCGAAGAGAAGGCCGCGCGACTCCGCGCCGGAGACCGGCACGCCTTCGTCGATCCGCAAGGTTTTCGCTCCTACGTCGACCGAAGCGAGAAGCGGTTTCGGGAGCTGCTCGCAGCCGCCCGCAAGGCGAACGAAAAAACCAAGGCCGATTAGGCGCTCTGCATCAACCGCACATAGCCGTCTTCGAGCCCCGGCTTCGCGGGCTCGGCATTCGGGAAACTCGCCGGCCGCGGTCCCACGAGCCGGTATTGAATCCCGTCGGCGAGGTGCAACATGGAGATGACCGTGAGCCCCGTCTCGGGTTCTTCGAGGCGGTCGCTCGTGGCGGTCCAAACGTGGCCTTCGGCCGCCTCGATCAGCTCCGCAGGGCTGCCGCGAAAATGGATTCGCCCGCGCGCCAACACCGCGAGATCGCGGCAGGTCTGACCGATGTCTTCGACGATGTGAGTCGAAAGGATCACAGTTCGCTCGGCCGCGAGATTCACCAAAAGGTTGCGAAAGCGAATCCGCTCTTCCGGATCGCGCCCGGCGGTCGGCTCGTCAACGATCAGAAGCTTCGGATCGTTGACGAGCGCCTGAGCGATCCCCACGCGGCGCTTCATGCCGCCCGAGAATCCCTTGATCTTCCGATCGGCGACGTCTTGTAGAGCTACCCTCTCCAACACCTCGGCAACCCGGCGCGCCCGCGCCTTCGGTTCGCCCAAGCCTTTGAGGATCGCCATGTAGTCGACGAACTGGGCGGCGGAAAGCTCCGGGTACAGGCCCAGCTCTTGCGGCAGATAGCCGAGCGTCGCCTTCATCGCCCGCTTGCCGCTCTCGGTCCGGAGATCGTTGCCGGCGATCCGAAGGGTGCCGCCGCTCGGGTTCGCGACTCCCGCGAGAATGCGCATCAGCGTGGTCTTGCCCGCTCCGTTCGGACCCAGCAGACCGAACATTCCGGTGCCGATCCGGAGATCGATCCCGGAAAGGGCACGAGCGGCTTTGCTGCCTCGACCGTAGATCTTGGTGAGTCCGGCAATTTCGATCACGGCAAACCTCACTTCTAGAGAAGACGTTCCGGCCGGCGCAGCAGAACGGTGGAAAGGCCCAGCAGGCCGAGCGAACCCGCGAACAGCACGAAGCGATTGGCCACGAGGGCCGGGGAGTCGGGGGAAAAGACGCCGAGGAATAGGTAGAGTTCCCGGGCGTTTGCCACGAACCAACTCTTCATCAGCAATTGCACCAGCCAGACCCCGCCGACCAGAAACGCGCCGGTGACCGACTGCGCCCCGGCGAGCGAACCGGCGCACCCCAGTGAGATCAACGCGAGCGTCGGTACCAGCCAGACCGCTTGGACGCTGAGGAATCCGCCGAGCGGCGAAAGGTCGACGCCCAACGCGCGGGCGAAGAGCTGAAACCCGGCCGCACAGACGGCTTCGACCAAGAGGATCAGTCCCAGGCGTGCGGCGAGCGTCGCCTCGGGCCGTTCGGGGGTCGCGAAGCGCAGCTCCAGCGCCGGATCGTCGAGGATCGAGTAGGCCGCGAGAATCCCGCCGATCAACGGCACGATGAAACCGAGATAGGCACGGGCGATACCGTAGCGGAGGCCCGGGTTGGGAAGGATCGCCAGGATCACGACGAACAGCGCCAAGAAAGCGGCGGGAAACCATAGGCTTTCGCGCCGATAGCAGAGCCAGGAGTATTTCAACGCCGCGCCCTTCGATCGCAGGGATCTCACGCGCGCTCCGATCGGAACTTGAGCAGGCGTTCGAGCCCAACCAAAACCGCCACGACGCACGATCCCAGAACCACCAGGTTCAGCAGAGCCAGAAATGGCGTGTAGCGCGCGGCCCCACTCCCTTTCGACGGATCGAAGAACGCTTGGAGGGCGAAGACACCGCTCGGCGTGAGCAGCGTGCCGTTCAACGTCGGAAAGAGGCTCGGCGGAATGAAGTTTGCCCAGAACCAGTAGCCGACGAAAAGAATCTGATAGACCGGCAGCGGCATCGCCATCGGGCAGGCGAGCGAGAACGCCACCACGAAGGCGAAGGCCGGAACGGTGATCGCGGCAAACGCCGCCGGAATCGCCCACAGAATCGCCGCATCCGAGCGGCCGAAGGCCGTCATCACCCCGCCGATCGCCATTACCCAGAGGAACACCGGCAGAAGGCACGACGCGAGCGTTCCGAAGTACTTCGCCCGAAGATAGGCGAAGCGCGAGACCGGCGTGCTCTCCTGAAGCTCCCAGAGGCCCAGGCGAACATCCCGCTGGAGCCGGTCGGCCGACAGAATCCCCGCCACCACCGGGAAGAAAACGTTCACCGCTATCAGGAAGCGTCCCGCGACCGCCCACACCTGAGCCTTAGAGATCACCTCGCCTTTGATCATTTCGCCGAGCGGCGGCGGTGAAAACAGCAGCACCGTATAAAAGACGAACAGCAGCCCATAGGCGACCCAAAGCCCCTTGCGACGTAACGACATGCCGAACTCATGGCGAAAAGCTCCGGTCGAGCGGGGCATGCGAGGTCTCCCGAGAGGTGGGCCGGTGTCTACGGCTGAAGGTCAAACGACGACCGGCCCCGATTCTTACCCGACTTCGCAACACCCGCGAAGGGGTGGAGTCGTTCTTCAGAACCTCTCGCCCAGACGACCTGCCCTGCGATCTCTTCCTCGCCGCCCATGCCTCGTTTATCGGCCTCGAAGAGAAAGCAGCCCGCCTCCGTGCCGGAGACCGGCACGCCTTCGTCGACCCTGAAGGCTTTCGCTCGTACGTCGACCGGAGCGAGAAGCGCTTCCGCGAGCTGCTCGCCGCGGCCCGCGCACAAAAACCCCCCTTCCCGCACCCGGGCACGACGAAGCCATAGGCTGCGCCTGGGGCCGGAGGGCCCGTGTTGAACGGCCGGGTTGGGGAAGGGGGTGGTACCGCGGGAACTACAGGGCGCTGCTTACGCCGCTTCGGGGGAGACGCTCATCAGGACCGGCTTGGCCTGCTTTTTCGACCGCGCCGGTTGCCGGCGGGGGCGGAAGCCAAACTTGAGGAGGTTCTCGCTGCCGAAACCGTGCTTCCACTGGAGGCTCGCGCCGATGCGGCGGCGCAGGCGGTCGCCTTCCTGGGCGAGGCTCTGACGCTCCGCCGTGTTGCCCTGCGACTGCGAACGAAGAAGCTCCTGATGCGCCTCGAACTCCCGGCTTTTGAGGAGGATCTCCTTCAGCTGGGCGAAGTCGGCCGAAAGATGCTGCATGTCGGTCAGATCGGGCTCAAGGTTGGTGACCAGGGTGTCCCAGCGGCTGATGCGTGCGACGAGGCTGTTGGCGGCCATGATGCGGACTCCTTTTCGCCTTGCGGCAAAGGGTGTGGGATCGGCCCCACGCCCTCTACGGTAAAACAGGAGGGTCTGAGAAAACGACACTTTTTCGGAAACTTTCTTTTTTTGTTCCTGGATAGGATGCCGGCGAGAGGGAAAGCCGGCCGGCTCCGGTGCTTCGATCCACCCGTCGCCCCGGCAGAACCGACCGTCGACCCCAGCGGATCGGATCGTCGGTTCCACTGGATCGAGCCGTCGATTCCACTGGATCGAGCCGTCCGTTCCAATCGGCGAAGCGCCGAATCCACCGGATCGGGTCATCCGTTCCAATCGGCGAAGCACCGAATCCACCGGATCGGGTCATCCGTTCCAATCGGCGAAGCACCGAATCCACCGGATCGAGCGGCCCGTTCCAATCGACGAAGGATCGAATCCACCGGATCGAGCGGCCCGTTCCAATCGACGAAGCGCCGAATCCACCGGATCGGGTCATCCGTTCCAATCGGCGAAGCACCGAAGATGGTGGATCGAGTCGCCCGTTCCAATCGGCCAATCGCCCCTTGGAGGACTTCCTTCGACGCGGCCGGTGCGTCGGGCCGCGCTTTTCCTGCTGAGAGACGCGGTTCGGGTGTTCCGATTCGACGCGCAGAGTACCGCGCGCTCGAACCGATCGAGGAGGGTTAGCCGTCGAGAGGCCGAAGGCGCTCCTTCATTCGCCATCGCTGGTCTGAGCGGCCTGCCACAGATCGAGAAACTTTTCCCGTACATAGGGATGGAGCGAGTCGGTAAAGCTCTTTTCGAGAGCATTCTCCCGGACCAGCTCGATTACGTCGGCCAGGTCTCGAAGCCGGTGAGGCGCGGTCATTCCGGACGCCAGTTTGATCTCGATCAGAGTCGCAAGCGGCAGGAGCGCGAACCGCTCACCGCGCACCGCCGCTGCCGCCGGATCGGGAAAGGCGATCGGTTTCTCCTTTCCGTCGCCCGGGAAGTCACCGGTCAAAAGGACATCGATGTCGACGTTCTGCGTGGTATCGCGAAGCCCCCGGCTGCCCGGAAATCTCTCGCCATACCCGCGCCCGAGGTAGGCCTTCTTGAAAGCGTCCAGATCCTCGCGCCGCAACAGGACGTCGACGTCGCTGGTGGTCCGTTGATAGCCATAGGCATTGAGAGACAAGGCGCCGACGATCGCGTAGGGGATCTTCAGCTCCGCCAGGCGATCGACCAGGCGCGTAAGCGTTCGATGTACGTTGGACTTGTTCATGAAGAACCTGGCGGCTTGGCGCGCGCCGGCAAGAAACCGCTCCTCGACTTCGAGGCTGAGCTTACCCTTTCGGGACGATGGGGGGGCCACGACGCTCATCGGCTGTCATTTTAGTCCTCCAGCCCGGGTTCGAGGCCAGTCGACGGATTTTCGATCCGCCGACTTAAGAGGACCGGGCGCGGAACTCCAGGCCGGGAAAAAACTCCGACGTTGATAGAAGCAGGAAAGCTCCGGAGAACCCTCTACAGACGTTCCGGCCAACGACGAGAGGAGAGGTCCGTTCGTGGCGGAAATTCTCTCCTGGAGAAGGGGCGAGAAGCACCGAAGGTGTTGAGGGGAGTCGGGAAGTGCCGAAGCTCACCGAGCGCGTAACGCCCGGCCTACCACCCGGTCGAGCGCCACGGCGAAAGCCTGCCTGTCCTTCGGTCCGTACGGCCGCGGGCCGCCGCCGACCATGCCGGCGCTGCGCAGCTCGGTCATCAGATCGCGCCCGGCGAGCTTTTCGCCGACGTTGTCCTCGGTATACTCGTGGCCGCGCGGATCGAGGACGAAGACGCCTTTGTCGACCAGCCGGGCGGCGAGCGGAATGTCCGCCGTGACCGCGACATCCCCCGGTTCGGCTTGATCCGCGATGTACTGATCGGCCACGTCAAGACCGCCCGCAACCCGCACCGCCGAGACGAACGGGTGATCCCAAGGGGCGGAGAGCATCTGGTTGGCGACCAGAAGCGTCTCAATTTTCAGACGGCGGGCGACCCGAAACACCACGTCCTTTACGTCGCGCGGCGCGGCGTCCGCATCGATCCAGAGTTTCAAAACGGGAAAACCTCCGAGGGGCGGCCGTGGACGGTCGCTCGGAGAATGATAGATCGATTCTGGCGGGGCGCTCGAGCCTCTCGCCTTGCGACAACCGATCGTTTGCGGTATCAACTCCAGGTGACCGACACCGACGCGGCCTCCGACGACCCTTCTTCCGACCTTGGCATCACTCCTCAGGATGTTTCCGGCGAGATCCAACATTTCGTCCGCCGCCAGGAGCGGCGGCGGCGGCTGGTGCCCAGAGCGGCACTGGTTGGGCTCTGCGCGGGCCTCCTCGCGATCGCCTTTCGCCTGGCGATAGAGCACGCCGAGGAATTTCGCAGCGCCCTCTACGCCGTTTCGCGGCGGTTCGCCCCGTGGGGGTATGCGCTGCCACCGCTCTTCTGCGCGCTCGCCGCCGGCCTTTCCTTGGTTCTCGTTCGCCGGCTGGCGCCCGAAGCGGCCGGCAGCGGCATTCCACATCTGAAGGCGGTGCTCCATCGACTCCGCGGCTTGCGCTCGGCCCGCCTGGTGCCGGTCAAATTCGCGAGCGGCCTGCTCGCGATCGGCAGCGGCCTGGCGCTCGGACGGGAAGGGCCGACGGTCCAGATGGGCGGCGCATCCGGACATCTGATCGCCGGCTGGCTCGGCGTCACACCACGCGAACGGCAGGTGCTCATCGCCGCGGGTGCGGGCGCGGGGCTGGCCGCGGCCTTCAACGCTCCTTTGGCCGGGGTGATCTTCGTGCTCGAAGAGCTGCAGGGCGACTTTGCGCCCGGCGTCCTCACCTCGTCCTTTGTCGCTTCTCTGACCGCCGACTTGGTGTCGCGCCTGGCGCTCGGCCAACTGCCGGTCTTCCACCTGCCGGCGGCCCCCGTTCCGCCGCTCGCGAGCCTGCCCGCCTTTCTCGCGCTCGGTGCGCTCGCCGGCCTGGTGGGGGTGCTGTTCAATCGCTCGCTGCTCGCCAGCCTGCGCCAATTCGAGAAGACCGCCTCGTGGCCCTTCGGCCTGCCGGCCGCCATCGTCGGCCTTCTCGTCGGCGTGGTCGGCTGGTGGCTTCCCGGCGCGCTCGGCGGCGGCGGTCCTCTGGTCCAGGAGACGTTCTCGGGCCAGGTCGCCATGGCCCCCCTGCTCGCGCTGCTCGCGCTACGCTTCGTAATGACCATCCTGAGCTATGGCAGCGGAGTTGCCGGGGGCATCTTTGCGCCCTTGCTGGTGATCGGTGCGCAGCTCGGCCAGGGGGTCGGCCTCGCCGCCGGCAAGTGGGGAAGCTCGATCTCCTCGGCCCCCGGCTCGACCGGCGCCTTCCCGGTGGTGGGCATGGCGGCGCTGTTTGCCGCAATCGTCCGCGCTCCGTTGACCGGGATCGTGCTGATCCTGGAGATGACCGCCAACTATTCGTTGATGTTACCTCTGCTCGCCGCGACGTTCATCGCCTACGGCCTCGCCGACATCTTGGGGGACCGGCCGATCTATCAAGCCTTGTTGGAGCGCGACACGTTGCGCAGCCAAGATGCTCCGGAGCTCGCCGGAACCTTGCTGGTCGAGCGCGCGGTGCAGGCCGGCGCACCCTTCGACGGCCGGCGGGTCGCCGACCTCAAGCTGCCGGCCGGCTGCCTCTTGATCACGGTCGAGCGAGAGGGCCAGAGCCTCGTTCCCGATCGCGACACCATCCTGCGGGCGGGCGACCGGATTACCGCCGTCGTGGCTCCCCACGCTGCCAAGGCGCACCACCTCCTGATCGAGGGAACCTCGATCCACTCCTGAAGCGGCTGGCTCCTAAACGCGGGCTGGGACTCAATCCACGGGAGTGTCCGGATTCGAGTTCTCGAGTCCGGTAAAAAAACTAGGGGCGCCCCAAGACTCCAGGGCGCCCCTAAACCATCCGACCCAGCGAATCGAGTTCCTACTTGATCTCGAAGACGTCGTTCTGGATCTCGTGGCCGATCGGGCTGTTACGGCGAATCACGTCGGACAGACGAGTGTGGCCGATCTGATTCACCCACGCCGGTGAGAATTGGTTCTCGTAGTAGAAGTAGTCGCCATCGCGCAACCGGGTGAACTGCTTGACGAGCACGTTGCGAACCAGCTCGCCGACGAGCCCATCGCGGACCGGCTTTTCGGCCAGGCCACCGACCCAAGCGTCAACCTGATCGACGCTGCCATAGGCGGCGCTCAGACGATCGGTGACCAGGCTGTTGCCCGGGTTGATCGAAGCGATATCGGCCTTCGGTGCTAGGCCGAACGCCTGGCGCACTTCGTTGTAGCTCGGCAGACCATGGTCACGACCGCGCTGGATGTTGAGCGATGCGAGGTCGAAGCC
This sequence comes from Thermoanaerobaculia bacterium, assembly GCA_038248205.1. Taxonomy (GTDB): domain Bacteria; phylum Acidobacteriota; class Thermoanaerobaculia; order Multivoradales; family UBA5704; genus DASYKS01. Next base: position 15,733 of record JBBRUC010000113.1, read on the forward strand.
CCCCTGCCCAGGCAGGCCGAACAGGAAGTTGCGCACGTCGTCGACGATGAACGGATCGACCGCGTTGGCGCGCTGGCGGGCTGCGCCTCGAAGCAGCGGCTCGATGCCGCCGCCCGCGACCAGCTCGGCCGGATTGAAGAAGGCGTCTTTCAAGTTGATGTTGCCGCCCGAAATCGGCTGAAGATTGGCGCCGAGCCGGAAGAGCTGCGGGGTCAGCATGCTGTGCCCAAATCGATACGCGGCGGTCGAGAAGGTCGACGCACCGGCCGGGTTGGCGTTCGGGTGGAACCCGGTGTAGCGCCGCAACGACTTCTTGCCCAGCAGCGCCGGCAAGAACTCGTTGTAGGTGATCGACTGAATCTCGGCGATCACCATCAGGCGGGCCCGCTGGTAGATCTCATCGCCGGTCAAGGTCGCGCCGGTGTGGGTGTGGCGAATCTGATTGGCCCAGTAGTTGTGTTCCCGCACCCAAAGGGTGTGCAGCGAGCTGAGCGCCAAATTCTCGTTCGAGCGGACGTCACCGGCCATGTACATCGACGTGGGATCCTGCCCCGGATTGCTGGCGTTCGGCAGGCCAAAGCTATTGAACGGCATCAGCGCCCGGCCGCCGGGACCCGCCTGTACCTTGAGCCGGCCCGAGCCGTCATCCATGCGCAGGGCCGTGGCACGAGCGGAGTCGGAACCATAGACGTTCGAGCCGTCGATCCACGAGGTGATGATGTTGTTCTGCTGGCGCGGATTGCTCGGATCGGTACCGGTCCCCGCCGTGCCGACCGAGCGGCAGAGCATGATCACCTGGGTGCCGGTGGACGACGGATCGAAGAATGAATCGCCCGTGGGCACTTCGATGTCGAACGTCTCAGCGCAGCTCGTATCGGTGAGATCGATGTCGTGATCGATGAACTGGCCCCAAAGCCAGACGAAGTTCGAAGGTCCCTTGGGGGCCAAAGTTAGCGACGGCTGGGCAACCACCAGGTTGCTGATCAGCCGGGCGCTCGGGCGGTCGGCGCCCGACGGGGCCGAAATACCGTCGTCGTAGGCGGGATCCGCCACCCGCCGAAGCTCGGTATTGGCGGCACCCCAGGTCGGATGATCGGGGTTATGGCCGGTGCCGTCAACCGACGGAAACTCGTGGGGCGCAATCGTGTCAAGGGGCGGACGAGCGATGGCCGCGCTTGCGATCAGCAGACAGACGGCAAAAGCACAGGCCGATACAGAGACGATACGACTTTGAAAACGGGGCAATTGGGGCATTCGAACAACCTCCATAAATCCTTGGAGCGACCGGGCTGCGTACTATGGGTTAAGAAGCAGGCCCGGCAAGTTGGCCCGAGGCGCGGCAACGCCTCGGACCTGCGAAGTGCCAAACATCTCTAGAGCGTCAGTGTTTAAGGTGTACCCAGAGCATCAATTCGGGACAAGGTTATCCTACCGTGACATAGCTAGAATTTCTAGTCCTTCTCCCGTCTCTCTACCCTTCATAACCGCCGGCCACGACTCGGCATTTCAAAGCAGCTACGCCTCCCCCGCCACCTTGGCCCGTTCGAGCTGCGTCGCCTCGTCGTTGCCCAGGGTGCGGCCGGCGAGGTGGAAGAAGCCGAGGGCTACGACATAGGCGATCAGAGCGAGAGACAGGGCGAGGCGAAGATCGCCGGTCGCCATGCTTAAACGGCCGATGGTGTAAGGCCCCATGGCGAGGCCGATGAGAGTGTTCACCAACAAGAAAGCCGCCGAAGCCATGGCCCGCATGCGCGGCAGAACCAGATCCTGGATCGTCGAAGTGCCGGGGCCTAGCCATAGAGCGGAAGCGGCGTAGAGCGGCAAAGCCAGCCAGAGCGCGGCGGTCTTGTTCGGAATCCAGACCACAGCGAGCGCTAGGGGAATGGTGAGGGCCGCGTTCAACATGCCGACGTAGAGTCGCCCACGCGATGATTTTCGCCGGAGGCGGTCGGCGAGCAGGCCGCCGCAGGTGACGCCGATCCACCCGCCCAGCGCCGCCGCCCCACCGACGATCAGCCCCAGCTGTTTGAGCGGCATCCCGTGAACGCGGGCGAAGAACGGGGCGATCCAGAAGCCCAGGCCATAGCCATTGAAGGAGAGGAACGCAAAGCCGAGGATCGAATAGATCATCGAGGGGGTACGAAAGATCAACGCCGCGCTCGGCCGATCGCGGAGCGTGAGCGACTGCCCCCAGGAGACCGCGGCGTAAAGGCCGAGGGCGAGCGAGGCCCACTGGGCCGGGTTGCCCAAGGCACCGGTGAGGAGGAACGCCGCGCCGCTCAGCGCGCCGGCCGCGATCCAATTGCCCAGGATCATGTTGGCGGAAGCGCCCAAGCGCCGGAGGTTCCAGAGAGTGAACGGCGGGATCACCGAAGAGAGTTCGGCGAGGAAAGCGGGCAGCGGCTTCGCCTCCTCGCGACTCACGATGCCGTCGCTCATTCCCCGTTTCGGCTCGCGCAGTGAAGCGACCCAGAAGGCGAGAGGAATGCCGGGGAGACCCACGATGAAGAACGCCGCCTGCCAACCTTTGAGCCCGAACGGCGCGCCCCCGGCGGCGCCCCCTGCGAACGCCAGGTCCCAGCGATCGACCACCAGACCGCCGAGAAACAGGCCCAGCCCCGAGCCGAGGTAGATACCGCTCGAATAGATCGCCAGCACGGTCGCCCGCCGCGCCCGCGGAAAGTAATCCGAAAGCAGCGAGTAGGCCGAGGGCGCGGCGCTCGCCTCCCCCACGGCGACGCCGGCCCGGGCGAACGCCAGCTGACCGAAAGAGCGTGCGAGCCCGGAGAGCGCGGTCATCAAGCTCCAGAAACCGAGACTGATCGAGATCAGCTTGCGTCGATCCCATACGTCCGCCAGGCGCCCGAGCGGCAGACCGAACAGGGCGTAGAAAACGGCGAACGCCGTGCCGTAGAGAAAGCCGAGCTGCGCATCGGTGGCGCCGAGATCGGCTTTGATCCGCTCGGCCAGGATCGACAGGATCTGGCGATCGAGGAAATTGAAGACGTAGACCAGCACCAGAACCGCCAACACGTAGCGGGCGTATGGGCCACCGATCTCGTCGCGCTTGTCGTC
>JBBRUC010000114.1:0-18801 GCA_038248205.1 Thermoanaerobaculia bacterium
GCATCGCCTCGCGAATCAACCGTTCCGGCCCCCCAGCCGTACTCGCCACAAACCGCATATGCACGCCGATCTCGAGGCCGTGGGCACGAACCTCCGCGCGGAGATCGTCCATCGGTTGGGCGACGTGCCGGTCGGAGAGCCAAGCGTGGTGATCGCCGTTGCCTCCCCCCATCGCGCCGCGGCCTACGAGGCGAGCCGCACCGCGCTCGAACGCCTCAAAGCGGAGGTGCCGATCTGGAAGCGCGAACGCTACGTCGACGGCTCGGAGGTCTGGCGCGAGGACGAACCCCTCGGGGGCAAGAGCGAGTAGGTCTTCCGGCACCCCAGCCCGCCACCCCAACCCGATGGCCGACCGCCTCCAGCCGTTCCTGCCCGCGCTGCTGCTCGCGCTGTTCGCCGGCTACGCCGGGACGTTCGTCGGCGGGACTACGGCGTACGGCGCGATCCTTGGCCACCTGGCGCTCGGGCTCCTCGTGTTCGGGTTCGGTGGCCGCTCGGGGCAGGGGTCCGATCCGCTCGCTCTGGGGCCGGCCGGCCGGTTTCTGCCGGCCGCTTGGGTTCTTTTCGCCGTCGCGAGCCTCTTGGCCTCGCCGGTGCCGCGGGCGGGGTACGTGGGCGGGATCGTGGCGCTGCTGCTCGTCGGGTTGGTGCCGGTCGTCGCGCGGGCCTTCGTTTTGGATCGGGAGCGGGCCGTCGCGGGGGTTTCGATCGTCGTCGCGGCGATCGCCGGTTTCGCTCTGATCTCGTGGCTCGCGGGCGCCTCGGCGCGCCCCTCTCTGCCGCTGGGCCATCACGGTCTGCTCGCCTGGTGGCTCGCGATCCTGTTGCCGCTCGCCCTTCTTCCGGCACTCGCGGGCGCGACCGGCCGGCCCTCCCGCCGGTCCGTCGCCCTGGGGGTCGTTGCGGGCCTCCTCGGGGTGACGGCGTTGGTCGCCTCTCGCTCGGCGGCAGGGCTCGGGGCGGTGGCGGTAGAAGCGGGGGTTGCGGCCCTCTGGGGCGGCGGTCGCGGCCTTCTCGGTCTTCGAGGTCTTCGACGGGGGCGCCTGGTTGTGGGGCTCGTGGCGCTCGTCGCTCTGGCCGCGGCGATCGCCTTGGTGCCTCGGGGGGTCTCGATCCTCACCGGCCACGACCCTTCAGCCTCCACGCGGTGGGTCTATGCGCAAGCGGGGCTCGCCGGATGGAGCGCGCGGCCGATCCTCGGCTGGGGGCCGGGGTCGACGCCGTGGACGCTCGGAGCCTTTCTCGCGCCGGTCCCGGGGGTGAATCCGCCGGGAGAGGCGGTGGGGGAGTTGCACTCCCTACCGCTCACGGTGGCCTACGAGCTGGGGGCCGCGGGGCTGCTTCTCGCGTTGGCCGTCGCCTTCGCCTGCGGCCGCCGGCTCTGGCGCCAAGAGCGAGGGGCGCCCGACCCGTTGCGCCGCGCGGGGCTGCTCGGTCTGCTCGGCGGCGCGGTCGCGTCGCTCGCCTCGGGGGCTTGGGCGGTCACGGCCCTACCCGTGGCCGGTCTGATCGCGGTAGGAGCGGCGCTCGCCCCGAGCCTTTCCCGCTCCACCGATCCGCCGCGCCGGGCGGCTCGTTGGCTCGCGCGTTCGATCGCGCTCGTCGCTTTTTTGCTCCTCGCGCCGTTCGATTGCGCCCACCGGGCCTACGATCGGGCGATCGACACCGACCGCGCGGGCTCGATCGCCGCGCTCGATGCCGCGATCGCGGCAGATCCTGCCTTAGGGCTCTACCGGGCGCGCCGGGCGGCCTACAAGGCGCGCGATCGAAAGATCGATGCGGAGGAGGCGCTACGCGCGGCGCGGGCCGCGGGCGACGTCGCGCCGCTCTGGCTGCTCGCCGGGGAACTCGGGGTCGAGGCGCGCCGGCCGTGGTCCGGCGCGGCGCTCGATCGCGCCTGTCGCGCCGCGCCGTTCGATGGCTTGGCGCCCTGGCTTCGTCTGCGGGCCGAGCCGCCCCCCGCGGATCCGACCTCGATCGCCGCGCGGGCCCTGCTCGCCGAGCCGCGCCTGCTCGCCGCCGCGGGGAACGTACGGCGCGCCGGGCTCCTGCGGGCGGCGGTTGCGCGAATCGAGAGGCTCTCAGGGATCGATGCCGGCTGGCGGGAGGCGCTGGTCGCCGCGGCCGGGCGCCAGGAACGGACGACGGGGCCGAACGGGTTTCTCTACTTCGGCGAGGAAACCGTGGAAGGGAGCGCGTCGGTCCACTGGTTCCGCCGCCGGCCGTGGGGCTCGTACCTTGGTGGGGTCGCGGTGCGTCCGGGGGCCGAGAACGTCTTCGACGGACCGGCGGCGACCCGCCTGTCCGGCACCGCTCCGGCGCTTTTCGCGAGCCCGGACTGCCGCCTCGGCGTTCCGCCCTGACCGCGATCCGCCGGGCCCCGATAGGGGCAAATTGCGGTGGCCAAAGGGCTTTTCGGGATCTCCGCAGGATCTGTGGAAAACTCTGTGGGAAACCGGTGTGTGACAACCAGAAAACAGCGGTGTGACCGAGGTTTTGACCGGATTGAACAGATTGTTGTGCAATTAGGTCAAGATCAATGGAATCAGCGACTTAGGTATTCGCAGGGCGAGGGGTTTCCACCGACGCCGGCTTCGGGCGCGTTTCGGGCGCTGAAAAGTGCGGTTCCTTGGGGCTTACCGAATCGCGCCCGGAAGTCAAGGGCGGAAAGAGAGAGAAAACAATTTTTCGAGAAATGCAGAAAACCGGGGCGGAGGGCTTTCCGCCCCGGTTCGGATGCGGCCTCGCGAGCCGGATCAGTCGAGGGGGCGCCCCGGAACGTAGAACACGTCGCCGGTCGCGTTGATGTTCGCGAGGTAGGTGAGCACGTCGTCGCCCGACAGAACCTCGGTCGTGACATGCCAGTTCGAGCCGTTCGGGATGCCGGGGAACACGCCGAGGAGCGTCCGCTCGAAATGTTGCCGCGCCTGAAGCGAGAAGGTCGTCTGCGCGAGCGTCTTGCCCGTCTCGTCGGCGAGGGTCAACCGCACGTTGGTTGGTGCGTTGTTCAGGTTGATCACCCCGTAGCTCGAACGCGAAACCGGCAGCTGCTCGGCGCCGAAATCGACCGCCCGGCGGCTCCCTTCGAGGAACGGCCGGCGGGCGTCGACCAGCATGCCGTAGCGTAGGGCCGGCGGTCCCGCCGTGGAGGCGAAGCCGAGCGCCAGTACCCGCGGCCCCGGTCCGACCGGTCCGCGCCAGAGGATGCGTAGCGCGCCGGTCGCTTCGTCGAGCCCGAACAGATCCTTCGCGATATCGTCGATCAGCAGCGCGGTGCGCGGCGCGAGCGAGCGCAGGACGGTCTGGGGGGCGGAGTTGTTCTTGCCGCGCAGCCAGAGCGAGAGGGTGAGGTCGCGCGCCAGATCGGTCGGATTCCACAGCACCAGTTTGGAGGTCAGCTGGGTGCCGAATTGCCCCTTACCGCGCACCACCCGCGGAATCAGCAGCTCCCCTTCCGAGACGTTCGGATCGAGCGAGCCTTCGGCCGGCGGCGGCGGCACCGCGGGCAGGAAGATCTGATCTTGTGATCCCGTCTCCAGAAGCGTCGCCGAACCGGCGAAACGCACCCCCGTCGACGTGAAGCGGGCGGTGAACGGCCCTGGGTGGTCTTTGGCGTTGGGGAACAGGTTGGCGATCGGTTGCGAGCGTGTGGTGCGGGCGCCGAGCGCGAAGCCGGCGGCCGGTCCGACACTCGCGCCCAGGGCGTCGGTTAGCTCGACGTCGACCCGGCCGCCCGTGGCATCCAGGTTCGCGGCGGAAAGGGTGCTGGCAAAGCCGGTCCCTTCGATCACCCCGGCGACCACTTTCGGTTCCGCCGTCCAGGTCGCCTCGCCCTCCTCGGGCACCAGCTGGCCGAAGCTGCCTTCCGGCACTTCAAGGAACGAGCGGGCAAAGGCAAAGGTGTGTCCCGGAGCGGCGGCGGCGATCGGCCTGCGGTATTCGAGCGCGAGCGACCCTTGGGTGCCGGTCTCGCCAAACAGATCGCCAAGCACGTTGGGCACGAACAGCGAAGTGCCCGCGAGCAGAGTGATCTCGCGCCGATCGGGAGCCGGGTTGCCGGCCCCGCGGGGCAGGTAGACCAGGCCGACACGGGTGTCCGCCGGGCCGTCGTTGTGCAGCCAGAGATCCGACTTGAACACCCCGGTGTTGCCACGGGGGCCGAAGATGACGCTTTGGAGGAACGAATCCTCGCCCGGCAACTGGACCGGAGCGCCGCCGATGGTCACCTGACCGGTCGCCTGGGCAATCTGGCCGAGGTCGCCGAAGGCTTTGACTTCGACCGTGTAGGTGCCTGGGATGTCGTAGAGGTGATCGGCACAGAATCGCCCCGCGCTGCACGGCGCGGCGGAAAACGCGCGGGCGATGCCGCCGAGGTTCCATTCGGTACGCACGACCGGACCGGTGACCGTGGCGGCCAGGTGGGCCACCGAGCCGGTGGCCGTGGCGGCCGTAGGCACCATGACGATGGTGATCGGCTGGGCGTTGGGCACGTTCAGCGTGACGTGGTTGCTGCGCCCGCTTTCGCCTCGGTTGTTGAAGGCCGAGACCTCGTAGTCGTAGGAATGGCCGGCGGCGACCGTGGAATCGTTGTAGGCGATGGCGCCTGCGGAAAGGGTCGCGAGCAGCGCGAGCGGGGCTCCATCCTCGCCGCGATAGACGCGGAAACCCTGCTCGTTGGTCGAGCGGTCCTGCCAGGAGAGATCGACCGAGAGGCCGGAGAGGGTGGCCGCGAGCGCGGTCGGAGTCTTCGGGGTGCCGCTGCCTCCGCCTCCTCCCCCTCCACCGCCTCCTCCGGAGCCGTAGAGCACGGCGAGGCCGGCGCGATCGTCGCTCCCCAACCGGGCACCCCGTCCGTCGTCGTGAATGAAGGCGCGCATCGTCGCGTCGCCCTTCGCCTGCGAATTGCAGGGGCCGCTGTCTCCGTCGCCGCAGGAGTGGCCTAGCCCGAGCGTGTGGCCGAGTTCATGGGTGAACAGCTCCGCGGCCGCTTCGCTGGGCTGGCTGCTGGAGCCGAAGAAACAGGAGAGACCTACGTTGGTGAAGATGTCCGCTTCGAGCGCGCGTAGAAAGATCTCGCCGCGAAAGGTGCCGCGGACGTCTTGATCGAGCCAGGGGCCGCCGACCGCGAGGACACCGCCCCCTGAGCAGTCGAACGGATCGATATCGGGGATCTGGCGTTCGAACAGAAGCGAATTCGTGCCGTCCGGACGATCGAGCGAGCCGTCGCCGACCTGGCCGGAGTAGGTATAGGCGACATTGGTGGCAGAGTCCGCGGTCCAGGCGGCGAGCCCGGCCTGAAACTCGCTTGCGCCCCCGCCGGCAAGACCGGGCTGCCCGGAGGACTGCGATCGCCAACTCACGCTTTGTCCCTGGTCGAACTCGAACCAACGGATCTTGAGCCCTTCATCGGATAGGAACGTGAACTTGCCCGGCACTTCGTCCGGCGCGAGGAAGTAGTCCGAGGCGCGGACGGTGCCCCGGGCGCGATCGATGAGCCAGGCGGTGAACCGGTCGAGGTCGCGCGGGCGCCGCCAGGTCTCCGAGGTGTCGGCCTGGCCGGGCATCGGCACCGCGCGCGCCTCCGACAGGTTGCGTACGGCGATCGACCGGCCCGCGACGGAGATCGCGTGGAAGGCGCCGAGCATCAGGTGGCGGACGTGATAGGTGCCGTCGTCCTGGGCGACCAGGAACAAGAGCGCCCGTTCGCCGGGAACGAAGGTCGGGGCGCCCCAGATCTTCCAGGTGATGCGATCCTGCGTTCCGCCGGGGATACGGACCACGAGCGAGCTACCCGGCGCGCTCCCCTGAATCAGGCGCTCGATCTCGACCAGCGCATCGGTGGCGGGCAGGCCGGCGACCGGAGCCGACTCGATGGCGGTCACGCGGACCATGGCGATCAGGTCGGAATGGGCGGCGAGGTCGCCGTCGCTCGCCATCACGTAGCTGGTCGCCGAAGCTCCCGTGGCACCGGCGAGAAGAATGGGCAGAAGGGCGAGGGAGAGGGCGAGCTGGCGCATAAGGGAGGCTCCTCGAGCGTCCCCAAAGGACGCTAGGTTCGAGTCCAGTATAGAGCTTCGGTGCGTCAGACGCCGTTGGAGCGGCCGCCGGGGCTCCCTGGCGTCTCCTGTCGACTTCGCCAGGGCGAGCGCGGGCGGCGGCGGGTCAGATCTCGGTGCCGCGGTAGACCGCGCTGATGAACGGGCCGGAGGCGAAGGTCTCGCGCTCGATCTGGCTCTGGAAGCAGACGCCGCGCGGACCGTCAGGGGAGAGCAGCAGGCGAACCGACTCGGCGAGCGCCGAGGTGGTGGTGGTTTGAATCGCCTTCAACCGCCGGGCGCCGACCTGCATCGGTCGGACCCGGTAGGCGATCTCCCGGCGATGGAGCGTCCTCCGCGAGTTTTTGCCCTGCACCGCGGCGTAGACCAAGACGACATCGTCGCCATCGACGTGCGGCACCTGGTCGAGCATCCGCCGGTGCAGGAAGTCGGCCGGGTCTTCTCCCTCGGGGCACTCGGCGAGCTGCGATTCGACCCAGGCGTAGTGGCCGGGGTAGCGGAGAGTCTTGTAGTCCAGGTCGCGCACCCGGCCGGCGAGCGCGCTCGGCAGGTCCGCGGCACCGCCGGAGGTGAGCGCCTCTTCATACTGAATGCCGCCGAGCAGCAGATTGCGGCGCTCGGTGAGCGAGGCAAGAGTCGTGGTGGTGAAGTTCCTCACCGCGATCGCCGGCTTGACATACTCGGTGGCAACGCCGATCGAACTCCAGGTGAAGCCGTAGAAATGCGGTGAGGGGACGTGTGGGGTAAGCGCGCCCACCCGCATTTCGATCGAATCGACCGCGGTGACGCCATGGTCGCGACAAAAATCGCGGAACAGGCCGTGGCCGAGGATATTGACGAATCCGGGGGCGATGCCGGTCTGGACCAAGAACCCGGTGTCGGCGCCCTCGGCAATCGCCACCACCTCGTTCGTCTCCCGGACGTATTCGGTCAGGTTGGCATAGTGCAGGTGCCGCTCGCGCGCGAAGCGGGCCATCCGCGGCGCTTCGGCTCCCGGCAGACAGTCGAGCAACGCGTCGGCGCCGCCGAGGATCGATTCCAGCTCGGGGCTCGACCCGGTGGCCGGCAGGTGGAAGGGCTCGACCGCTCCGGGGCGGCTTGAGCCGTCGGCGATCCAGGCCGCCGCCGCGCGCGCCCGCTCCAGGTCGAGGTCGCCGATCAGTAGATCGACCTCGAAGTCGCCCAACTCACGCAACATCAAGCCGACCGCGCTGCCCATCCCGCCGGCGCCCGCGACGACGATCTTGTGCCTTGAATTCATGATGATCGGGAACTCCCTCGGGACCGATTGAAATCGGAGATCAGTCGAAAATCGGGCGGTCTGCGGGTGCCGTACATCCCCCCGCGGCGAAGCCGACGGATGCTAGCATCCGCCCTCGGAGGGGTCAATTCGGCGAAGCCTACGGTACGGCGTAGCCGAGCGCTTCTAGCTTCTTTTTCTGTTCCGGCGAGATCTCTTGGCGTTTCGCCTTGCCGCCGATTCCGGGGAGTCCGGCGAACCGCTGGTCGATGTGGCGGGCCAGCTCGCGAACGCGGGTGGGATCGGTCTTGGCCAGGTCGATTTGCTCGTTCGGATCGTTCTCCAAGTCGTACAGCTCGGCGGGCGCGATCGGGTAGTGCCCAGGCGGGGCGTTCGGAATGCACACCGGCTCGTAGCCCTGCGGGTTCCAAACCAGCTTGAAGCGCCCCTCTTGAATGGTTCGGATCGGCGCCAACCCGTATTCGGAGAAGGCGGCCTTGCCGGCACCCCCTTCTCCCGGCCGTTCGAGATAGGGGACCAGGGATCTTCCGTGCTGGGTCGGCGGGGCGATTCCTAGCAGGGCGTAGATCGTTGGGGCGACATCGGCCAGTTCGACCCGCTGCGGCACGCTCGCCCCGGCGGGTGTGAGGCCAGGGGCGATGATCGCCAGCGGCACGTGCAGCGTGTCCTGGTAGACCGAGCAGGAGTGGTACAGGTACCGGTTGTGCCGGTAGAGTTCTTCACCGTGGTCGGCGAGCAGCACGATCAGAGTTTTTTCCAGTTTGCCCGCCGCGCGCAGCCCGTCGATCAGGCGGCCGACCTGGCGGTCGCTGCCGATCACTGCCGCGTCGTAGATCGCATCTAAATGGATGCGGTCGCGAGGCGACAGGGCGAGCCGTTCGAGGTGGACCCGGTCGAGCTGCCAGCGTTTGGTGCCGAGCGGCCCGTCATAGCCCGGATCGAGCACCCGGTCGGCCAGATCGCCGCCGTTGTAGTAGGGGCCGTGGGCGCCGAACAGGTGGACCCAGAGAAAGAACGGGTCCTCGCCCTTGCGGGAGCTTCCCCAATCGATCGCCCGCTCGACCGTCTTGCCGTCCTCGCCGCCGGTGCAGGCGAACGCATCCCACCCCTGGTGGTTTGCCTTGCACATATTGGAGAGGAAAGCGCCGGTCTGATAGCGGGCGCTTTTCAGCTCGATCGGCAGGGTCGGCAGCCCTTCCGGAAAGCCATACCCGTTTTCGAGCACCCCGTGTCCTATTGGGTAGAGCCCCGAAAGCACCGTCGCGAGCGAAGGCCAGGTGGCGGCGCGCTGCGCGTCGGCGCTATCGAAGCGGACGCCCTGGCCGATCAGTTCGTCCATTCGCGGGCTGTTGGGCGGACCTTGGCGCTCCGGGCGATAGCCGTAGGCGCCGATCCGGTCGGCGCGGAGGGTATCGACTGACAGCAATAGGACGTTCCACCCCTTGGCCGCCCCGGCGAGTTTTCGCCGCTCGGGCGTCCTTTCGCTCGGGCAACCGGCGGCCCCCAAGAGAGGCCCCAAAAGGACGAGGGCGAGCAGAACGACGGCCGCGGGGGAGCGGAAGCCCGGAAAGCCGAGGATGCGCCGCGGCGAAGGGGAGTTGGGGCTGGGGGAAACGGACATCGGGGTGGCGATTGTAGCTTGCCCGGTGGCCGGGCTTTCGGCGGACCTGGCCGGAAAACATATTTTCGAGTATGCTCCGCTCGCCTTCGCTCCTCGCGGCTCGATCCAAACTCGGATCGCCGCGGGGCTCGAAGGCTTTTCTGTTTCTAGGATCCCCCAAGGCCGGCTTGCTTCACCTCCTCTCCCCTTGCCCAGGAGGGGAGCATGCAGCAAGAGAAGTCCCGCCCGTCTTCGCCCAGTAAGTCACCCAACAAGTCGCCCAATCGGTCGTCGGCCAACAAGAAGAGCCCGGAACGCCGGCTCGCCGAGGAGGCGCGCTGGAACGCCCTGGTCGAGCGCCATTCGCCGCGCCTCCATGCGTCGATTCGCGGTGCCCTGCGGCGCGCCGGAATCGAGCCGCAGCGCGAGGATGTCGAAGAGCTGGCGCAGGAGAGCTACTGTCGCCTGCTCGCCTCCGGCCGGTTGGCGCCGGAAAAAGGTGGGGATCTCGGCCTCTCCGGCTTCCTTGCCCGGGTAGGGGAGCGGGTGGCTTTCGATCGGGTGCGCAGCGAGCGGGCGGCCAAGCGCGGCTTCGGCAAGCTCCGCGGCCTGGCCGACATCGGGGCCGATCGGCTGGCGGCCTGCTGTGTCGATCGCTCCCCCTCGCCGGAGCGCACCCTTCTCGCCCTGGAACACTGGCGCGAGACGGTCGTGCGTTGGCGCGAGGTCGTAGGCGGGCGGACCCCCGGGCGTGACGTGGTAATCATCGGCCTGGCGCTCGCCGGCTGGAGCAGCGAGCAGATCTCGGTCGCCTGTTCGGGCCGCCTTCGGCCGAAGACGATCGATACCCTGGTCTACCGCGCGAAATCGCGACTCCTCGCGGCGGGGATCACCGTGCCGCTGCGCTTTCGCGGGGTACGCGGCACCCGCCTCGCGGCGGGAGGTGTTGGGAGCGCTTCGATATGATCGGCCGCGCCATGGCTCCCACCGCCCCGACCGTATCCATCGACCCGTCCGAACCGGCGCCCCGAAAGGCGTCTTGCCGGGTGCCGGTCTTTACCGACCCCCGCTGCCTCGATCACCGGGCGCCGCGCGGCTATCCGGAGACCCCCGATCGCCTCGCCGGAGTGCTCGCTCATCTTCAGGCGCGTGGCTGGCCGATCACGGCCGAAGGAGTGTCGCGGCAGGTGGCCGAAGAGGCGGTTGCCGCGGTGCACGATCCCGCCTACGTCGAGCGGTTCCGCCGCGCCTCGGCGCGCGGCGACGCGCTGCTCGACTCCGCCGACAACCCGCTCTCGGAGGGCACGTGGGAGGCGGCTTGGTCGGCCGTCGGGGCGACACTCGCGGCGGCGGAACACGTCGCCGCGGGGAGCCAAGGCGCGCGCGCCTTCGCGGCGGTCCGCCCTCCGGGTCACCACGCCGAGCGGGCGTTGGCGATGGGCTTCTGCTTCTTCAACAACGCCGCGGTCGCCGCCGAGCATCTGCGCCGCCAAGGCTGCGAACGGGTGGCGATCTTCGACTTCGACGTCCACCACGGCAACGGTACCCAGCACCTGTTCGAGGAGCGGGCCGATGTCTTCTACGCCAGCACCCATCAGTTTCCGTTCTATCCCGGTACCGGAGCGGCGGGAGAGATCGGCCGCGGTGCGGGCCGGGGGGCGACGCTCAACGTGCCGCTGCCCGCGGGCTGCGGCGACGAGCGGTACGCCGAGGCGTTCGCCGGAGAGATCCTGCCGGCGCTCGCCGCGTTCCGGCCGGGCGTGCTTGTCCTCTCGGCCGGGTTCGACGCCTGGGGCGGCGATCCGTTGGGAGGTATGGCCGTCTCCCAGGAAGGTTTTGCCGCCTGGGGGCGCCAACTCGGGGCGCTCGCCGACGAGGTGGCGGATGGGCGCGTCCTCGCGGTCCTTGAAGGAGGCTACGATCTGGCGAACCTGCCGCTCTTGGTGGAGGCGTTTCTCGACGGCCTCGCAAGTCCTGGGTAGTGTCCTAGTTTGGATTGCGCAGGCGACTGGCAGCGCCGAAGGCGTGCACACGAAGGAGCCGAGCGAATTCAAACTGGGACACTACCAAGTCCCGATCCAAATTGACTTTTTTCGCGAAGCTGCCGTACGATGCCGGCAAAAGCTCGCGGTTTTCTCGCACGTTTCTGGCCAAAACCGACCGTACTTTCGCTGCCGTTTTGAACTGCCGTCATGGATTTGGGGGGATCGTCCGGGCCGGACGGGGTGAGTAGGGCTCGAACCATCCTTGGAGGTAGAGCGATGAAGCGCAATCGAATTCTCGCCGGGGCGTCCTTCGCCTCGATCGCCCTGGTCGCTCTGATGAGCGCGGCGCCGGCCTTTGCGGCGGCACCTTTCGGTTCGTTCGGCGGCAAGATCGGGGGCGGCAACGCCGGCTCCGGACAAATGCCGCTGTTCGGCTGGGCGCTCGACGACGACGGCATCGCGGCGGTCGACATCATGGTCGACGGCAGGATCATCGGCCGTTCGCTGTATGGCCGCAGCCGACCGCAGGTGACGCGGCAATATCCGAGCTTTCCCAACGCCGCGCTGCCCGGCTTCGCCTATCAGCTCGACACCACCCATTTCTTGAACGGCCACCATCGGGTGCAGCCGCGGGTGCTTTCCGTCACCGGCGAAGTTACCTTGCTCAATAGCAAGGTGTTCGAGTTCAACAACGTCACCCACAACCTGATCCCCTTCGGCAAGATCGAGTTCCCGAATCCGAACGCCGAGATGCGCGGCCGTTGCGGCCTCGACCTCGGCCCGCGCCGCCTCTATTCGGTGAGCGGCTGGGCGCTCGATTCGGGTGTTCAGGCGGACGATACCGGGGTTGGCTACGTCGAGCTGCAGATCGATGGCGCGGTCTACGCCAACTCGCAATCGAGCTGCTTTTACGATGCGGATACCGGCGGCCTCACCCAGTGCTACGGCTTGCGCCGACTGGATATCGAAAAGCAGTTTCCGGGTTTGCCGAACAGTCCGCACGCCGGCTGGCGCTTCGTCCTGGACATCGGCGAGCTGATGGCTTTTGGCTATCGCCCCGGCGCGCACACGATCACGATCCGCTCCGGCGACGTCTTCGACCAGGTGGTCGATATCGCCAAGATCCCGGTCAACTTCAGCTGCGATGAGGATCTGGGCAACGAGAACTCGTTCGGGTTCATCAACTATCCCTCGAAGTCCCTTACCTATGCCGGCACGGTCGAAGCGCGCGGCTGGGCGCTCGATTTCGAAGGGGTGAACCAGGTTCAGATCTACATCGACGGTGCCTTCGAAGGCCTCGCCACCCACGGCTTCTTCAGTCCGGGGATCAACATGCAGTACCCGGGCTATCCTGAGAGTGGGATCGCCAACTGGACGTTCTCGCTCGATACGACGAGATTTTCCAACGGCAAGCACTCGATCAACGTCGTCGTGGTAGACGACTTCGGCGCCACCACCCTGATCGGCGAGCGCGACATCCAGATCGGCAACCCACGCTGATCGTTTGACATCGAATCGCGCGCCCCGCCCCCGGCGGGGCGCGCGGTGTCGTCCGGCGGGGTGGTACGATCCCCTTCGAATGCCGCAGATCTCTCGCCTCGCCTTTTTCGGTACCCCCGACTTCGCGGTTCCCACTCTGGATGCGCTGGTGCGCGCGGGGCGGGCACCCGTTCTGGTGGTTGCTCAGCCGGACCGCCCCGCGGGTCGCGGCGGGCGCCTGCAACAGCCGCCCGTGGCCCGCTATGCGGAAGGCGAGAGCCTGCCGCTCGTCCAGCCGGAGAAAGTGCGAGATCCGGACTTCCTGGCGCGCGTGGAGGCGCTCGATCTCGACCTTGCGGTCGTCGTCGCGTTCGGCCAGATCTTTCCCGTCCGACTGCTTTCGGCACCCCGGCTCGGCTGCATCAACCTGCATGCCTCGCTTCTGCCGGCCTATCGCGGGGCGGCGCCGATCCAGGCCGCGATCGCCGCGGGCGAGACGCGCACCGGGGTGACCACGATGCGCATGGAGAAGGGGCTCGACTCCGGGCCGATCCTGCTCCAAGAGGAGATCGCAATCGGCCCTGTGGAGACTCAACTTGAACTGGCGCCACGCCTCGCCGCGGTCGGTGCGCGACTGGTCCTGGCGACGCTCGACCGGATTGAGACGGACGATCTCGTGGCCACCGCTCAGGAGGATGAGCGCGCGACCTACGCGCCGCGGCTGACCAAAGAGGCCGGCCGGATCGACTGGTCGCTGTCGGCGCGGACGCTCGGCGATCGGCTGCGCGCTTATTCGCCCTGGCCGGGTCTGTCGGCCGAACTTTCCGGGGTGCCGGTCAAGATCCTTCGTGCCCGGGCCGTGCCGGCCGAAAGCGCGGCGGACGAAGCCGCGCCGGGAACCCTTCTCGGCATCGCGCCCGACGGGCTCCGCATCGCTTGTGGCGACCGCCTGGTGCTCGCGGTCTCGGAGCTTCAGCGGCCGGGACGGCGTCCGCAGTCGGCGGTCGATTTCGCCAACGGGGAACGCCTCACCGTCGGTGCGCGCTTTTCCTGAACTTCGGAACCCGAGTTTTGAATCGAGACCTCGTTTGAGCAAGCGTCGCCCTTCCGCGCCTCCGAGCCGTGCGTCGAGCGCCTCGTCGCCGCCCAGCCGACGAATGACGCCCCGGCGCACGCCGCAGGACAACGTCCGCATCGCGGCGGCCTGGGTGCTCGATCGAGTGCTCGCCTCCCACGCTCCGATCGACACGTTTCTCGCGAGCGCCCTGGCCCGTTTCGACGAACGGGACCAGGGCCTGCTCACCGAGCTGGCGCTCGGCAGCTTGCGCTGGCTCCGGCTGCTCGACCATGTCGTCACGCGCGCGGCCAACCGGCAGCTGGAGGATATCGAGCCTGCCTTGCGTTCCCCTTTGCGCATTGCCGTGTACCAGCTGCTGTTCCTCGATCGCGTTCCGGCCCATGCCGCCGTCCACGAGGCGGTCGAGCAGGTGCATCAGCTGTCGCACCGCGGCGCCGCCGGATTCGTCAACGCGGTGCTGCGCCGGATTGCCCGCGCGCCGCGCCTCGCGGATTGGCCGGTCGAAGAGGCCGATCCGGTGCGGCGGTTGGGGATCGAGCTGAGCCATCCGGACTTCTTGGTCCGGCGTTGGCTGGAACGGTTCGGCGAGGACGAAACGCGCGCCCTGCTCGCCGCGAACAACCACCAGCGGCCGCTCCAGCTACTCGCCTTCCGCGATCGCGGCGGCCGGGAACTGCTCGCCGAGCAGCTGATCGACTCCGGGATCGAAGTCGAGCCGACGCCGCTCTCGGCGTTGGGGCTCACCGTCCGCGGCGGCCAGCCCCTCTTGACCGAAGCGTTTCGCCGCGGCGATTTCTACGTGCAAGACGATGCGAGCCAGGCCTCCGCGTTGATTCCGCCGCCGCGGCCGGGCGAGCGAATCCTGGACGCCGCCGCCGCTCCGGGGGGCAAGAGCTTCTCGCTGCTCGCTTGGGAGCCCACCGTGCAGGTGACGCTCGCCGACATCTCGCCCTCACGCTTCGCGACGCTCGCCGCGAACCTGCGACGGCTCGATCGCCGCCTTCCCGGTTTGATCGGCGACGCGGGCGCGCCGCCGTTTTCCGACACCGCCCGTTTCGATCGCGTCGTGCTCGACCTTCCTTGTACCGGCACCGGTACGCTGCGGAAGAATCCGGAACTCAAGTGGCGGATCAGCGAGGCCGAGATTGGGCGTCTGGCGGATCAGGCGTTGCGGCTGCTCACGGGGAGCGCGCCTCTGATCGTGCCGGGCGGTTTGCTGGTCGCGATCACCTGCTCGCTCGAAAGTGAGGAGAACGAAGAGGTGATCTCCCGCTTCCTCGCCGCGCGGCCGGATTTCGCTCCGCTCGACCTGGGAGGAAAGCTTCCGCCGCAGATCGCGAGCGGCATTCAGGCCCCCGGATTCTGGCGCCTGGTGACGGCGGACGAGCATGACGGCTTCTCGGTCCACGTACTCGAAAAAACCCAGCAAGATACTGGTTTTGATGCCGCCGACGCGCCTTGACAGGCCGTGAGGTGTTGACTTATGTTGTGACCACCGTACGACCTGAGTGAAATTTAAGGAGGAGAACAGTTATGGCCGCTGGTAAGGCGCAAATCGTAGAGGATATTGCGGGTGCCGTCGAAGGCTTGACCAAGCGTCAAGCCGCTGAGGCGTTCGAGGCTGTCGTCGCATCGGTGCGCAAGCACCTGCACAGTGACGGCACGGTGAAAGTAACGGGACTCGGGAGCTTCTCGATCTCCGAGCGCGCGGCGCGCAAGGGGCGTAACCCCGCCACCGGTGCGACCATCACCATCAAGGCCAGCAAGAGCGTCCGCTTCAAAGCGGGCAAGGAGCTCAAAGAGGCCGTCAACAAAAAGACCCGCAAGCGGTAGGCGCGGGCTTCAAGTTTCGAATCTTTCGAGCCTCGCGGCCTTGGGTCGCGGGGCTTTTCGACTTTTGGGGAGCCGGGGGCTTTACTGCGCGGCGATGACCAGGGCGGACATGCCGAAGGCCGCAAGCTCGCGGCGCATTTCTTCGGCCTGTTCCCGTTCGCCGAACGTGCCGATCTGGACACGGTACCAGGTGCCGTCGCTCCGCACGAACACCTCGGGGAAGGTGCCCTGTAATCGGTCATGAAGCTCGTTGGCGTGACTCGATAGAGAGAACGCTCCGACCTGCACGGTGTAGTGTGGAGGGCCATCGACCAGGGCGAGCTGCACCACCCCGGTTCCGGGCCCGACCAGGCCGATCGCTTTGGCCGCACCGTATGACAGATCGAGAATGCGATCCTTGGCAAACGGTCCGCGGTCGTTGACCTTCACCACGATGCTTAGGCCGTTGGCCAGGTTGGTGACGGAGAGGCGGGTGCCGAACGGCAGAGTGCGGTGCGCCGCGGTGAGGCCGTTTTGATCGTACCGCTCGCCGCTCGCCGTACGCCGGCCGTGAAACTCACCGCCGTACCAAGAGGCGACGCCTCGGTCGGCGAACGAACCGATCGAGCCGCTCGTCGGCCGGGTCTTGGAAGCGACCGGTCTACGCAGGGAGGAACAGCCGAAGAGTACAAGCGGCAGGAGGGCGATGCTCAGCAGCGCGACCATGCGCCGGCCTCGCCCTCGAAGAGAAGCAGCCGCGGCACTTAAGGAGACCTGCGCCACGCGGTCGGATTTGAAACTCTGTTCGAGAGGCATGCTCTTCGCTCGTTCGTCCGGAAAAGTCTCCGTCGACAGCGGGTACAACGTAGTGCGTACGATCAACTACGGCGAGCGGCGGGAGTGTACCACAGGGTTTTTTGGGGCAACGACCGCGGGGAGCTGCTACACCCGTGGCGCCTCCACCGCCTCCACCGCCTCCTCGGCAACGTCGGCGAGCGCGGGCTCGGCAACCTCGGCGAGAAAATCATCCACCTGGCGAGCGGCGCGGCCGGTGAAGGCCAGCGGGTCGAGCCAAGGCTCGATCTCTCCGCGGGTCAGGCGAAAATCGGCATCGGCAGCGATCCGCTCGATCAATCGGTTCTCTCCCCCCTGCTCCAGCTCGGCTTGCGTTTCCAGGCTGTATTGGCGGATGCGTTCGTGCAGCTCTTGGCGGTCGCCGCCGCGCAGGGCCGATTCCATCAATAGGGTCTCGGTCGCCATGAACGGCAACTCTTTTGCGATCCGTGCGGCGATCGATGCCTCGCGCACCACGAGGCCGCCGGCGATGTGGGCCGCGAGGCCGACCACCGCGTCGGCGGTTAAAAACATGTCGGTGATCACCAATCGGCGATTGGCCGAGTCGTCGAGGCTCCGCTCAAGCCACTGCGTCGCCGTATTGAGGGGGCCGTTTAAAGCATCCGTGATCAGTCGTCTGGCGAGACCGCACATCCGTTCGGCGCGGATCGGGTTGCGCTTGTAGGCCATCGCGGAGGAACCGACCTGCTCGGCATCGAACGGTTCGGACAATTCCCCCAAGCCCTGTAACAGGCGCAGATCGGTCCCCAGCTTGTGGCAGCTCTCGCCGATGCCGGCCAGCGTCCCCAACACCTGGCTGTCCTGCTTTCGCGTGTAGGTCTGGCCGGTGAGCGCAAAGCTCGCGGCGAATCCGAGGCGTTCGGCCAGGCGCCGATCGAGCGCGCGCACCTTCTCGTGGTCGCCACCGAAAAGGGTGAGAAAACTCGCCTGCGTACCGGTCGTCCCCTTCGCCCCGCGGCAGCGCAGACGGGCGAGGCGGTGATCGACCTCGGCCAGATCTTCCAGCAGATCCTGCAGCCACAGGCTCGCCCGTTTGCCCACGGTGGTGAGCTGCGCCGGCTGGAGATGGGTATAGGCGAGGGTCGGAATCGCCCGGGTCCGGCGCGCGAAAGCGGCCAACGAGTGGCTCGCCGTACCGAGCCGACGGCGAAGGAGTTGCAGACCTTCGCGCATCAGCAGCGCGTCCGTGTTGTCGGTCAGGAATGCCGAGGTCGCCCCGAGGTGGAGGATTCCGCCCGCCCCGGGTTCCACCGCGTCGGCCTGCTCGGCATAGTGGCGCAGATGGGCGACGACGTCGTGCCGTGTCCTTCGCTCCAACTCGGCGACGCGGGCGAGATCCAAGTCGCCCGCGGTCCGCCGAAGCGCCTCGATCTGCGCCTCGGAGATCGGCAGACCCAACTCCCGCTGGCTCTCCGCGAGAGCGATCCAGAGCTTCCGCCAGGCACCATAGCGGTTGGCGCCCGAGAAGATCCGCATCATCTCGCGCGAGGCGTACCGTTCGTACAGAGGGTTCTGCGGAGCGTCGTCGGCTGGTTGGCTCATGTGGCGGGGAAGTTTATCGGGTTTTGGCGAACCAGGGTTCGATCGCGGGATTTAGGTCGCGCCTACCCAAACCGCCCCTCTGCTACAATCCTGCTCAAGTCCGGAGACGGGCTGCTCCCGCTCCTTCCCCGTTCCACCTAGAAGTACTTCGGAATCAAGAGTCCCCCTATGTCGATTCACGTCGATTCGGAAATCGGACGCCTGCGGCGCGTCCTGGTGCATCGCCCCGGCCGCGAGATCGACCGGATGGTCCCTTCGATGATGGAGGCTCTGCTGTTCGACGACATCCTGTTCGGCGATGGCGCGCGCGAAGAGCACGACTCGTTTCGCGGCGTGCTGGCGAGCGCAGGCGTCTCCGTTCTCGATCCCCGCGACCTGCTCGCCGAGCTACTCGCCGACAGCGAGCCGCATAGCCAGCTGCTGCTCGACCTGGAGGCCGAATACGGAGTCTCCCCCAAGGACGTGCAGGCCCTCGGTGCCTTGGCGCCCGGCGCGCTCGCTTCGGCGCTGATCGAAGGGACGCTCTCGGCCGCCCCCGACCTCGGTCGGCGGAAGATCTTCGATCTCACGCCGCTGCCGAACTACTTCTTCCAGCGCGATCCCATGGTCGTCTTGGGCAACCGGGCGGTGATCTCTTCGATGGCGACCGAGGCGCGCGAGCGCGAGCCTCTCCTCTCCAGTCTCGTCGTTCGGCACCATCCCGAATTCGCGGGGCTTGCGACGACCTTCGAGATCGAAGTTCCCCCCTCCGGGGCACGGCACCACGATCCGTCCTACCCGTATCCGACTCTCGAAGGGGGCGACGTCCTGGTGATGAGCCCGGAGATCGTCTGCGTCGGGGTGAGCGAGCGGACCAACCGCCGCGGCGTCGAGGTGCTCGCCGAGTACCTTCGACTCGAAGAGACCACGTTCCGCCACCTGATCCTGGTCGAGCTGCCGCGCTCGCGCTCCTACATGCATCTGGACACCGTGTTCACCCAGATCGACCAGGGCTCGTGCCTCGCCCACATGCCGGTCATCGCGTCCGGACGGGCCGAATCGGCTCACGTCTACTACGTCGACCTCTACGCCAAGGAGCTGACGTTCGCGGTGCGGACGTCGCTGCTCGCCGCGCTCGCCGACCTCGGGCTCGA
>JBBRUC010000115.1:0-18662 GCA_038248205.1 Thermoanaerobaculia bacterium
ATCGAAACTCGGCTTCGTGCCGTGATGCTCGATCCGGCCGCGCTAGTTCTTGCCCAGAGAATAGATCCGCAGACTGTCCTCTTCCGGCTCGATCTCGGCGAGCAGGCGGTGGCGCAGAATGCCCCATTGGGTCGGGTCGATCAGGCACTCGAAGACCGAATTCTGGACCCGTTGACCGGAGTCGGGATAGGTTTGCGGACTTTGACGAGGCCTTGCACCCGCCCTGGGAGACGGTGGAATCCCGTTCCCGGAACGCGGTACATGGAGCTTCGTTGGCGCAATCGGACGATCACCTCAAAGACCGACCGAAGAACGGCGCCGAAGCACGACCAACGCGCCGATTGCGAGCAGCGCAGCGAGAAGCAGCGCCCCCGATTTCGAGAGCGCCGGGATCTCGACGGGGCTGGGTTCGGCCGTGATCGTCAGGTTTACGGGGGCTCCGGCACCGAGGAAGTCGCTGACCGTAAGAGTCACCCCGTAGGTGCCCGCGACATCGGGAGTCAAGGTGGCGAGAGCGGTTCCGGCGTTCGCCAGGACGGCCAGGCTGCCGGGAGGTGTACTCGAAAGCGTCCACTGGTAGGTCAGCGCATCCCCCTCGGGATCGCTGCTGCCGGCCGCCACGAGCGCGACCGGGGTTCCTCGTCGGACCACCATCGCACCGGCCTGTGCCACGGCCGTCGGGGCCGCGTTGGCGATCCCTTGAACCTGATCGGCGGAGCTTGCCTGGCCGTCTTCGTCCGTCACCACCAGATCGGCGAGATAGACGCCCGGAAGGTCGGCGAGGAAGCTCGGCGTCGCGGTCGAGCCGCCGGAGAGAACCGCTGTGCTGCCGGCGGGCCGGCCGGTCAATGTCCAGGCAAAGACCAGGTTCGCGACCGCGGTGACGTCGTCGGTCGAGCCGCCGCCATCGAGCTGCACCAGGCTGCCGGGGCGAACCGTTTGATCCGAACCCGCGGCAGCGACCGGAAGGGCGCTCAAGGCCTGGAAGATCTCGCTGGTGGCCACATAGGTCGTGCCATTAAAACCGCCGGCCACCAGCACCCGGCCGCCGGGCAGCAGCGCCGCAGCCGGACCGGCCCTGGGGGTCGACAAGGCAGGGATCGCGCGCCAGGTGTCGGTCGCCGGGTGGTAGATCTCAGCGCTCGCGTTGACGTTGGTCCCGTTCCCCACCCGGGCTCCGCCCACCACCAGCACATCGCCGTTGGGCAAGAGCGTCGCGCTCTGCAAGGCTCGCGGTACGCTCATCGGCGCGGCCAAAGCCCAGGTACCGGCGACCGGATCGTAGATCTCGACCGAACTCTGATTGTTGGTGTCCAGACCGGCGTTGCGCCCCCCTGTGACCAGCACCCGCCCGTCCAGGAGTCTCGTCGCGGTATGGACGGTGCGGCCGCTGTGAAGCGAGCCGGTGAGCGCAAAAGTGCCGGTGGCAGGGTCGTAAAGCTCACATCGAGCCTCGACCGGGAGCCCGACTCGCTGACCGCCACCGGCGACCAAAACCTTGCCGGCATTCGGACCGGTCACGAGCAAAGTCATGGTGTGGCCGACCCGCAGGGCGACCATCGAGCCGGTCGACGACCAGGTCGAAAGGGTCGGATCGAAAAGTTCGGCCGAATCGTACGTCGGCCCGTCGAACGCACCGTTATAGCCGCCGGTATAAAGCACCTTGCCATTGGGCAACAGGGTCATCGCGGCCCCGAACCGATTGAGCGTCGGATGAGTGACCGTCGCCGCCCACGAATGCGTGGACTCGGTAAAGAGGTGAGACTCTTTGGCGATGCCATCGTACTGCTCGCCCGCCACCAGAACCTTGCCATTGCCGAGCAATAACGCCTGTAACGGATTGCGGTGCGAAACCGGCATGGCGGTGGTTTCGCTGAAGGTGGAGCCGATGACCGAAAAGAGGTCCACCCGGTTCGTGTAGACCGGCGAAGTGATGATGCCCCCCGGGGCGAGAAGATCTCCCGAAGGCAACGTGACCAGACCGAAGTAGCTACGGCCCACGGACATATCCGGTCCAGGTAGCCACCCCTCGACAGCCCCCGCGGGTAGCGCGGTGATCCAAAAGAAGGAAGCCGTCAGGAGGACCAGCGACCACACGAAGAATCGGCTCTCAAGACATCGCATGAGGGTGCTCCCATAGTCCGAACCAATCCTCTGCCTTGGCTCGCCCTCGGGACTCTCGATGTGCCCGACGGCCTAAGCCATTCGATGGGTTCAGTACAGGAGGATGCGATTACCTACGAAGGGTGTTAGAGAGCTTTCGAAGCTCGCGCGGAAGGGCCGGGGTCAGCACCCTGCGCTCACCGAGGAGCCAGGTCACCCGGGCCGGATCAGCTCCTCGGCGTTGCGACGGGCCCGCAGGTATTGGTCGAAGAGGAAGTTCTTGACCACCTCGCCAAAGGCGCGATCATCGGTGATCCGCTTGTAGAGGTCGAAGTTCGAGTCGACGATCTCTTGAATCACGTTCTCGACCTTCTGGTCGAAGGTGAGGCGGACGTTTTCCCGCGTATTGACCCTGGCCGCCGCGTCGAGCGCGGCGTCGTCGTCGAGCATCTCCATCATCTGGCCGAGGGTGACGCGGTGCTCCGGGCCGAGGTTGAGCCCGAAACGCTCGTTCAGCTCGGCGATGATGCGAGAAAGCGTCTCCAGCTCCTCCGCCTCTACTCCGTGCGCTCCTTGGGTGCTCACGGGTTGCAGTACACCCGGCTTACGCTCCAGGACGATCCTTCCCCCGCCGGTCTGCTGGAGGCGGTAGGACTCCATGTCGATGTTCTGCTGCACTTCGCGCGGCAGCTCCTCGCGGTCGACGGGCACGAGGCGTCTCAGGTACCGCGCGAAGAGGTAGAGCTTTTCTAAATCGGCGTCGGCGAAGTTGAGCACCTGGGCGAGGAAGGCGTAGAGCCGCAGGTAATCGGTGAGCTGCCCCCGAAAGTCCTGCTGCTCCTCCTTTCCGAGCGCTCGAAACCGATCGACTACCGGTGCGAGCAAGGCGTAGAGCCGATCTTGGGGCACCTTCCGATCGAAGTAGGCCTTGGCGAAGGCGTCCACCTCGGCCTCGGTGTAGACCGGAAACGCGGCGAGCCCCGACTGCCGCTCGTAAAGCAGGTTCGGGTCGGTCGCCTCTGAGAGCAAGGTCGTCTCAAAGTAGGGCTCGAAGGCCGCCCGGATCTCGTCCGCCTCATTGGCGAAGTCGAGCACCAGGGTGCCCGTCTTTTCGGGAGCCAAAGTGCGGTTCAGACGCGAGAGGGTCTGCACGGCGTTGACGCCGCCGAGCTTTTTGTCCACGTACATGGTGTGGAGCAGCGGCTGGTCGAACCCGGTCTGGAACTTGTTGGCGACGATCAGGAACCGGTACTCAGAGCGCTCGAAGGTCTTGGCGGTCTGGCTTTCGCCGATCGTCGCGGGCTCGCCTTCCGAGTTCATCTTCGACTCGGTGTAGTCCTTGCCCCCATCCGCCACGGTGCCGGAAAAGGCCACCAGCGC
This sequence comes from Thermoanaerobaculia bacterium, assembly GCA_038248205.1. Classification (GTDB taxonomy): domain Bacteria; phylum Acidobacteriota; class Thermoanaerobaculia; order Multivoradales; family UBA5704; genus DASYKS01. Next base: position 3,484 of record JBBRUC010000115.1, read on the forward strand.
TTTCCACGGATAGCCTTGCTCCGCGAGGTATTTGTCCACCGCCAGCTTGTAGCGCACGGCGTGAAGTCGCGAGCGGGTAACGATCATCGCCTTGGCCCGGCCGCCGATCTCGCCCTGCACTTTGGCCGCGAAATGTTCGACGCAGATCTTTACCTTCTCGCCGATCGCGTGCGGGTGCAGCTCGACGAACGACTTGAGCAGGTACTCGGCTTTCTTCTTGTCGTAGTGCGGATCGTCTTCGACCTTTTTCAAAAGCCGCCAGTAGGCCTTGTAGGTCGTGTAATGGGTGAGCACGTCGAGAATGAATTCTTCCTCGATCGCCTGCCGCATGCTGTAGAGGTGGAAGGGCTCGAACTTACCGTCTTCCCGCTTCCTGCCGAACAGTTCGAGGGTCTTGGGCTTGGGGGTGGCGGTGAAGGCGAACAGTGAGAGATTCGGGACGTGGCCGCGCTTGACGGCCTCTGCCAGGGCGAGATTGTCCACCTCGTTTTCGCCGGGCTCGGCCGCGGCGTCTTCCCGCTCGGCCTCGCTCAGATCTTTCGCCGCAAGGGTCGCCTTGAGCGGCTTGGTGCTCTCGCCCGACTGGGAGGAGTGAGCCTCGTCGACGATGACCGCGAAGCGGGTGCCCGGCAGCTCACCGATCCCCTCGGCAATCACCGGGAATTTCTGGAGGGTGGTGACGATGATCGTCTTGCCCGCTAGGAGGGCATCTTTGAGCTGGCTTGAGGTCTTGTCGATATTTTCAACCACCCCGAGCTGCTGCTCGAACTGGCGCATGGTGGTCTGGAGCTGGCGGTCGAGGATGCGCCGGTCGGTGACGACGACGATCGAATCGAAAACGCGCTGATCCCTGACGTCGTGGAGGGTCGAGAGCTGGTGGGCGAGCCAGGCGATGGTGAAGCTCTTGCCGCTGCCGGCTGAGTGTTGGATCAGGTAGCGCTGCCCCGCGCCCATGCCGCGCGCGTCGGCCACGAGCTTTCTCACGCAGTCGAGCTGCTGGTAGCGGGGAAACATCAAGAATCGCTCGCCGGTCTTACGCCCCTTGTCGTCTTCCTTTTCGACCTCGTGAATGAACTGACGCACGAGGTCGAGCACGCTGTCTCGCGCCCAGGTTTCATCCCACAGATACCCGGTGGCATAGCCTTTCTGTGTTGGCGGCACGGGCGGGTTGCCGGCACCGCCGTATCTTCCCTGGTTGAAAGGAAGGAAGATCGTTTTGTCGCCCGCGAGCTGGGTGGTGACGTAGACCAGCTCCGGATCGACCGCGAAGTGCGCGAGGCAGCGACTGTAAGCGAGAAGCGGCTCGCGCGGGTCGCGCTTAGTCTTGTACTGGCGGATCGCGTCGTCGACGTGTTGGCCGGAAAGCCGGTTTTTGAGTTCGGCGGTGAAGATCGGAATCCCGTTCAGGAAGAGCACGAGGTCGAGGCTGTTCTCGTTCTTGGTGCTGTAGCGGAGCTGGCGCACCACGGCGAACAGGTTCGCGGCGTGGAGGCTCCGCGTCTCTTCGTTGAGCCCGCTCGCGGGGCGGAAGTAGGCGAGCCGAAGCTTGACTCCTGAGTCTTTGATGCCGTTGCGCAAAACGTCGAGCACGCCGCGCCGCTCGATCTCGGAGGCGAGCCGCCGGAGGAACTGCTCCTTCACCGCCGCGCCGTGGTGCTGCGCGAGCTTCTTCCACTCCTTCGGCTGGGTGGCGAGCACGAAATCCAACACGTCGCGCGGCACCAGGCAGAGCGCGCGGTCGTAGTCCTCCGGTTTGCGCTTCCGGTAGCCACCAGGCGGGTAATCACCGTAGGGAAGCGCCGTCTCGCGCAGGACCGTCGCGTCTTCCACGTAGGCGTCCGGGCCGTACTGAAGAAGCGCGCGCTCGATCTCCTCCTCGAAGGAGAGCTCGGAGATGACAAGGCTCATGCGGCCTCCCCTCGCACGTCGATCTTGCCTGTTACTGCGGCGGAGATGAGGGCGGTGCGGAGTTCTTTGAGGCGGTCGATGGCCTCTTGGACTTTGGCGACGAGGGCGTCGATCCGTGACGCTTCTCGGTCGAGGAAGGCGGCGATTGCGCGTTGCTCGTTGCGCGGTGGTACCGCGATCGAAGCTCGCTTCAGGTCGCGAATGTTGATGCCTCGAATGGTCGCCCCAAGCGCACCTGCCTCAAGCTGTGCGAATACCACAGTGGATTTGAGTGCATGCAACAGCCAAAAGCCGTGCGTCGAAGGTGTGTACGCGATGCGCGCAGCATCTTGCGTGAGGTTCGCGCCTTCGATCTCGGCTGGCACGATCGCAACCTCGCCAATACTCCCGCGAATTGCATATACCAAATCCCCGCCCCGGAGACGCGATCTCGCGTAGCCAGATTCAATCTCGTGAGTCGTTCGGTTCAGACGATCAAGCCGGAGGCGATCCGGCGATACGTCACCGCCCTTTACGATAGGCACTCCGTCGGCGACATTCGGCCCAGGGAGAACGATGCCATACATGATGCGGCGGCTTGAGGGGGTCAAATGCCATAACCGCTTCACCTCCCAGTGCGCCGGAATCTCCCCCAGCCACTCGACGCCGGAGTCCTTCATGGGGACTTTCGGGTCGAGGCCCTTGGTGACGGCGCGGCTGATGAGGGCGGTGCGCTGTTCTTGGAGCAGCTCGATCAGGCGTTCCTTCTTCGCTACGAGGGCGTCGATTCGCGCGGTCTCTCGGTCGAGGAAGGTGGCGATGGCTCGCTGTTCCCCTGAAAATGCAAAAGGAAATCGATAGTGCTTTAACTGCGTGGAAGTGAGATGATCGATAGTGTTTTGATTTCCTCCGGAGGCGAAAACGCCACATGCTGCAACCATGGACATCAGATAATAGAAGAACCTCGGTTCTTCTTGGCGCGAACGAGGCCTCACTCGATGGAGCGCTTTCTGATAGAAACACTCATCGAGTTCTCCCCGCCAAATCGCGGTCCTTCCAACCTCCCCCCCTTCACAAACAAGTAGATCACCTGGGCGAACCATGTAGCGGTCCCGCTCCCAAGGTGCGAAGTCCATCTCAGGCAGGCCCTGAGTGTTCACGCGATCCCACTGCACGTCGATATTGCGGAGATATCGGCCGGAGTATTCACCGGTAACCCACTTGGTATCGAGCATCTTGCCGAGCGCCACTTCGTACCGCGCGTATACGGGAGCAACTTCCCAATGCGCCGGAATCTCTCCCAGCCACTCGACGCCGGAGTCCTTGTACACCGGGTACGGTTTGAACCGTCGCGGCGTCGGGGCGAGCGGAGGCCCTTTCGTCACGGCAGCGCCTCCAGATAGGTTCGCATCACCGTGCGAGCCCGGCACACCTCGGCGGCGCGGACGATCTCGCTGACCGTCGTGATCCGCGAGCGGAGCGCGTCGTACAAGGCCTCCTTCGCCACGTCGATTCCCACCTTGTTGCGGTAGCGGAAGCAGTCGACGACGGTGCGCGCGGGCGAAGTAATGAGAACCGGCACACCGAGCATCGTGCGCTCGACCACCCCGTACGTCAGCATGGCGCCGGAGAAGCGCACAATGCGCAATTTAATGGGAACGTTCTGCGGCTTGCGCGCCTTGCGGTCGATCGCGATCCAGACCTGATGCGGCGACTGGGTCCCGATCTCGTGGACGCGCAGCGCGGAGAGCAAACAGATGATCGAATTCGGCACAGCCGAGGCAACCATCGCGAGGGATTCGTACTCGTTCGGTTCGACCGCGGAGAGCCGGTAGAGGCCATTGCCGAGCGGATCGACTTTGCCCTCAGAGACCAGCCGTTGGAGATCGCGGAAGGTCACCCCGAGGGGGACGACATCGCGAGGCCGGAAGAAAGCTCCGACCCTGGCGGAATTCAGTCGAGCTTGGGTCAGGCGGGGTTTTTCCACGGGACGAGTGTAGTAAATGTCGGCAGATACGCACAAGTGCCGACATTTGGTACGGACAGGATGCGGTCGAGCCCCCATTTCTGCGTGAAGGTGTACGCACCTATTCGGTTCTGTCAACGGTTCCACACATCGGCCGCAAAATGTCGGCACGGCCGTCGCTCATGCCGGTGAACACGGGCCGCCGGCCGTCCACACGCCCTCGCGATCGCAGACAGCGAGCCATCGCCCCGGCGCAGCAGATCCAGATCGCGGGTCGCGCGGTACGGTTGATCAGACCACAGGCGCAGCAGCATGGCGCCCTTGAGAACGAAACGGTCGCGGAGATCCGACTCACCGAGGCGGTAGAGGAAGCGCTCGAAGCAGTAGCTCGTGAACAGCGTCTGGTAGTCGTCGCCCCTCTGCTTCGCGCGGTTTAGCAGCCGCGCGCAGACCGAGGCGGCCAGGTTGCTCTTGCCGGCGGTCATGCGATTGAATCCAGGTAAGGCTGCATGACACGGGTGACCCGGCAGATGCGTGCGAACCGGGCGAGGTCCGTGGCACCGCCGCGATGGATGCGGCCGAAATCTCGCAGCGCCTCGACTGCGACGTCGACCCCGAGCTTGTTGCGGTACTTGAAGCAATCGGCGACGGTCTTCGCCGCCGAATAGACGTGGATCTCAACCCCTTCCAGGCGGTGCGTCTCAATCCCTTCGGTGAGCGCCGCCCCCGAGAATCGCGCCACGCGCAGGCGGGGGTACTCCAGACGCGGCCGACGCGCCTTTTCTGGCAGGGCGATCCATACTTCGTGAGGAGATTGTGTCGTCAGGCCGTGGAATCGGAGCGCGGTCAGCAGGCAAAAGACGCCCCCGGGTACGCGCTTGGCGACCTGCGCCAGCGTGTGCTCGGCGGTCGTGGCGTGCCGGGCGGCGACGTAAATCCCCCGCGCACGCCGCTCGACCTGACCCTGGCGGACGAGGCGGTAGAGAGAGGCCCGCGAGACGCCGCAGGCTTCGAGATCTGCGGGCCGAGCGAGGCCCATCTGTTCGATCAGCCGGAGAACCCGGTCCGTTGCGGGGATCCTCATGATCCGGGGAGGTTACAAAACGTCGGGGGTTAGGCACAACCCCCTACGGTTTGAAGACTGGTCGCGGAACACAAAACTTCGGCACTTACCTGGCAGGTGCCGACATTTTGCGTCATCCGGCCGCTACTCCTCCCGTCACCTCTGCCAGCATCCGCAGAATGTCGCCCTCAATCCCGCGGATCTCCGCTTCGATCTCCTCCAGCGGGCGGGGCGGCGTGTAGCGGTAGAAATAGCGGTTGAAGTTGATCTCGTAGCCCACCAGGCCGACGTGGCCGTCTTTCGGGTCGCACCTACTCGTGTCAATCCAGGCGTCCGGCACGTGGGGCTTTACCTCGCGCTCGAAGAACGCTCGCACACTGGCGGGTCGCCCTTCGGCATCCACCGGATCGGCACCCGCCGGAAGGGGCACGCTTTCGGTGTCGCGCAGCTCCGGATCGGGCTCGGAGTTGCCGTCCTTGTCGAGGCAGATCCCGGCGTTTTCGTCTCGCTCGGACAGCGCCGAGAGGATTGCCTTGCGCACCGGGGCCGAGAGCCTCAGGTCCGTCTTCTTCGCGGCGGCGTCCAGCTTCTGTTCGAACTCGTCGCGGTCCAAGATCAACGTCTTCGGCAGGCCGCGCAGCAGTTTGCGGAGCGCCTCTTGCAAAGCTCGGCCCTCGGCCTGCTCCTTGGCGCCGGCGGCACCCTTCTTCTTCGATTGGGCAAGCGCCTGGAAGCCCTTTTCGTCGTCGAGCCGCGAGATTCGCTCCGGGCTGGCTTGGAAGTTGAGGCGCAGCGGGCGCTCGACCGTGATCTTGCGGAAGCCGAAGTGTGTGGTTGGGAAGATCCGGCTGACCACCGCCTCTTCGTCCTTCTTGTCTTTCGTGACCTTGCGGGTCTCGCCGTCCTTGAACCGGGCGAGGATCTTCACGATGTCCAGCGCGCGCGGGAGCGGAATCTCGCGCCGCTTGTCGCCGAGGCTCTTCTTCATCGGTTGCCAGAAGGAGGTCGCATCGATCAGCTGCACCTTGCCCCGGCGCGCCGGTGCCTTGCGGTTGGTCACGACCCAAACATAGGTGGCGATGCCGGTGTTATAGAAAAGCTGCTCCGGCAGGGCGATCAGCGCCTCCAGCAAATCTTGCTCCAGGATGAACCGGCGAATCTCACTCTCGCCACTTCCGGCGTCGCCGGTAAAAAGCGGCGAGCCGTTCATGATGATGGCGATCCGCGAGCCCCCCTCCTTGATTTCCTTGGCGTGCGCCAGCATGTGGAGCAGGAACAGGAGCTGACCGTCGCTGATTCGGGGCAGCCCCGGGCCGAAGCGTCCCGACGTGCCGCGATCGTGCTCGACGCGTACGACGTCTTCGTCGCGCTTCCAGTCCTTGCCGTAGGGGGGATTCGCGATCAGGTAGTCGAACTTCATGCCGGCGTGGCGATCGTTCGAGAGTGTGCTGCCAAACGTGATGTGGTCCGCGTCGCGGCCGGTCGGGTCCTTCATGAAGAGGTCCGACTTCGAGACCGCCCAGGTCTCCGGGTTCACCTCCTGCCCGAAGAGGTGGATCTCCGCACCCTCGTGGATCGCCGGGCGCAGCAGGTCGCCGTTCTTCCGCAGGCCGACGGTGATGTGCTCCTTGGCGATCATCAGCATGCCGCCCGAGCCGCAACACGGGTCGTAGACGGTGCGCACCACGCCCGGCTTGCGAATGCGCGCCTCGTCCCCCGCGAGCATCAGGTCCACCATCAGGTGTACGACGTCGCGCGGGGTGAAGTGCTCGCCGGGGTTCTCGTTCAGCGCCTCGTTGAACTTGCGGATCAGTTCCTCGAAAATCGTCCCCATGGTGGGGTTGTCGACCCGGTTCGTATGCAGGTCCACGTTCTTGAACCGCTCCAGCACCTGGAACAAGAGACCCGACTCGTCGAGCTTCGAGATCGTGTTGTCGAAGTCGAACTTCTCCAGCACCTCGCGCATGTTCGGGCTGAAACCCGCGATGTAGTTCCGCAGATTGGCGGCGAGGTGCGGCGCATCGGCCAGAAGCTTCTCGAAGTCGTAGCGGGAGGTGTTGTAGAACGCAAAGCCGGAAGCCTTCCGGAGCTGTGCGCCGAGATCTTCAAGCCCCTTGCCCTTCAACTCCCCCTGGCGCTTGAGGACCTTTTCTTTGTTTCCGGCCAGCACGCAGTCGAGGCGGCGCAGGACGGTGAGCGGCAGAATGACATCCTGATATTTGCCACGCTTGAAGGTGTCGCGGATCAGATCCGCAACGCCCCAGAGAAAACTAACGATCTCGCTATGGTTCACCCGGTCTCCCCTCGGCGGGATCGTATACCGGCATCCGGCCTCTGGAGGTGAGGCTGGGTCGCGGACTTTATTGGAGAGAAGACGACCCCAACTCGGAGAGAGGGTTCTGCCACCTCAGGTCAGCGAAGCGGTCAAAGCCGCCATCGCAGCTGCAGAGCAGGAGATCGTGCTCGATCGCAAGAGCCGTAAGGTGGATGTCCGGAACGTCATTCGCTTTCAAACCCTCGGTGGACAGAAGCGACTCAAGAATCGTCGCATGGCGAGTGGTCGGCGCAGGGATCCAAACCGAGGGGGCCGAGAGCCAGATTGCGACCTGTTGCCAGGCGACGGGCAGAGGCACCGGATTCTTGAAGATTCTAGGATTGCTGACCAGTCGCACAAAGGCAAGCAGGGCGGCCCAGGGTAGGCCGACGTTGGAGGCCTCGTTCAACTTCCGGTCGAGCCAGTCGAGGGCCGCTTCGTGCTGAGGTACGTCTTGAACGTAGGCATAGACCAAGAGGTTTGTGTCGACGAGGATCACCTGAAGCCTTCTCCCTCGGCGGCAGCGAGCACGTCTGCGATGTCGTCGAGGTTCTCTAGAAGGCAGCCGCCCAGGGCGACCGGGTGAGTGAAGGAGTGTCGCCCCAGTTTCTTTTCGGGGGCTCCGGCTCTGGGCACTCCTCCTACCAGATGCTCAAGCCATTCCCGCAGCGCTACGTTCGCGAGGTTCTCAAAGCTCGTGGCCCTTTCGTGGCTCAGGCGTTCGATTCTCTCGGCCAACTCGCCTTCCACGATGATCGTCGTACGCATAGAAGAGAGGATAGCACTCCCTCGGTCGGCTGTTTACGCTCTCTTGAGCGGCGGGAGCGAGCCCAGCTTCGCAAGCGCCGCCCGCACCTTGGCAGCATGATGCAGCAGGTTTCCCGCCTTACTCCCAGCGAAACACCCGGGTCGAAACCGCCACGCAGACGGCGGCGATCGCCGCGAGGGCCGCTACGTTGCCCAGGTGGGCCGCCCAGCCCGAGCCGTCCCAGACGCCTTTCATCAGCGACACGGCGTGGGTTGTCGGCAGGCCGTAGGCGATGACGCGCCAGAAGGTGGGCAGGTTTTCGACGGGAAAGAAGACGCCCGAGAGCGCGATCATCGGATAGAGCAGCATTCCGCCGATCGGCTGCGCGAAACGCGCCGTGGGCACGAGGCTCGCGATCACGAACCCGAGCGAGAGAATGCTCGCGGTGCCGACCAGCACGGCCGCGGTGAAGCTCAGAACGTTGACCTGCAGGACCCCCGGAAAGACCTTCCGCCCGGCGAGCAGGAGGAGCCCCAGGCCGATGGTCGTGAAGAAGAGCTTCAAGACCACTTGCGAGCCGAGGATCGTCACCGGCGACAGCGGGGTGGCACGCAGCCGTTTGAGAATGCCCCCCTCGCGGTAGATCGAGATGATCGCGACGAGCGAGAGCACCGCGCTGATCGCGATGAACAACGCCGCGAGGATCGCCAGGTTGAACGGTGGCGCCGCGGTGGCTGTCGGCCTGCGGAGCCCGAGGCTACGGCCCAAGACGACGAACAGGACCACGGGAATGATCAGCGTCCCGATCAGCCCCATCGGCTCGCGGACGAACACCTTGGTCTCAACCCACGTGAGCTTCCAGAATCCCTTGAGCATCGAGCTAGTCCCGAATCCCGCGGCCGGTGAGCTTCAAAAAGACGTCTTCCAGCGTCGGCATTTCGGTGCGAAAGCCGCGCACGTGGAGCTTCTCGCGCGCGACGAACGCGATCACTTGCGTCACGAAATCGTCCCCCTCGCCGGTGAGCGTGTGCGTCGCCCCGGAACTGGTGGCCGAACGCACGCCGGGAATGCCGCTCAACCGCTCGGTAAGCCCCTCGCCGTCGCTGGTGAAGACGACCGTCCGCTCCGGGCAGTGCTTGTGGACCAGCTCCTCCGGCGTCCCCAGCTCGATCAAGCGGCCCTGTTCGAGGATCGCGACGCGGTCGCACAGGCGTTCGGCCTCTTCCATCAGGTGGGTGGTCAGGAAAACCGTCGTGCCGCGCCCGCGGATGTCTTGGACCAGCTCCCAGATGGTGCGGCGCGCCTGCGGGTCGAGGCCGGTGGTCAACTCGTCCAAGAAAACGACCTCGGGCTCGTGGATCAACGCGAGCGCGATGAACAGGCGCTGCTTTTGTCCGCCCGAAAGCGTCATGAACCAGGCGTTGCGCTTGGGTGTGAGCCCCAGACGTTCGAGCAGCGCGTCGCCGTCAACCGTGCTCTCGTAAAGCGACGCCCAGAGGTCCACCGCTTCCCAGACCTTGATCCGCTTTTGCAGGTGCGCCTCTTGATGCTGCACACCGATCCGGCGGCGCAGCTCCGTGGCATCCCGCTGGGGGTCAAGCCCGAGAACGGTGAGGGTGCCCCGGTCCTGACGGCGAAGCCCCTGCAAGCACTCCATCGTCGTCGTCTTGCCCGCGCCGTTCGGCCCGATCAGGCCGAAAATCTCCCCCTCGTACACATCGAGCGACACGTCGTCCACGGCGAGCGTCTTGCCGTAGCGCTTTTCGAGGTGGCGGACGGAGAGGACCGGGGTGCGCATCGGAAGAAGGTAGGGAGGCGAGAAGGCGAGAGATTACCATGCCCCAAAGCGGCGGACGATCGTTGCGAGCAGCGCCCAACTGCAGCCCCAAGGAGCAGCTGTGAAGGCGGACTACTGGAACGTAACTGGCTTCGAGGTTCGAGCAGCGCTCCGTGCTGCGGTTGTCGGAGCGGTCACCATCCTCGGCGCCGTCGCTCTTTTGGCCGCCTACATCCCGGCGCGCCGCGCGGCGGAGATCGATCCGGTGGAGGCGTTGCGGGCCGAGTAGGTAAACGGCTCGATATCCAAAGAGCTGGGCGGCTGTGGGAGACTCTGCCGGGTGGACGCCGAGGATCTCCCTGAGCCGATGCGCCGGTACGCTTCTTGGGCAGCCCCGGCGCTCTCGGCCGTGCTCGGTGCCGGGGGTCTTTATCGCCTCTTTCGCGGACTCTTCTCAGGCGAATCCGGCAGCCTTCTTGCGGGATTCGCACTCGCGGGACTTGGGGGTCTTCTCCTGCGCTGGAGCATCCGCCAACGTTTCGAGTGGCGCTTGGCCGTCGCCGCGGCCTCTGCCCTCTGCGCTTTCTACTACGCCTGGCGCGCCGGGACCCAATCAACAGGGAACGGCGCTGCGGCCTCGCAAGCCGTCAACGAGGCCGTCTACTCCACCTTGGCCGGCGGTTCGACGGCCCTCCTCCTGTTCATCATCGCGGGGATCGCCCTGGGCCTGCATGTTTTGGGCTCGTGGGGAGAGGAGTAGGCGCTACTCCCCGCCCGGTAGCGCCGTCATCACCCTGGCTGCCGGGCCGCCCGGCGACATCGTGCCGTAGCAGGTCCAAGTCCGCGGCGCCGGGATGTCTCCGAGCGGAAACCGTTCCGCGGTGGTCGCGGCGAGCCGAGCCGGGTCCGAGAGATCGAACAGCGCCGCTTCCGCCCGATTGGGGGTTTCGTCGCCCGGCGGCGCGTGGAATCGATCGAGGCGACGGCCGATCGTTTCGAGGTAGGCGAGCAGCATGCCCCGCTCGTCGAAGCCGAACGGGCCGGAGCCGTGGGCCATCAGAATCCAGACTCTCGACCGTCCCCGTTCGGCGTCCACCTGGCGCAGCAGGTCGCGCGGATCGGCGCGATCGCAGGTGGCGAGGCGGACCTCTCCGGCAAGGGGGATTTCTCGCGCGTAGTAGTCGAACGCCTGGCCCGCGCCGTAGTAGACCCAGAGGACATCGCCCGGCCGCCACCGGGCTCTTATCTGTTGCATCACCGGACGCAGGTGCTCCGGCGTCCAGGGTGGCGGCTGATCGAGAAGCGCCGCCGCCCCGAAGGGAACGAGAAGCAGGGGTGCCAAACGGAGCGAACTCCAGCGCCCGATCGATGTGACCGACTCCGCCCCGGCGACGATTCCCAGCAGGAACAAGGGCAAGAGGCAAAGACCGAGACGAGGGTTCCACGGAAAGGCCTGCGCAGCCGAGGCGAGGAGGGCGAGTCCGATCGGCCCCACGACCAGGGCTCCGTGCAGAGAACTTCGGCGAACGAGAGCGACCGCACCGATTCCGAACAGGGCCACAAAGAGCACCGGCACCGCGTAGTGCAGCGAGCCGTCGAACGCCAGACGGACCGGCGGCCCGGCGAACACGTTCCGCACGGCGATCCAGAGCCAGGCGAGCGCCCCGTGGCGGGGCATGAATCCCGACGACCAGAAGCGATGGAGATAGGCGTCGTCCGCGGGCGTCAGCAGGGATCGCCCGTAGAAGGCCGAGGCGAGAACCAGCGCGGCCCAACCGGCCACCAGCGCGAGGCGCAAACGGCGGTCCGGGCGGCGCTTTGCGAACGCCTCGACGAGAAGCGCCGCTCCGGCGGCCGTCGTGGCAAACACCGCGGTTTGCGAGCCGAAGAGGAGAGTGGCGAACAGCAGCGCATAGCCGCAGGCGCTCCGCGGGGTGAAAACGGAGCGGGCGATCCGGAGCGCGGCGGCGAGGACCAGCAGGGTCACCGCCACGTCGGAAGAGTACTGCTTGAGATTCGCCGAGAAAAAGATCAGCGGCACCGCGAGGGAAAAAAGCAACGTCGCGACGATCGTTCCGATCGGTCGCAGGATCTCCCGCGCGACGCGATACAACAGGATCGGTCCCGCCAGTCCGGCGAGCAGCGGCACGAGGCGCAGGGCGTATTCCGTGCCGCCGAAGAGCAGCGTCGAGAGCTTCACCCCGAGCAGAAATCCCGGCGGCGCCACCTGACCGTAATCGAGCGGCCCGAAGAGGTGCGCCGCGCTTCGGTCGAGCACGTTCCGCGCGACCGCCGCCTCGTCCACCCAGAGCGACGGATTCGCCAGGTACTGCCAGAGCCGCAAGGCGATCCCCAACAGGATCGCGAGCCCGGCCGGCCACCCCACCGGGGCTCGCTTTTCGACGTCGTCTATCCTCATCGTCGGCGAATCCGAAGCTCTAGATCCGCGGCGTCATGCGAAGCAGCGGTTCGGGGGCAGGCACCCGCGGCTTGCGGAAAAGGCCCGGCGGCCAGACTTCGATCAGCTCGATGAGCGCGTTGGCCCTCTCGCGCGCGATCTTCTCGCCGTCGAGCTTGTAGTGATCGGGAACAGGACCGTATCGTTCGAGGAAACCAAAAAAGGTCTCGCCGCCGCCGATCCCGCGGAATCGAGCAGCGATCTCCGTCAGTTGGTGGTGCAGAGCCGGCATCGTGGAACGGTAGCGCGCCCAGCGGTGCTGGTCCCAATTGAACGAATCGACGATCGTCCGTCCCGCGCACCAGCCGCGTTCGGACAGCCGGAGGACGCGATCCTCGGGCATCGTCAGGTTGAGTCCGCCCTCTTCGTCGGTCAGGTGAACATGGACCACCCGGTCGCGATACCCGGGGAGCCGCGCCTGCGTCGTATCGACCCAATTCTGCATCAGTCGAATCAGCGATCCGGCGAAACCGAAAGACCCTTCAAAACGCCGCCATTCCGGCCGAACCTCGCTCCCCGGACGGCTCGGAAAGCGAACATTGTCGCACTCCGCCGTAGAGGGTTCCCGCTCGGCGGCATAGCCTCTCAGGTTGATCCCGAACGTCGGCCGCGAGGGGAGCAGGGCGTCGAAGAAGTGGACCGGAAAATTGCTGCCGAGACCGCCGTCAGAAAACAGACAGCGCTCATACCTCGGAGGCTTATTCTCTTTTTTCGCCTCCTGGTTCGAGAGGCGGCCCCAGTCCAACGCATAGAGCGGCACGGCCGAAAAGAGGAACGGAAAACTCAAGCTCATCCGGACGCCAAACACCACCGGCAGATCCTTCGGCTCGGGCAGAGCGTAAAGCCCGGGGACCCCTTCGATCGCCTTGCTGCACCGGATCATGTACTCGACGACGTGAGCGGGAAAGAGCGACGCCAAATCCGCCGGTCGCCAATGAAACGTGCGCTCTTCGAAAGGCAAGCGGTACGGTTGGCCATGGACCAGGCTCGAGGTCATCATTTCGAGATTGATCCGGCGGAGGCGCGGGTCGCCCGCGGCATCGGGCTCGTCCCCCCAGAGATCGCCGAAGGTGAGCGGTACCTTGCCCACCGGCTTGCCCGCGGTTCGGTCGAGCTCGTCGGTGAGCCATTCGATCAAGGGCGGCTTCGTGCCTCGCCGTTGCGACGGCTGCCAAAAGCCGCTGCACAGGCCGAAATCGTTCGTTTCAAGCGCTTGGCCGGCAACTTTGACAAATCGCCTGGAGGCGCCAAGCGTGCCGCCGAGCAACACGAAGACTCCCGACAGAACAAGGCTTCCTACCGCCGCCTCCCCTTCGAGTAGCTGCGCCAGGCCGGCCGATCCGGCGACTAGGACCACCAGCGCGAGGTAAACGAGCCCCCCGAGGAGGCCGCCGAGGAGCGCCCATAACGGATGTCCGAACAGAATCGCGCGCAGGATGCGGAAACCCTTGCGCACCGGGCCGCCGTCGCCAAGCAACGCGAGAGCTACGGCAAACGCCGGCCGGGCGCGGGGGGTGGGCTGAAACAGACTCGACAGATTCTTCGCCATCACCCCCGGAAGTTGGGCGAGTCGCAGAAACCCGCCGTCCTCGCTGGCCCGACCGTACTCGGCCGCCGCTGCGAGCGACGCGGCGATCGCGCCGGCCGAGGTGCCCCCAATGTTTTTGAACCGATATTTGCGAGCCAACTCGGTGATTGCATACGGGTAGACCACGCCGCTCGTGATGCCCCCCTTCATCACCATGTCGCATTCGAGCGGAGGGGCGGCAAAACTCTCCGCGGTGTACGAAGGCGGGTAGGTAGCGGTCGGTGCTGCGGCTGAGGTCGTCAACGGCTCTTCCTCCTGCGTCTTCTCGCTAGAAAAAAATTGGGAGACACCATCGTATCGGTTTCGGCGCGGTGAGTCGGCTTTCGACTCAGCGCCAGCGCGCCAAAACGAACACGGCGCAATAGACCTCTCCTACGGAGCGCCCGATCCCTCGGAAAGCTGAGGGCTTTGGCCGAGAAGCGTCGTCGCCGAGAGAGCCTTCGGCTCCGGCTGATACTCTGAACCCTAGATCGGTGGCGACGGAGCCGGAATCGTTCCGTTCAACCCTGAGGAGAATCGCGTGGGAGATCGCTGGAAGTTTCTGCTCAATCGAATCCGCGAGCGGCTGTGGGTCCGGCCGCTGATGATGTGTATCGTCTCGATCGCCGGGGCGCTGGTCGCCAAGACCGTCGATGGGACGGCGATCGAGCTGATCGTCCCGGAGATCACGCCGGATTCGATCGAGACCCTACTGAACATCATTGCCGCCAGCATGCTGGTGATCGCCACGTTTTCGGTCTCCTCGATGGTCTCCGCCTACGCCTCGGCGAGCAGCACCGCGACACCGCGGTCGTTTTCGCTCGTCCTGTCCGACGACGTGTCGCAAAACGCTCTGTCCACCTTCATCGGCGCCTTCATCTTCAGCATCGTTTCCCTGATCGCGCTCCAAAACGGCTACTACGGTAAAGCGGGCCGCTTCTTACTGTTCGCCTTTACCCTCACGGTGTTCGGTCTGGTGATCGTGATCTTCGTCCGCTGGGTGGACAGCATCGCCCGTCTCGGGCGGCTCGGCGATACGATCGATCAGGTCGAGCGCGCGACCGCCGCGTCGCTTCGGCGGCGGCGATCTGACCCGAGGCTCGACGGCGCTGCGATCGCCACGGCCGGCGCGGCCGGCGAAGGCGGGCGGGCGATCTACGGCGAACGGATCGGCTACGTCCAGCGCCTGGAGGTCGGCACGCTCCAGCGCATCGCCGAGAAGATCGAAATCCGCGTCCGCGTGACCGCTCTGCCGGGTACGTTTTCCGCTCCGGGCCGGCCGCTCGCCTATGTCACGGCGGACTCAGGCGACCTGTCGAATCTCGACCTCGAACCGCTCACCAAGGCGTTTCGCATCGGCGACGACCGGAAGTTCGATGAAGATCCCCGCTTCGGCCTG
>JBBRUC010000116.1:0-18637 GCA_038248205.1 Thermoanaerobaculia bacterium
GATCGCCATCGGCGGCACCGTGGCGCTCGACGCCCTCTGGGGCGGCCCCGTCACCGGCGCCTCGATGAACCCCGCCCGCTCCTTCGGCCCAGCCCTCCTCGCCGGCCAATGGCAGGCCCACTGGGTCTACTGGCTCGGTCCGATCGTCGGCGCCATCCTCGGCGCCGCTCTTTATCAGGCCCTGCGGGCGGAGCCGACAAACGTCGGTTGATTAGGCAGCTGGATCTTGCCCCAAAGGCGAGCAGGTGTGCGGCTGCCGTTCTGTTTCAAGGAAGCGGGGTTCATCAAGGGCAAGAGCGCGATCCACTTGGCCCGAGTGTATTTACTTCTATCTACTTGAGAGATCGAATTCGTCCGACATCTGGGAATTGCAACGGCATTTCGCGGATGCGCGCCTGGGTCTGGCGAAGGTCATCGAGAAACCGGTCGCCCAGGCCGGGGCTCTCGTCGTCGTACCAGCGGATCGCATCTCGGAGGTCGGAATTGGCAGCAGGCCGGACGACTAGTCGAGCCATCTCGACTTAACTGTTCCGCACCATCAACTCCGCCTCGATCTCCTCCCAGGGCCTCCCGCCCCCGGGGTCGGCTTCGAAGTCGGCCAAGCGTTCAGCGAGAATCTCTCGGTGCCAGGTGGGCACGGGCACCTGCGCTTCATCAGCTGCAATGCGGCCCCAGAGTACTTGGACATAGTCGATCTTTTCTTCGATCGAGAGCTCGTCAAATCCTGGCGGAAGAACCTGTAGTGCGCGGCTCATGGGGGAAAGCTAGCATGTTGGCGGCGCGTCCGTCCCCCAACCTTTCCCCAAAACCCCCGTAAGATCTTCTGACGACCGTCGTGCCGACGGGGGAGGGGTAGACCTCGCTCGCGGGTGACGACCAACGGGGGGTGGCTCGATGAAGCGGATCGTTCTCGGATCGTTGTTTCTTGCGCTGATATTCGCGGTTGGGCCGGCAAGGGCCGCCGGGATCGATACGAACCTGCTCTCGGGTCTCAAGGCCCGGTCGATCGGCCCGGCGGGGATGAGTGGCCGGGTGGCGGCGATCGATGCGGTGGAGGCGAATCCGGACGTGGTCTACGCTGGGGCGGCGACCGGGGGCGTTTGGAAGTCGACCAATGGCGGACTGACGTTTGAGCCGATTTTCGACGACCAGCCGGTTGCGGCGATCGGGTCGATCGCGATCTTCCAGGCCAACCCTTCGATCCTCTGGGTGGGTACCGGCGAGGGCAACGTGCGCAACTCGGCTTCGGTGGGCAACGGGGTCTATCGGTCGCTCGACGGCGGGGCGACGTGGACCCATTTGGGCCTGGAGGGGACCGAGCGGATTCGCCACATCGCGCTCGATCCGCGGAATCCCGACATCGCCTGGGTCGCGGCGCTCGGCCAAGCTTGGGGCGAGAACCCGGAACGGGGCGTCTATAAGACCACCGACGGTGGCAAGAGCTGGCGGAAGGTGCTCTACGTCGACGAGAAGACCGGCGCCTCCGACATCGCGATCGATCCGGCGCACCCGAACCACCTGCTTGCCACCACCTGGCAGTATCGCCGCTGGCCGTATTCGTTCCGCTCCGGCGGCCCCGGCTCCGGCCTTTGGAGTTCCTACGACGGCGGCGAGACCTGGAAGCGCGCGACCGAAGAGGACGGCATGCCGGCCGGCGAGCTAGGGCGGATCGGCCTCGGGTTCTCCCGCTCGAACCCTGAGATCGTCTACGCGTTGGTCGAGGCGAAGAAGAGCGCTCTGCTCCGCTCCGAAGACGGCGGGATGAGCTGGAAGACGGCCAACGACAAGCCGAACGTCAACCCGCGGCCGTTCTACTTCTGCGAGATCCGGGTCGATCCGCGGGCGCCGAACCGCTTGTTCGCCCTCGATTTCGACGTACGGCTGTCCGAAGACTCCGGCAAGACCTTCGACAGCGCGCCGTTCGGTGCAGAGATCCACGGCGACTACCACGCGATGTGGATCGATCCCTCCGACCCGCGACGGATCTACATCGGCGATGACGGCGGCGTGGCCGTCTCGCACGACGGCGGCAAGACCGCCGGATTCGTCACCACTCTGCCGCTCTCTCAGTTCTACCATCTGGCCGTCGACAACGACATTCCCTACCACGTCTATGGCGGCTTGCAGGACAACGGTTCGTGGCGCGGTCCGTCGTCCGCCTGGCAGAACGGCGGCCTGCGCAGCTCCCAGTGGGACGTGCTCGGGGGCGGCGACGGGTTCGATACGGTGCCCGACCCGACCGATTCGACCCGCGGATACGCCATGTGGCAGGGCGGTAATCTGTCGCGCTGGGATCTCGCGACGGGAGAGAGCCGCGAGATCAAGCCGCCCGTGCCGGTGGCGGAGGCGGGGCAAGAGCCGACCAGCCTACGATTCAACTGGAACGCCGGATTCGCGATCGATCCATTCGCCCCGGCGACGATCTATTTGGGCAGCCAGTTCCTTCACCGATCGACCGATCGGGGAGAGAGCTGGGAGATCATCAGCCCCGACCTTTCGACCGACAATCCCGAATGGCAAAAGCAGGATGAGAGCGGCGGCCTGACCCCGGACGTCACCGGCGCCGAAAACTACACCACGATCCTGGCGATCGCCCCGTCGCCGGTGGAAAAGGGGACGATCTGGGTGGGCACGGACGACGGCCGGCTGCACGTCACGCGGGACGGCGGCAAAAGCTGGACGAGTGTCGAAAAGAACGTGCCCGGCGTACCGGCGAACACCTGGATCCCGCATATCAAAGCGTCGCACCAGGCGGGGGGGAAGGCGTTCGTGGTCTTCGACGATCACCGGCGCTCGAACCTTGCGACGTACGTTCTGCGCACCGACGACTACGGCAAGAGCTGGAAAAGCCTCGCGACCTCGGATCTGCGTGGCTACGCGCAGTCGATCGAGCAGGATCCGGTCGATCCGAACCTTCTTTTCCTCGGTACTGAATTCGGCCTTTGGGTCTCCGTCGACGCGGGCAAGAGCTGGAGCGCCTGGCGCCAGGGGGTGCCGACCGTCGGGGTGTACGAGCTGGTGGTCCATCCGCGCGACGGCGATCTGGTGATCGCCACCCACGGCAGAGGGATTTTCATCGTGGACGACATCCGGCCGCTCCGGGGTCTGACGCCGGAGGCGCTCCGGCAGACGCTCCACCTGTTCGAGATCGGCGACGTCCGGCAGCATTGGCGGCGCAACGCTTCCGGGGGAGGGTACGGACTCGGCCACGGCGCTTATCAGGGGGAGAACCGACCGTACGGGGCAATGATCGCGGTCTCGGTCGCGGGCGAGGATCTGCCCTGGCGGGACGAGAAGCTGGAACGCACCCGAAAGGCGAACGCGAATCCCACGGAGAAAGAAGAAGACGCGAAGGCCAAGGCGAAAGAAGCGGCGAAGGACGAGGCGGGGAAGATCAAGATCGTGATTCGGGACGCCTCCGGCCAGGTGGTGCGAACGATGCGCGAGAAGGCCTATCGCGGAATCAACCGGATCGTTTGGAATCTCGACCGCGACCCGTTCCGCCAGCCCCCCTCGGACGAGGAAGAGGAGGAGGAGGATTCCTCCGAGGAGCGGACCGGACCGGAGCTGCCGCCGGGAACCTACACCGTGACCGTCGAGTTCCGCGGCGAGAAGGCGGAGGGAAGCGCCAAAGTGCTGCCCGACCCGCGTTCCAACAACAGCCCGGCCGATTGGGTCGCGCGCGAACAGGCGATCGAACGCACGGCCAAGATTCAGGAAGGCGTGGTGGTGGCGATCGAACGAATTCGCAACACCCGCAAGGACGTTGACGCGGTCGCCGAGCGGGTCAACGCGGCCCGTTCGGAAGCGATCCGCAAGCACGAAGTCGTGGCCGCGGAGCTGCCGTTGATCAAGGCGGGCGAGGAACTCAAAGAAGGGCTCGCCAAGCTGGAGAAGAAGGCCTGGCAGAGTCCGGAGACCGTGGGCATCGTTCGCTTCGGCGACGTGCTCACCGATCTGTTCTTCGTCCAAGAATACGTCACCTCGTCGTGGGCGCCGCCGAGCCCGAGCCATCTGGCCTACCTGAATGCGGCCGAGGCGACCTACGGCAGATTTTCAACCGAGGTCGAGGCGTTCTTCGCCGACGCGGTGGCGAAGTACCGGCGACAGGTCAGGGAGGCGAAGATCGAGCTGGTGCCGTAACATGGCGATCCCTTGGCGGCCGATCCGAACTTTTCCGAATCCCCCGATCAGGCGTACTTTCGCACGATCGAGGAGATCTTCGCCCGCCACCGCGCGGTGCCGATGCTCCTGTCGCCAGCCGACTGGAAGGTGGCGCAAGGGTGGTTCGAGGCGGAGGTGCCGTTTGACTTGATCGACCGGGTGTTCGGAGAGGTGCTGGGGCGGCGGCACGAGCGCGGGGCGAAGGGAAGGGTCTCCTCGCTCCGCTACTTCGCGCCCGCGATCGAGGCGGCCTGGCAGGAGATCCGCGAATTGACGGCGATCGGCGAAACGCTGCCTGCTCCGGCGCTCGACGTGCCAGCCCGGCTTGCGGCGCTCGCGGCGGCCCTCGATCGGGCGGGCGGTGCCGCAACGGGAGAGATCGCGACGCGGGTGCGCGCGCTCTCCTCCCCGGGGGCCTATGCCGAGACGGTCGAGCGGCAGCTCGCCGCGCTCGACGCCGAGATGGTGGAACGGACCGATCGCGGCCTGCCGCCCGAGGATCTCGCGGCGGTCGTCTCCGAGATTGAAAAGAGCCTCAAGAAGCTCGCCGGCCGGCTCCCCGCGGCCGAGATCGAGAACGCCCGCGATCGCCTGCGGCGCCAAGCGGTGCGCCGCCGGGCCGGGTTGCCGTTCCTGTCGTTGTTTTCGCCGGATGCGGAGGGGCCGGCATCTCGGGATGGCGGGGAAGGGTAGGAGTCCGGGGACGGGACGAAACCGGGACGATTTCCCCGCGGGAACCGGTACACTTCCCCGATGGCCCAACCCCTAGATCGCCTGCTCGCCGAAGGGCGCGATCGTTGGCGGCGGCTCGATGAGCTGCTCGACGTGGCGGCCCGGACACCCGCTTGGGAGTTGGGGCCGGATCGGATGCGCGAGATCGTCCGGCTCTATCGACTGGCGGCGGCGGATCTGAACCGGTTGTTGGCCGCCACCGCCGACCCTGAGCTGATCGGTCCGTTGAACGCCCGGGTGGGGCGCGGCTATCGGTTCGTCTACGGCGCACGGCGGGCCGAGTCCTTCGGCGGGGCGCGGCGGCTCGTCCGGTTCTTTACCCTAGAGATTCCCGCCGGTTTCCGCCGGGCGCGGTGGGCGGTGGTGGCCGCGGCGCTTGCCTTCGGTGCGGGCGCGGTGCTCGGCTTCGGTGCGGTCGCGGTGCGCCCGGCGCTGGTGGAGGATCTCGTGCCGGGGCAATTCTTTTCCGCCAGCCCGCGCGATCGGGTGGCCGAGATCGAGCAGCGGGAAGAGCGGATCTCATCGTTAGAGCAAGCGGCGGATTTCGGCTCCCAGCTCTACACCCATAACATCCAGGTCTCCTTTCTCGCGTTCGGCCTCGCCGCGGCGACACTCGTGGCCGGGGTGTGGTTGCTGTTCTGGAACGGGGTGATCCTGGGTGCGATCGCGGCGTCGTACGTGCTCGATGGCGTCGGCACCTTCTTCGTCGCCTGGGTCGGACCGCACGGTGCGCTCGAGCTGCCGTCGATCGTCTTTTCCGGCGCGGCGGGGCTGGTGCTCGGGCGGGCGCTCTGGTTTCCGGGCGAGGTATCGCGCGGTACGGCGTTGCGCGCGGCGTTGCCGACCGTGTGGCGGATGTTGATCGGTACCTCGGCGACGCTGGTGCTCGCCGGGCTGATCGAAGGATCGTTCTCCCAGCTTTCGGCAAAAACCGTTCCCTATTCTCTGAAGATTGCGATCGCCGTCATCCTGTTCGGGGCGCTCGCGACGTGCCGGTTCGGCCGTCGCGCGATGGCCGACGGCGAGGCGGCATGAACCGGGCGAGGCCGGGGGCCGCTCGGCGGTCGGCCGGGCGGCAAATCATGACCCCGGAGCACGTGGCCGTGCGCCTTCATCCCGCCGGACCGGGCAGCCGTTTTCTCGCCCTGCTGGTCGATGCCTCGCTGATTCTCGCGCTCACGGCTCTCGCCTCGTCGGTGCTCTCTCGCCTGCTGCCCACCAGTCTCGGAATCATCGCGGTCGCGACTCTCTCGTTCGGCTTCACCTGGATCTATCACGTCGGCTTCGAAGTGCGGCGGGAGGGGCGGACGCCGGGCAAAGCGATGCTGGCACTACGGGTGGTCGATGCGCGCGGCCTGCCGCTGTCGCTCGAACAGTCGTTCGTCCGCAACGTCGGCCGGGTGCTCGATTTCATGCCGGTCTTTTACGGGGTCGGCGGACTGGTGGCGTTGCTCGATCGCGACGGTCGGCGCCTGGGCGACCTGCTGGCCGACACCCTGGTGGTGCGCGACGCCGGAGGCACACGAAGCGCTACGGGCGCGGTCGACCTGCCCCGATCGCTCCACAGCCAAGGACCGACGCCGGTCGATCCGGAGCTTGCACGGCTGGCGCGCCATCGCCTGAGCCTCGACGAGCGGGAGTTGATCGTCGCCCTGGTGCGACGCGCCGACAAGCTCGATCCGCGCGCCCGCTACGATCTAAACGAACAGGCCGGCAAGCACTTCCGCCGGAAGCTCGGTCTCGCCCTGCCGCATCTGTCGGGCGAGGCGCTGGTGCGCGAGCTGGCGACGGTGGTCGCGAGGAAACCCGGAGCGCGAACGTAGAGGTCCGGCTCCCTTCGACTACGCTCAGGGACCGGACGGGTTGTGGCTCTAGCGACCGGTTCGCCCTTCCAGCCGAAACGTCCGGGCCGCGGATTCCCCTTCGGCATCGAGGACGCTCCAGAAGTAATCGACGCCGGGCTGGAGTTTCGCCCGTTCCGTGGCGGGAAGCTCGACCCGATCGCCGGTCGTCTCCGGGCTCTGCCATTGGTACGGCGGCTCGGTCGCGAACAGGAGTACCCGCTTGGGCTCCCGGTCCGGATTCGCGAAGCGGATCTCGGCAGGGGCCTGATCGAGCGATCCGGTGGGAGCCATCGGTCCGCCGGAGAGGACACCGCCGCGTAAGCCGTCGGCAGCGGGAGGCACCGCGGCACCGGACGGCGTTCCGGCGGGTGGCCGGATCGTTTGTACGGACGTGGTGCCGAGGAAAAAGCCAAGCCCGAGACCGAGGGTGAGGGTCGCCGCGGCCGCCCAGCCGGCGTATCGCCAGGGGCTGCTGCCACCCGTCGCGGCCGGGCGGGGTCTGATAGAAGGGACCGGAAAGGGCACGATCGTCGCCTGACGCGGCGGGGCAGTGGCCTCGACGCTCTTCGCGGCGGTACCCGCGCCGTCGCGGAAGCGCTCCCAAGCGGAGGCGAGGGCGGCCGGAGCGACCGGCTCCGGCTGCGCGAACGCCTCCAGGTGGGCGATCTCGGCGGAACATTCGGCGCAGGTCGCCGCGTGGGCGAAGACCTCCTCGTCCGCGGGGCGACACTCACCGGAACGCTCGGCGGCGACCGCCAGAAAGAGCTGATCGGCGGTGGGATGAGGCCCGGTCGGACGGGGCGGAATCTTGGGTTCGGTCATGCGGCCCCCGCGAGATGCTGGCGCAGTCGCCTGCGCGCGTTCCAGATCTGAACTTTTACCGTCGGCACGGACAGAGTCAAGCGCCGGGCGACCTCGCCGTACGGGAGCCCCTGCTGCACATGGAGCAGCAGACAGGCCCGCATCCGGCTGGGGAGCGCCGACAGGGCCGCCACGGTGCGCGCCAGATCCTCTCTGCCGCGCGCGTCATCGGCCGCCGACGGTCGCTCGTCGGCCACCGTAGCCGCCAGCGTCTCGCCGCCCCCATCCTCTCCCAACGGTCGGTCGAGAGAGTCGGTCACCAGCGCCCGTCCTCGGCGCCGCCACTCATCGCGGGCGGCGTTTTTGGCGACCGTGTAGACCCAGGCGGCGAAACTTCCCTCCGCTCGAAATTGCCCTTCCGAACGATAGACGTTCCATAACGCGGTTTGACTTAGATCGTCGGCGTCGAAAGGTGAAAATCCCTGGGCGAGAAAGTAGCTGCGCAAGCGAGGATAGTATTCGCTGAAGGTGTCGTGGAACTCGTCGTCCACCCGGGGGCCATGGGAAAGAGCCATCGATTGGGAACTCATCGAAAGCGTTAGGCGCCGGAGGGACCACGATTGTTTCGTCCCTTCCAAAGATCGTCTGAAGTCTCTGGGTGGGCACCGCCGCCCTTGGGCGCGGAACCCTCCGGGGTGCCGGCACAAAGACGGGGGAAATCTAGAGTCGGACGACGTTTCGGGCCTGCGGACCTTTCGGTCCATCGACGACGTCCCGATCGCCTTCGCCCAGCGTACGGAAGCCCTCTGCCTGAATTGAATGGCGGTCTGATGGACGAAAACGCCGAGCCCTGTTGCCGGTGATGAAACCAAAACACGGAGAGGCTGTTCAGTGAGGTCGGCTTCGAGATTGATCAAGTCGACCTGGCCTGAGGGAGCGGCCTGGCGTTCTTGGCGTTGGCGGTAGCGAGAGAGGTCGACGGTCGACGACCGTGAGATGGG
This sequence comes from Thermoanaerobaculia bacterium, assembly GCA_038248205.1. Taxonomy (GTDB): domain Bacteria; phylum Acidobacteriota; class Thermoanaerobaculia; order Multivoradales; family UBA5704; genus DASYKS01. The sequence goes on from JBBRUC010000116.1 coordinate 8,543, forward strand.
ATTCCGCGAATTGGACCGTGGCCGCGGCGCGTCTTAGTGGCGCCACGGCACTCGCGACTGCAACTCTGGTCACGGGTCTTCCAGAAAATCCGGCAGGTGCTGTGTTTGCCTGTTTAAGTCTCTCAGGGCGAAGTGACCCGGAATTGGTAGATCCCAGTCCGATCGTGCTGATCGCTTCCTATGGTCAGTCGATACATACCTGCTGAGGAGAGGGTATAAGGGCCGGTATCACCGAAAAAGGGTCGATTGAAGATCACTAGTCCGGATGGATCGGTGAGTTTCCAGTCAAGGCTTATCGTTCCTCCAGATTGGAGATCAAAAGTCACCGATTGACCCGCTGAGGCAAGGAAGAGGTAGATGTCCTTAACGCCCGGAGACTCGATCCGCCCGGCACCCGGGCCGGGCACACCGTCCGACACGACATCGCCAATCGAAATCGCAAACGTGTCGGGAGGCGGCACGTCCCAGAGGCGAAACGAATAGGTCCCGACGAAGTCGCGGTCTCTGCGGCCGATGTCCAACCGGTAGGTGCCACCGCGTGTGAGCGTCACGTTACCGAAATCCTGCGGGAACGGATAGGTGAACACTTGAGCACCAGTCTCATCTCGCAGTGTCCAATCGATCGCGAGGCTACCTCCGCTGAGGAAGTCGAAGTACACGACCTGGCCAGGAGACGCAGAGAACGAGTAGACGTCACTGTGCCCAGGGCTTTCAATTCGCCCGGCACCCGGGCCAGGCACACCATCCGACACGATATCCCCGATCGAAATCGTGAACGTATCGGGGGGAGGTACGTTCCAGATTCGGAACTGGTATCCACCTATCCATGTGCTGGTTTCCGCTCCGACAGTTAGAAAGTATGCACCTCCTTGGGTCAACGTGACCAAGCCGTAATCACCTGAGAACGAAGCCCTGAATACCTGGCGGCCGAGTTCATCCAGGAGTCGCCATTCGGATCCAAAGTTTCCTCCGCTCTGAAGATCGAAGAATACCGTCTGCCCGGCATTAGCGAAGAACGAGAAGCGGTCAATCTCACCTGGGCTGCTGATGGTTCCAGTGACGACTTCGTCGATCGAGATGTTGCGGCCAAAGGGATCACTGCCGGCGAGAACCTCCGCTCCGTCTGCGAGGCCGTCACCATCTGTGTCGGCGACGTCCAATCTAGTGCCAAGGATCACCTCTCCTTCGTCGGACAGGCCATCACCATCTGAGTCGGGAGATCTAGAGGGCCCGATCGCTACGCGGGGAACTTCGAGGTTGGTTCCATCGGGGCCGGAGTAGAAGCCCGTCACGCCTGTGCCCAGGGTCTGAGGATCCAGGTAGGAGAGTTGGTAAAAGTTCCGGGAACGGAGTGCTAGTCCTTCCAGGACGCCCCCTGTTCCGAGGCGACCGCGAAGGTCCGTGTCGTTCGACTGATTCCTCAGCCAATAAAAGAGCCGCTTGGATTGAGGGCGTTCTGCAATGATGCTGCCGACGACGGCCGGCCCGCGCAAGAAGCCATCCCAGAGAGTCTGCCATCCACGCGACTGCAATTCAGCCGACGTCTCGATAACGTCGAGCGCACGCTGGCCGATCTCGCTTCTTTCGGTAGGCGGTAGCTGACCGGCCGAGATTAAATTGAAGCGGTCGATCAGTGCGCTTGCGTCAGCGGTAGTGAGCGGTGCTGGCAAAGGAAAACTCAAAAGGTCAGCTTTCTCGGAACTCGTAATCGCCAGACCGCCAGGACTCCCGCTCTGCATGCTCTCGCTGAAACGATCAGAAAACCCCTCGACTTGGAAGTAGCCAACCTGACTCCACTTAGGGTTTCCGTTTACGGCATCGAATAGGTCAGTCGAAACGTCCGCAAGTGCCTGCTGCTCAGCAAAGATGCTGACGGGAATCGCCGAGACACGAGACCGATCGAGAGTTCTAGCGCTAAGGCGGAGCGACTCTGGAGGACAAGTCAGCCCGTGACAAGCATCGAGATGTTGCTTAGCCTGATAAATGTCATAGCCGCACTCGGCGACACTAGCTGCATAGCCTAGGAGCGCCGACATTGGACCCGGATAGCAAGCCAGACCAGTTGTCGCCGCGTTCCAGACGACCGATCCCCAGTTGCACAGGCCACTAACAGAGGTCCCGCAATTTGTGTCGACTGTTCCAATGAAGCCACCGATCGCTGCCATGCACTGCACTACAGGAATCCCGAATCCAAGCCACTTGTTGGCGGCATCGGCCATCTGGTCGTGTGCAGTCGAAAAGATGCAACCTGCAGCCTCCCCAGCAAGATCGCGGACATCGTTCTCGCAGCCCGGGCAAGAGCCGCCGTCGTCGCCGGCGCCCCCCCCGGATCCGCTGCTCCCGGGGCGCGCGCCATGCCACCCGGGCGCCCGCAATCCGACACCCGGATCGGTGCATACCAGAGTGCCATCCGGCGATACCGTCATCATGCCGGCCGTTTCCCATCTGCCAGCGTCGTGATTGAAGCTCCAAAGGGCGCTCTTCTCACCAGGCTGGAGAAGACTCTGCGTCACCGGATCAGGAAGGTTTGGAAAGCAGACTGGCGCCGGGGGGTCGAAGTTGGTCGCGCCGTCGGTTTGAACTGTGATTACGATCGGGAATTCGAGGCCTGGGGGAAGGCGACCAGGAATGCGGTTGGGGGGCACAGGCGCGATCCCTGCCATGCCGCCAGCTGCACCGTCATCGTAGAAGAGGGCTCCTGGAGGGACGGTGATCTTAACGTCGGAGAAACCAGGAAACAGGGCGAGCACCGCCGGCGGGAAGTGGATGACCGTGGGTGTTGTTGGGCTAACCGGCTGAAGCGTCCCCGGCACCACCAAGGGCAAGTAAGCTGTCCCGATGTTGACAAGAGCACCCGGATCAGGCTCCCACGCTTTACCCACAGTCGGGTAATACCCTCCGACAGGAATTCCGTTCGTGGCGGTTCTGCCGTCGATGTGAACGAAGAATCGGCTCGCCGGAGCAGGGTTCAAGCAGAAATTGCCGTTGGCATCGGTAGTCGCTCTCATCAATGACTCGAATCCGTCCACTGAGATCGTTGCTCCCTCAAGAGGCCGATCGACCGAGTTGCCCGTGTCGTCTGCGGCCACTTCCGAGGCCACGACTCGACCGCAAACGATCGTACCGGGAATCGTCGCGGGATCGACGGTCGTAAACGAGAACGTTTTGGCACCTCCCTCGCTCCCGTCTGCGTCGGAATCGACATTGATGCCGCGCGCATCGCGCAGCAAAGAGCCGTCGATTGTGACGCGCACCGTCGCGGCCGCTGGGAGCGGATCTACTTGGAAAAGCGTGATCGACCGCCGGTCGGCCGAGACGTAAATTCGAGGATCGAGTGGCTGGTCGCCGATTTCGACCCGGATCGAGCTAGCATTGGCGGTCTGTGGATCGATGGGAGCGCTAAATCGGAGAATGCTCTCACGGCTAAGCGCCACGCCCTCCTCCCGGTCGGACGGACTTGTCGAGTTCAGAGTCGTGAGCGGGTCTGGAGCGAAGTAGCCGGTGACATCGAGCACCAGGTGCACCGAGCCCGTCGGGAACAGGAATGACCTAACGTCAACCGTCCCTGTCCCATCTAACGCTAATGGGATAATTGCATTGTTGGTGCGAGTCTGCCCGGGGCCGAAATTGATCGTGCTTGCGTTTGGCAACACCCCACCCCCTGGGTAGGCAGTCAGGTGTCCATTGCTTGTTGGCGATACTGCCGTAAGGTTGGCGATAACGGCGGTGGCTTCCGGAGGGATGCCGCATTGCCCGCTCAGATGAACGTTCCGGGTCACGCCGGATGCCATCTCGGGTCCGCCGAAGGGCCCCGCCTCGCTGCGTGTATCGAGGATCCGGCATGGTGTTACCGAGTAGAAGGAGACTCCGGCGCCGTGGGCGTTCGCGCTGGTACCGAGTTGCAGAACCGTGCCAATAACGACGTAGCTCGTGAGCGACAGTTTCATTCTTGAACTCCTGACTCCATATTTCATTTATAGCATCTGCTCGAAGTGCCGCCGCATAGCCCTCCGGTCCCAGTTACTTGAGTTACGCGAGAGACAACACCCGTTCTAATTCTTGGTGCAAGGGCCTTGGCGGCAGTCCATGTCCTGAACCACGGGAGATCATACTAGCTTAGTCGTGCATGCTGGTCGATAGTTAGTAGTCAAGGCTATCTGTCACCGTAGCGCCGAACCCGCTTTGGCGCCCTTACTGCTCGAATCCTTCGATGCTTTCCCGGGAAGTACGACGAGCGACGGCGGATCGACGAACAGCATCGGGAGATGATCGCGCTGGTCAAGGCGAGCAGGTTGGCGCATATTCGCCCGAACCGCCGGGCGGAACCGTCTCGCCATCCGGGCGAGCGTTCCGGTCACCGAACCGGACGGTGAAGCGATCGGCGAATTCGCGGCAGCCACCGAAACCTCCGTTGGCGCCACCGGGAAATTCACCGAAGCCACCGAGAAAAGCGCTCGCGCCACCGAGAAGACCCCTTAAACCACCGAGAAAAGCGCTTGCGCCACCCAGCCGACCCCTCAAACCACCGAGAAAACCCCTTGCGCCACACAGAAAACCGCTCGGCTCGCGCAAACGACGCGTTCGGCAGTCGTACGAGCGTCTATCCGACCGAGTCGAGGGATTTTGTCGATGGGTTTACGCCTCTCTAGCGCGCCTTGACCCCCTCGGTTGGTCGCGCAACCGTGCATCTGTGTGGCGCGAGGGGTTTTCTCGGTGGCGCGAGGGGTTTTCTGTGTGGTTTCGCGCCCGTTTTGGGGCATTTTGAGTCGTTTGGCGTGGCTTCGTGTGGTTTGGTCGCCCAATCTGCGTGGTTTGGCTGGAAGACTCGTGGTTTGGCGCGGCAGGTTCGTCGCTGCGTCGCTCATCGCCAGTCGCCATCGAGCTGGAAAGCCGCCCAGTGATAGGGATGGCGATAGCCACTCGCGATCATCTCGCGCTGCGCCGTCGCGAGCGCCAGGTCTTTCGGCTCGCCGGCTCCTAGGTGGGTGTAAAAGCGCCGCATCAGTTCGGCGGTCGAGCGGTCGGAGACCGGCCAGAGGGAGGAGAGCACGGTGCGTGCTCCGGCGTAGTGGAAGGCGCGGGTGAGCCCGAGCAGCCCTTCGCCTTGCGTTTCGGTGCCGAGCGCGGTCTCGCAGGCCGAGAGCGTCACCAGATCGGCCGACAGCCGCAGGCGCTCGAAAATCTCCCAGGCTTGGAGCAGGCCGTCGTCGCCCGGGCGACCCGGCCGCGCGGGCGGGCTCAACGCGAGCGCGGAATCGAGCGGGAAGCGCGGATCGAGCAGCGCATGGCCGGCGAAATGGACGATGTTCCCTTTCGGGGCTTCGGCGAGAAAACGGGCTTCGGTCGCGTCGGCACCGAGAAACGACAGGGCGGGCCGGAACAGGCCGGCGACCCCTTGCACTTCGGCGCGGCTCGCGGGGAGAGGGGCAAGACCCAGGCGGAAGCGGGTCGCGGGGCGCGTCCCCCGGGTTTCCGCGGCGGCGCGCAGGGTCGAGTAGAGCGGATCGCCGAAGGCCACCAGGGTCTTTCCCGCGGGCTCTTTGTCGCGCATCCGGCCGAGTTCGGCGGCGAGGGTCGCCGAGACCACGGTCGAAGTGGGCCAGCGCTCCGCCAGATACACGGCATTTCGAGCCGTTTGGGTGCCTGAAGCACCCGGGGCGACGAGCGCCGCGAAGGGGAGTGCGGCGAGCGGGCCGTCCGCGGAGATGCGCAGTCGTTCGGCGCGCTCGATCCAAGGGGTGGCGGGGGAGAGGAGCAGCTCGAAAAGCCGGGCGCCGCGAGAGCGCAACGCCCGCTCGTCGGGGAGCGTCGACCCGCCGAGCACGAGGCCGCGGAAGGCCGCCACTTCTCGGCCCAGCGCTTCGCGGCCGAGCGGAAGGGAATGCACCGCGAGGCCCGAGGCGGGGGCTCCGGGCTGACCTTCCGGCATCACCACGAACAGAATCGTTCTCTTGGCGCCGACTGAGAAGGAGAGACCGATTTCGCCCGGGGCGAGGGTGCGGCGGGCGGCGGCCAGGTCGAGCGGTTGCGGCGCGGCGAGCGCCGCATAGCGCGGTGAGATCCGACGAATTTTGGCGCGCAGGTTCTCGCGCTCGCCGAAGACCCGCGCGCGCCGGGCGATCGACGCCTCGATCTTTCCCGCATCGGTCGCCGGATCGAGCATGGCGATCTCCTGTTCGAAGCCGGAGAGTTGTGCGTCGATCGTGCGGACTTCCTCGGCCAGGGCGGCAGGGAGTTCGGCGGGCGGCGCGAGATCGCGCTCGCTCAAGAGATCGAGCAAACTTCGGGCGCGGAACCGTTCCAGGGTCTGATAGGCCCGTTCCGGCTTGCCGATTTCGATCTGCAGCTCGATCGCTTCTTGGTAGATGAGGGCGAATTGGGCGCGAAAGCGCGCCTGGTCGAGGTCAGAGCCCCCCAAATTGCGGACGCTCCGGTCGAGCGCTTCGAGCGCTTGCGTCAGATGCGTGTCGGCGTCGGCGGTTTTCCCCCGGCGGCGCTCCAAGCGACCGAGGAGACCGAGAGCTTCCGCTTCTTCGGCGGTGCCGGGAGCCACCCGCCGGTACAGCGCGAGCGCCCGTTCGAGCGGCGCTTGGGCGAGCCGAAGATCCGCTTGGCTTCCCAGCTCGAACAGGAGAGACGAGCCGTGGCGGAGCGATTCCGCGGCGTCCAGAGTGAGGGGGAGCCGATCGACGATCCGGAACGCCTGGGCGATTCGAGCCCGGGCGGTCGCCGCATCTTTGCGCGCCTTGGCGATCTCGGCGAGGTTGATCAGGTCGAAAGCGAGGATCGGCGAGCCGGGAACGCTCTTCTCATGCAGGGCGAGCGCCCGGGCGGCGTAGCCTTCGGCGCGCTCCCACGCGCCCCGGGCATTGGCCACCGTGGCCAGATTGGTGAAGGTGAGCGCGACCGACGCGCCCTCCGGCGAAAGGCGGGTGTAGATTGCGAGCGCCTCCAGTTGGCGGGCCTCCGCCTCGGCAAAGTTGCCGCGATTTTCGGCGAGAAGGCCGAGGCCGGTGAGCGCTCCCGCGGTCGACTGGGTCTGCGTACCGATCGCCCGGCTGTTGTCCAGCAAGGCGCGCAGCAGCTCGTCGGAGCGGTCGAGGTCGCCGCGATCGCGGGCGATGTTGGCCAAGCTGAGCAGGGTGGCCGACACCCGTTCGGACTGGGGCTCGATCCGCTGCCAAAGGGTGAGCGCCCGGCGCTCGTAGCGCTCCGCCAGGTCGAGGCGACTGCGCATCCAAGCGACGGTGCCGAGGTTCACCAGGAGGGCGGCATTCAATCGCCCTTCGGGAATCTTTCGCTCCGTGATGGCGAGAGCGGCGGCGTAGTGGGGAAAGGCGGCCTCGGCGTCGCCCCGAATCGCCGACGCGGTGCCGAGCGAATTCTCGGTATTGGCGAGCGCCAGACTGCCCGGGGCCTGGGCCGTCTGGATCTTGCGAGCCCGTTGGAGAGCGTCGTTTGCGGCGGCGAAATCTTCCCGCCGATTGGCCAATCGGCCGCGCACCGCCCAGCTCTGCGCCAGCGCCAGGCTGCCCGGTTCGGTCTTCTGCCGGATCGCGATCGCCGACTCGATATCGGCGAGCGCCCCGGGCAGGTCGAGCGCCTCGATCCGGGCATTGGCTCGAATCTGGCGGATCAGGGCGACAAAACGCTCGTCGTGCTGCGCGAGGGCAAAGCGCTCGGCCGCTGCGAAATCGATTTCAGCCGGCGCGATCTCGTGGGCGTCGGCGCGCACCGACGCCCGGCGAAGCCGGTCCCAAGCCTTGGCCGCGGCGGTGGCCGAGCGTTCGGTGCCCAGACGGAGCCGCCAGTCGTCGGCGGCCAGCACGAAGGTCCGCCGCTCGGTTCCCTCGCCGGTCGTCGCGCCGCCCCGTTCGACATCGATCTCGACCGGCCCGCGCGGCCCTTGCTCGATCTCGAACTGGGCGAAGGCCAGACAGGAGGTCGGATGAAGCTCGGCGCCTTGCGGATTCGTCGGCGGCGCGCTCGCGCGGCGCAGCGCGACAATCCGGTCGCCTGGGCGTAGACCAACCAGTTCGCCGGTCCCCCCGGGCAGAACCTCGGCGACGATCACCGCCCCGTCAGGCGAGGAGGGGGGCGCCGGCCGGCAGGCCGACAGGGCCGAGAGCAGAACGCCGGCCAACGCGCGTCGGTAGATCTTCATCGCCAGTCGCCGTCGAGCTGAAAAGCCGCCCAGTGATAGGGATGGTGATAGCTGCCGACGATCATTTCCCGCTGCGCCACCGCGAGCGCCAGGTCTTTCGGTTCGCCGGCTTCGAGATGGGTGTAGAAGCGCCGCATCAGCTCGGCGGTCGAGCGGTCGGAAACCGACCAGAGGGAAGAAAGCACCGTGCGCGCTCCGGCGTAGTGGAACGCCCGGGTGAGTCCGAGCAGTCCTTCCCCTTCCGCCTCGGTACCGAGCGCGGTCTCGCAGGCCGAAAGCGTCACCAGATCGGCCGATAGCCGCAATCGCTCGAAAATCTCCCACGCTTGAAGCAGGCCGTCGTCGCCCGGGCGACCCGGCCGCGAAGGCGGGCTCAAAGCGAGCGCGGAATCGAGCGGAAAGCGCGGATCGAGCAGCGCGTGGCCGGCGAAGTGGACGATGCTCCCCTTCGGCGCTTCGGCGAGAAAACGGGCCTCGGTCGCCTCTTCGCCGAGAAAGGATCGCGCGGGGTGAAACAAGCCGGCCACCTTTTCAACCTCGCCACGGCTCGCGGGCAGCGGTTCGAGCCCCGAGCGAAAGCGGACCGAAGGGCGCGGCCCGCGGTTCTCGGCCGTGCCGTCGGTACCCGGGTAGAGAGGATCGCCGAAGGCCACCAGCGCCTCGGCCGCGGGCTTTTCTCCGCGCATTCGACCGAGTTCGGCGGCGAGGGTCGCCGACACCACGGTCGAAATCGGCCATCGCTCCGCGAGATAAAGGCTCGACCGCGCACCGGCCGATCCGGCGGGCGCGGGAATCCCAAGCGCTGCGAACGGCAGGCCGGCGAGCGGACCGTCGGCCGAGATGCGCAACCGTTCCGCCCGTTCGAGCCAGCGGGCGACGGGAGCGAGAAGGATGGAATAGAAGCGGCCACCCGCCGCGCGCACCGCCCGATCGTCCGGAGTGCCATGGCCCGCGAGCACCAGGCTGCGGAAGACCGAAACCTCGCGGGCGAGCGCCGATCTGCCGATCGGCAGCGTGGCCACGACGACTCCGAGGGCGGGGGCGCCGGCAAACCCTTCAGGCAACAGGGCGAACAGCGTGGTGCGCCGCTCGCCGACCGAGAAGGCGAGCCCGACCTCGCCCGGCGCGAGCGTCTTGCGGGCGCCGGGCAGGTCGAGCGGCACCGGGGCGGCGAGCGCGGCATAGCGTGGCGAGACCCGCCGAACTTGCGCCCGCAGGCTCTCGCGCTCGCCGAACACGCGGGCGCGGCGGGCGATCAACTCGTTGATCTGGGTCGATTCGGTGCGCAGATCGAGCGCCCCGATCTCGCCTTCGAGCCGCGCGAGTTCGGCCTCGATCCGGCGCGTATTCTCCACCAGCGCCGCGGGCAGCTCGGCGGGGGGCGCAAGGTCGCGCTGGCCTAAAAGATCGAGGAGGCTCCGGGCGCGGAAGCGCTCCAGCGTCCGGTACGCCTCGCCCGGTCGATCGAGTTCGACCTGCAACTCGATCGCCTCTTGATAGATCAGAGCGAACTGAGCCCGGAAGCGCGCCTCATCGAGGTCGGAACCGCCGAGGCGCCGGACGCTGCGATCGAGCGCGTCGAGCGCTTGGGAGAAGCTTCGGTCGGCCGAGGCGGTGCGGCCGAGGCGGCGCTCCAAGCGGCCGAGCAGGCCGAGCGCGTCCACCTCTTCGGCGGTGCCGGGGGCGACCCCGGCATAGATCGCGAGCGCGCGGCGGAGCGACGCTTCGGCCCGGCGCAGATCCGCCGGACTTCCGAGGTCGAGTAGCAGGGCCGGAGCGCGCCGAAAGGTGGCCGCCGAGTCGAGAGTCTCCGGCAGATCCGAGACGATGCCGAGCGCCTCGAGGGTCCGCGAGCGCGTCGCCGCCGAGTCCTGGCTTGCGGCGGCGATCTCGGCGAGATTGATCAGGTCGTAGGCGAGGATCGGCGTACC
>JBBRUC010000117.1:0-18553 GCA_038248205.1 Thermoanaerobaculia bacterium
CGGCGGGGGTAGGTCACGGACGAGCCCCCTGGGCAATCCCGATCCGGGAAGGATTCCTGGGACCGCCGCCGTCTCGGCGGCATTCGTAGCGCCGAACGCTGGCGCCTCGACAGGGCCGGCGGGGACGCCGGCGGTCCCAGGAATCCTGACGGGAAAAGGTTGGGTTGCCCACGATTTTCACCGCCCCGCCGGCCAGAGGAAGACCAGCCCCACCGGCGAGATCCGGCGGAGGCGGACGCGGTAGAGCGCTTCGAGCGCGGCGGGTTCGGTCTCCTGTTCGCGATCGTTCGCTTTCAGGCGGTCTTGCATGTGGCGGCGGTCGTCTTCCCACTGGCGGCGCTGGTCGCGTTCCGCGGCGGTGAACTCGATCTCCAGCTGGCGGTTGACCTGCCGTTCGAGCGCGAGCCTCTGGTCGGCGAGGATCTGCTGGAGGTCGTGCGCCTCCTTCCGGCCGCGGGCCGCGAGTTGCTCTTCGGCCCGGTGCGCCAGGCCGTCCGCCTCTTCTTCGAGCGGGCGCCAGAGCGCGGCAAAGGTGGGGGCCGCGGCGGCGACCAGGCGGGATCGCACGGCGGCGGGGAGGTCTTCACCCTTCCCGTCCAATTCCAGCCGGCGCCAGAGGCGCTCGATCAGCCGCTCCTCCGCCGCCCCTTCGAGCGGTTCGAGGGCGACGTCCCCGGCAGCGATCCCCGCGGTCGGCAGCTCGGGGAGCGCCGCGGCGACAGCGACCAGCCGGTCGTGCAGCCGCGCGGCCCCGGTGCCGAACAGCGACAGCCGCCGGAACGCCACCGCATGGACCCGGGCGCTCTCCGGATCGGCAAGCGCGGTGACGCGGGAGAGCCTTTCGGCGGCGAAGCCGGGATCGCGAAAGCGCGAGAGCAGGCGCGCGACCAGCGGGTGTTCGAGGTGGAGATGGACGACCTCTTCGGTCATCCCCTCGGGCGCCTCGAACACCACCGAGCGCGGCGGCCGGCGGTGCCAGGCGGTGAGTGGCTCGTCGCGCCCGCGCGGCGGGCGGAGCGCATCGAGCGTGCCGGTCCACGATTCGGGGAGCGGCGGCAGGCGGTACTCGCCTGGGTGGGCGGCGGAAGGGGAAGCGGCGAGAGGTTCACGGCCGTCGAGGGTGAGCGCTTCGTCGAGCGCGCGGCGGAGCAGGTCGGGGCGGAAGCCGCTCTCGGCGCGCGACCGGTCGAGGAGCTTGCCGACGCGGTCGATCTGGCGTTCGAGGTTGCGGTGCTCGCGGGTGGTTTCCAGCTCTTCTTGGATGAGGGCGCTGCGTGGGCCGAGCTGGTGCTCGGCGTTCCGTGCGCCCGTGAGCGCACTCGTTCAGAGAGGTGCAAGTCCTCTTCGGGCAGACGCTCTCCGGCCCGAAACCAAAGGAAACTGCGTCGCCGTGAGGCGGGGTGGGGAGCAACTGGAGGTGAGAGACCGGTCCGCAGAATGACGAACTCGATTCGGCCTGATGCTACGGCGAGCCAGCGGAACAATGGCGAAGCCCGGACCCTACGGGGAAGTCCATCGCGCTGAGGGGTAGCGTGCGAAAGCGACGATGGGGTGCATGGGGTGGTTGGAGGCAGAACGGTCTCATAGGGACGAGTGACGTGAAGCGGGGAGACCTCGGGTGAGGGAAAAGGAGCCCCCCGAGGAGTCAGAGCCCCCATAGTAGCGAGGAAGCGCCGTAATGGGCGTGGAGCTAAGGGGGGCAGGAAGGTGGATACGTGAGGGACGAACGAGCGGAAACCGAACCGGCGGGAGTGCCCGCAAGGGCTACGCAAGCCGGAGAAACTCAGGACCGATGGTCCTGGGTGGAACCGAGCGTTTGGACCGAGCGCATGCTGACGGCCCTCGAAATGGGGGTCAAAGGAGGCAAGTGGTTCAGCCTGATCGACAAGGTCTCTTCGCAACGCAACCTGGCGTCGGCCTTCACGCAAGTGAAGCGCAACAAAGGGAGCGCCGGAGTCGACCGCGTGACGATCGGGATGTTTGGGGCCCGCCTGGAGGAGAACCTGCAACGCCTGTCGGAGTCGCTGGTGGAGGGGAGCTACATCCCTCAGGCAGTCCGGCGGGTGTGGATCGAAAAGCCAGGGAGCAAGGAAAAGCGCCCTCTGGGGATTCCAACGGTTCGAGACCGGGTGGTACAGGCCGCACTCCGCAACGTATTGGAGCCGATCTTCGAGCGAGACTTCGCAGCCCAGAGCTACGGGTTTCGACCGGAGAGGAGCGCCAAGGACGCCCTGCGGCGAGTAGCCCAGCTACTCAAAGCGGGATACGTCCATGTGGTGGATGCGGACCTGCAGAGCTACTACGACACGATCCCTCGTCCGCCGCTGATGGAGCGGGTGAGAAGCAAAATCTCGGACAGTAAGGTCCTGTCCCTGCTCGAAGCGCTTCTCGGGCAGGAGGTGATGGAGAGTGCGAAACACTGGATTCCGGAACGGGGAACCCCGCAAGGAGCGGTGATCAGCCCTCTGCTGTCCAACATCTACCTCGACCCTCTGGACCATCGAATGGCGCAACTCGGCTACGAGATGGTGCGGTACGCCGACGACTTTGTGATCTTGTGCCGTACGCCCTCTGAAGCCCAAAGCGCACTGGCCGAGGTCGAGTCCTGGACAGCCACGGCAGGATTGCGGCTGCACCCGGAGAAGACCCGGATCGTCGACGCCACCCAGCGAGGCGGCTTCGATTTCTTGGGTTACCACCTCGAGCGGGGCTATCGCTGGCCCAGCAGGAAGAGTCTGAGGAAGCTCAAGGACAAGATTCGAGCGAAGACCAAGCGCGCCAACGGGCACAGCCTCCAGCGGATCATTTCCGAGCTGGTACCGATCCAAAGGGGCTGGTTTGAATATTTCAAACACAGCCTACCGTCGTACCTCGCGCCGCTGGACAAGTGGATCCGGATGCGGCTACGCAGCATCTTGCGCCATCGTCACAAGCGCAAAGGACGATCCCGAGGAAAGGACCACAACCGCTGGCCCAATGCCTTCTTTGCTGAGCAGGGGCTGTACTCCTTCACCGCAGCCTTTGCCCAGGCCCGTCAGTCCTCTCGGAGGTAAAACCACCAACCGGAGAGCCGGATGCGGGAGATCCGCACGTCCGGTTCGGAGGGAGGGGGGGCCGGGAACTCAACCGGCTCTCCCTACCCCTATCAGGAACAGCGCGAGCTGAGCGGCTGGGGCTTCCGGGAACGGCGCTCACGACCCCGTCGCTCTCCAAGCGGTCGAGCGTGGCATCTGGATCGGTGAGGCCTTCTTGGAGCGATTGTTCGATCCGGTCGAGCAGGACGGTGCCGAGGGAGCCGACCTCGCGGCGGATGACGTCGACTTTGCGCACCAGGGCGTCGAGTACGCGGTCCTCGGGGCGCTGGGGGTAGACGAAGTAGCGGCAGTAGACGTCTTCCTCTTTTTGGAGCGTGCGGTCGATGCGGCCGTTCCGCTGCTCCAGGCGGGCGGGGTTCCACGGCACGTCGTAATGGAACAGGTCGGCGCAGGCGCCTTGGAGGTTCACCCCCTCGCGCGCGGCGTCGGTGGCGAGGAGAATCCGCGCCGGGTGCTCTGACGGTGGAGCGTTCCAGGCGCGCTGGATCTCGTCGCGCCGCGCGTCGTCCATGCCGCCGCGGAAGATCAACAGGCGCTCCGGCCCGCGCTCGGTGCCCTCGAACGCGGTGGTCAAGATCCGTTCGAGATAGCGCAGCGTGTCCACGAACTCGGTGAAGACGATCACCCGCCGGCCGTTCCACTCGCGGGACTCGCGAGAGGCCCCGTCGGCGGCGCCGCCCAGGCGGACCGCCGGGCAGAGCGACGCGGCGATCCAGGCGACGAGGCTGCGCGCTTTGGCGTCCGGGAGGTCGCGGGCCTTGGCGGCGAGCCGGAGCAGCTCGTCGAGGGCGCCGCGGGCGGGCGTCGGCAGCGCTCGCGTGGCGGCAGCGACCGCTTCGTCCTCGCGCGCCGCGAGGTCGTCGTCGTCCGGTTCGTCGAGGGAATCGGGGGTGTCGAGCGGATCGAAAGGCAGAGCGCTCTGATCGAGATCACCGAGATCGGCCGGCGCGGGCGATTCTTCCAAAGGCGGTTTTTCTTTCGCAAGGTTTCGGGCGTGGACCGAGAGCGTACGGAACAACGCTTCGACGCTCGACAGCAGCCGTTGCTGCAAGCGCACGCGCAGCAGCCGCCCGCGGCGGCCAGAGGGAAGGAGGGCCGAGTACGCTTGGAGCCGCTCGGCCAGGTCGAGTTCGAACGGCTCGGCGCGGCCGAGGCTCTGCGTCTCGCGGTCGGAGTTCGCCCGAGCCGCCGGGTCCGCCGTGTCGGAGGTGCTCTCGCTCCAGACCCCCGCCTCGGAACGCAGCTCGATCCGCACGACGTGGCGGACCGGGAACTCCTCGCAGCCGATCGCTTGAAGGTCGCTCTTCAAACGCCGCACCATCACCCGGTCGCGCTCCGCGGGCGAGACCGGCACACCGCGAATGAAGCGTTGGGGATCGAGAATTTCGAGCAGGGCCGAGAAGCTGTTCGAATGGCCGTTGTGCGGGGTGGCCGAAAGGAACAAGCGGTTTTCGAACCGGGCGGCGACCTGCCGCACCACGTCGGTGATCTGCGAATCGACGGCGTAGCGCCCGGCGCCGGACGGGGCCGCGACGTGCGCCTCATCGAGGATCAACAGGCTCTTGCCCGCCCGCTCGCCGAGATGATGAAGAAGCGGCTCGCGAATCTCCGGCCGGCGCAGGAGCGAGTGCGAGACGATGAACCGGTCGTGGGTGGCCCAGGGGTTTACGCCATAGCCGCTCTCCTGCCGGCGGCGGGCGATCAGCTCACGCCCCATGATCTCGAACCAGAGGCCGAAGCGCTTCCACAGCTCGTCCTGCCACTGGCGGCAGATCGCGGCCGGGCAGGCGACCAGGACCAGATCGACCCGCTGGCGCAGCCGCAGCTCTTGGAGGATCAGCCCGGCTTCGATCGTCTTGCCGAGCCCCACGTCGTCGGCAATGAACAGGTTCGCGCGCGGCAGTTCGAGCGCCCGTTCGAGCGGCACCAGCTGGTGGGTTTTGATCCGAATCCCGGCGCGGAACGGCGCCTGGAGCAAACGCGCGTCGGTCGCGGTGACGCCATGCCAGCGCAGGGTAGAGAGGTACGCCCCGAACCGTCGCGGCGGATCGAGCGCGCCCGGCACCCCGAGCCCTTGCCGCTCCGGATCGACCACCCGCGCGCCCAGCTCCAGCTCCCACAACACTTCGAGCGCGCGACCCTGCGCGTCGTCGTCAAGGCCGACCATCCGCACCCGATGGGCCGACACGGCGGAAGAGGCCGCTGCGGCCCCGGCGGCCACCGCGGGCGGCACGACGGCTTCCACCAGATACTCGCGATGGCGCACCCGCACGACATCCCCCGGCCGCGGCAGATCGCCCTCGTCCCCACCGCGAGCAAACGCCGAGACGGCCGCCCCCTCCTCCCCCCGCGCCAGGAGCAGCCGGCGCACCAGCTCCCCCCGCGCCCGCCCGGAATCGTCCAAACCCAACTCCCGGCACGCCGCCTTCAACTCATCGCGATGCAGCAGATCGAGCAACCGAGAAAACACCACCTCCCGCGCGACGAGCACCTCCACCTGCCGCTCCTTCTTGGCCGACCCAGGAACGGCAACCCCCAGCGCCCGGCCCACCTCGACCAGCCGTTCGCGAGTGAGGGGGGCGAAAAGGTGTTCGGCGGTCGGCGGGGCGGCGGGGGCGGGCACGGGGTTGGATTGTACGGCGGATGCCCGAAGAACCCGACAGCCCCGCACCACAAGCGCGCGCCCAGCGGAAGCACCCGCTGAGTTTACGCTTCTCTATGCTTTCTCACCCATTCCTCGCAACGCCTCCACCGCGCGATCGACGTCCGCGGGGCGCACGTCCCGATGAGTGACCAGGCGCACCTTGTCGGGGCCGAATTGGCTGCCGAGGATGCCGCGATCTTTCAACCGGGCGAGGAAGGTAGCGGCCGGCCCGGTAGGGACCTCGTCGAGCGACCCTGAGACTCCGGCGCCAACCCGGAAGACGAGGATGTTGGTGCGCACCCGCGAGAGATCGAGATCGACCCCTGGAAGCTCCGCCAGCACCTCGGCGAGCCGCCTGGCGTGGGCATGGTCCGTCGCCAAGCGACCGGGACCTTGATGCAGCGCGAGCAGGCCCGCCGCGGCGAGGATGCCGGACTGGCGCATGCCGCCGCCGAGCATCTTCCGGACGTTTTTGCCCGCGGCGATGAAATCGCGCGAGCCGCAGAGCATCGAGCCGACCGGCGCGCCGAGCCCTTTGGACAGGCAGAACATCACCGAATCGAAGCCCCGGGCCAGCTCGGCCGCCGTGGTGCCCAGCGCCACGGCGGCATTGAAGATCCGCGCGCCGTCGAGATGGACCGGCAGTTTGAGTTCTGCCGCCACCGCGAGCAGCGCGTCGAGCCGCGGCCGGTCGTAGACGCTGCCGCCCCCGACGTTGTGCGAGTTTTCGATCGCCAGCAGTCCGGTAGGGGTGGTAAAGCCACCCGTCGGACGGAACGCTGCTCTCACCTGTTCGGGGCGGATCAGACCGTCTGCCGTGGGCAAAAGGCGTGGGGTCAACCCGGAGATCACCGCCATCGCCCCCATCTCGAACTCGTAGATATGCGCCGAGCCCTCGCAGATCACCTCGCGCCCGGGGCGAGAGTGGAGATGCAGCGCGATCTGGTTGCCCATCGTGCCGGAGGGGACGAAGAGCGAGGCCTCGAAGCCGAGCACCTCGGCCGACTCCGCTTCGAGTCGAGCCACCGTGGGGTCTTCGCCCCACACGTCGTCGCCTACTTCGGCTTCGGCCATCGCCCGGCGCATCTCCGCATCGGGCCGGGTCACGGTGTCGGAACGCAGGTCGATCATGGATGGATCCTAAAACCCGAGCGCCACGCGCAGCGCGTATTGAGTGGTTTCGCCGCGTTGGATCTCGGCGGTGATCTTGGGGATCAAGAGGCTCAAGCGGACCCCTGCGTAGGCGATCGGCTGGGTGTGCGTTTCGGAAAGATCAGAGAGGCCGTCCAACCGATCGAGCCGCGCCCGGCTGGCGATCACTCCGCCGCCGATGTACGGGGTGAGCAGGGGAAAGCCTTTGCTCACGAGCACCTCGACTCCGGCCTGATCGAGCGTGAAGGCGTCGCCCCCCTGGCTGCGGGTCGCGGTGATCCGGAGCGCCGCGGCCGGCGAGACCGCACCGCCGTCCAAGAACGCCCATTGGATCTCGGCGGTCGCCAGGCGGAGATCGGTGCCGATCGCCTCGGCGAGCGAGACGCCGAGGTCGACGTGCCCGGGGAGTCCCTTGCGGATTCCGACCCGGGCGATCGAGAGAAAACCGCCGTCTAGGTCGCCGTCGACCGCGCCGGCAAAGAACGGCTCTTCATCGAAACCGCTGTCGTACGACGCCTCGGCATACGCCTCGAAGCCGGTGATCCCGAGCGCCTTGGCCGGATGGCCGGGGTAGGCGTAGGCGGCCGAGGCGAAACGGCGTGAAAAGTCGTGAAAATCGGCGGCCGAGGCGTCGCGGCGGACGTCCCACGCCGCGGCAGGGATAGGAATCAGGAAGGAGACGCTAACTACGACTGCAAAGAAAAAACTTCGGACGCGCATCGGAGGATCTCCTGCACCAGAATGATGCCCTGGAGCCTCCCAAGTCTAACTCGAGTTACGTCGCGATTCTCGGTGTCAACGGATAGGCACGGGATCCCATGTGCCCAAAGGGATTTTTCGCGTGCATGAATGGATCCGCGAAGCCGAGAGCTTCAGGCCTCTGACGATGCCAAAGCGTTGCACTGCTGAGACCGCGAATTCCGAACAAGAAGGCCGATAACGACAGACGATGCGATCCACGATCAGGGGACGTCCCCACTCCTGATAGAGGTGAACCGACGCCACGAAGAGCCTTCCCGAGATTTGCTCCTTGGGAACCCGGGATACGTCAAAAGCGGTCCCAATCACAAAAATGGCGACGGCCCAAAGGTAGGTTTCGGGCCTCCTTAGACATTCCCGCAATGTGGGCATTTAGCGCTGGCCTGGAGACGGCTATTTCCGCAGTGGGCACACTTGACGAGGTTACCTTGAGGACGCGAGAGCACATAGATGACCAGCCCGATAACCCCAGTCAGCATGACCAAGACCATCCAGACCACCGAACTGTCCATGCCCCGGCTTTTGGCGTCACGGGCTACCCATACAAGAAGCGCTATATTGAGGGCAATCAACGCAACAACAAAAAAGATGACTCCTCCGCCTAAGGCTCCACAGGCTGCACAAGCAGCCGCGTCGTCATCACGCTGAAGGCCGAAGGCCGGCAAAGTCGCCACGATGAGCGTCGCTACGAGAAAGAGACTGCGCATCCATCTTGATTTCATGAAATCTTCCTCCATAGAACTACGCGAGGTTTTTCCTCAAATCGGATCTATCGCTTTGAAAACTGTAGCATCCCCAACCGTGCGCCGCCTTCTCTATCTCTGGCTCGCCCTGCTCGGCGCCTATTGGGCGGCGACGGCGGCGATCTCGACGATCGTTGCCGGCCGCATCGACCGCGGCGAGATCGCCGTCCTGTCGATGGTGGCGGTGCCGATCGCCCAAGCGCTCAGCCTTGGCTGGTTTACCCGGGAGCGGCGGCGCGGCCTCGGTCTGGCGCTCCCCGCGGGCCTTTCAGGCCACGCGATCCGCATCCTGGTCGCCGTCGACGTTCTGGTTGCGGTACTAGGCGGCCTGCTGCCCGAAGATTCGCTCTTTACGCTCAATACCGGCGGCGTGATTCCCCACGTCTTCGCCGCGGGCCAATCTCTCGCCGCGGCCGGTTGCGCCGCCGCGCTGGCCCGCCGGAACCGCGGCGATCGGCTGCCGCTCGCCCTTCTCGCCGTCGCGCTCGCCGGGTACGCGATCGATGCCGGATTCGGCGCACTTTCGGTCGTCCCTCAGTACCTGCAGGCGGGAGGATCGGGGTTCGCCCCATGGCTCATCGTCCACGCGGCGGCGGCCCTGGCCGGAGGAGCCCTGCTGCTCTTTCTGGAGCAACGGTGGCGAAACCTGCCGTCGCAGCCGGGGCGACCGCTGGAGATCGCGCTGGGTTTGGGCATCCTCGCCGGTTTCGGCAGCGTCCTCGGCATCCGCATGCCGACCGAAATCGGCCAGCCGATCTTCATGGTCGGCTGCCTTTGCGGTTTCCTGGTGATCACCGCGATTCTCGCCGCCCTGCTGCGCCGCTGGGCGGCCGAGCCGGAGGCGGACTGATTCGGAGATGAGCGAGCCCAACCGTCCCGACGCACCGGCGATCTCGGCCGCCGGTCGAGGCTTCCGTCTCCTGCCCCTGATCCTGCTCGCTTCGATGCTCGCGATCGCTTCGATCCTCGAACCGCTGCGCTACGGCACCTGGCTCTGGCCGCCGAAGATCCCACTGGCGGTCCTCCTCGCCTGGGTCTTCCTTCGTCCGGCCCGCCGCTCTTGACGATGCATCTGTTCATCGAGCTATTCACCCTCGGCGCGTTCTTGTGCGTGCTGATACATGCCGCTCGGACCCGTGGGCGGCGCTCCGGCGTGGCGTTGCTCGCAGCCCTCTTCCTGCTCGGCCTACTGCGGGAAAACGCGGTGGCGATCCGCTCGTTGCTCTACGACTTCGCGCCGCTCACCTTGAACCTCGGACGGGCGCCGCTGATCGCGACGATCATCTGGGGCTTCAGCATCTATGCCGCCCTGGTCTTCGCCGAAGAGACGACCGGCGAACCGATCGGCGGCCGCATTCCTTCGGCCCGGGCGCTCGGCGCGGTGGCGCTGTTCATGATCGCGTTGGTCGGTTTCTACGAGCCGTTCCTCGCCCGGATCGGAATGGCGCGCTGGCAGGAGGGGACGCGCTCGACGCTCGGCGTGCCCTGGATCGCCCTGGTCGGCTATCCGACGCTCAGCGTCGGTTTCCTGCTGCTCTGGGGACTTTCCTCCGAGCGGAAGATCGCCCTCCGTCTCGCGGTTCTATTCCTCGGCCTCCCCGCCCTCGCCCTCGGCCACGCTTTCGGGCTCCAGGCGCTCAAGGGCGCGCTCGGCTGGTGACCGGGAGGCCTCTGCTATCCTGTCCACCCAACCCGCGGCGGCAGGTGCCCTCCTGCCGCCGTTCCCAGAAGTCCGGAGCTAAAAACTCGCATGTTCTCGGAAGAACCCAGGCTGGCGCTCACCTTCGACGACATCTCGCTCGTTCCGGGCCTGTCGACCACCCACCCCAACGACGTCGATCTCCGCACGCAGATCTGCCGCGGCATCTCGCTCAACATCCCGATCCTCTCGGCCGCGATGGATACGGTCACCGAGTCGCGCCTGGCGATCGCCCTCGCGCAAGAAGGTGGCCTCGGCGTCATCCATAAGAACCTGACGGTCGAAATGCAGGCCGAAGAGGTCGACAAGGTCAAGCGCTCGGAAGCGGGCATGATCGTCGATCCGGTCACGATCGGCCCCGACCAGTCGATCCGCGACGCCCATACCTTGATGGCCCATTTCAAGATCTCGGGCGTGCCGGTGACCAATTCGGCCGGGCACCTGGTGGGCATCCTGACCAACCGTGACCTTCGCTTCGAGGAGGATCTCGACCGCCGGATAGGCGACTTGATGACCCGCGAGAACCTGATCACGGTGCCGGAAGGGACAACGCTCGAACAGGCGAAAACGCTCCTCCATCGCCATCGAATCGAGAAGCTCCTGGTGGTCGATCCCGCCGGTAACTTGAAGGGCCTGATTACGGTCAAGGACATCCAGAAGATGATGCAGTACCCGTCCGCCTGCAAAGACGAACTCGGGCGGCTGCGCGTGGGAGCCGCGGTCGGCTCCTCGGGCGACTATCTGGAGCGCGCCGCGGCGCTGGTCAAGGCGAAGGCGGACCTGCTGGTACTCGACTCCTCCCATGCGCACAGCCAAGGGGTGCTCGACGCGGCGGCCAAGCTGCGCGAAAAGTTCCCGGAAGTCCAGCTGGTGGTGGGCAACGTCGCGACCACCGAAGGAACCCGGGCGCTGATCGAGCGCGGGGTGGACGCGGTGAAGGTGGGTATCGGCCCGGGGAGCATCTGCACCACGCGGATCGTCACCGGCGCCGGTGTGCCGCAAGTGACCGCCATCCAAGATTGCGCCCGGGCGGCCGAAGAGAAGGGCATCCCGATCATTGCGGACGGCGGAATCAAGTTCTCCGGCGACCTCACCAAGGCTCTCGCGGCGGGCGCCCATTCGGTGATGATCGGTTCGCTGCTGGCCGGCACCGAAGAGAGCCCGGGCGAGACGATCCTCTACCAAGGGCGCACCTACAAAGCCTACCGCGGCATGGGCTCGCTCTCCGCGATGGCCCGCGGCAGCGCCGAGCGGTATTTTCAAGAAGGGGGCGGCAGCCTCTCGAAGCTGGTCCCGGAAGGGATCGAGGGGATGGTGCCGCACAAGGGAACCGTCCACCAGCTCCTCCCCCAGCTCACCGGCGGCCTCCGCTCCGGCATGGGCCTCGCGGGCTGCGCCACGATCGACGACCTACGCATCAAGGCGCAGTTCGTCCGCATCTCCCCCGCGGGCTTGAAAGAGGGCCATGCCCACGACGTGGTGATCACCAAGGAAGCGCCGAACTACTGGGTGGAACGATAGAGGGCACGGCAGGCCCTGAGATACGACAAAGGGGAGCGACACCCAAGGTGTCGCTCCCCTTTTGCTTCGGGCCTACCTCTCCGCGGTTCGCCGCTTAGCAGCGCGAGACGCCGAGGGTTACGTCTTCGGCGAAGGACTTCTGGAGATAGCCCTTGCCCCGGTGGAAGAACTGGGTGTCGATCCGCTTCGGGTTGAACCACTTCTGGACGAAGGCGACCGTCTCGTCCAAATCGAACACTTTGCACGAGTAGACGTCGACGCTGATGAAGCGGTTGTTCGCCGAGGTGTGGACCTGAATGCCGCTCTCGATGATGGGAATCCAGCCACTATAGCCCGGCTTGCCGGGAAACGTGGTCTCGCAGGTCTTGAAGATGTAGGGCTGGGTCTGCTTCGTCATGTGGAGATGGGAGCAGATCTTGTCGAGAAACTCGTAGCCCTTCTCAAGATTGCAACAGGTCTCCACGTCGCATCCGAAACAGTCGATGATCAGTTGATAGCCCCAGGACGCTTCTTCGGGCGTGGCGCTACCGAACAGGCTGTTGTCAGACATTGTCGTCTCTCTCTCCGGCGTAAGGCTCGGTAGTTTTTATAAAGTCGTTACGGTGAACCGGCGTCTGATCATCCACCTTGCAGGTACGGGTGTCGGGAGGTCTCGGATTCAAAGTCAGCAAGGAAAACTCAGAGTCATCTCGGGCTTCCTTTCAGGCGGCACTCGGCCGGAAATCGGCGCCAACCACCTCGGTCGCTTCGTTTCCTGAATGGCCTACAATCCCCGACGGCCGCGCGGGCAAAGAACCGGCGAGATCGCCGATCTTTTGCCCGCCGGGAACCCATTCGGGTCGTTCCTCGAAAACCTGTTCGGAAAGCGGCGCTTGATATCCCAAGGCGCGCCAGAGCGCGGCCGCGAAGACCGGCATCAAAGGCGCGGAGAGGACGGCGAGCTGCTTGGCCGCGAGAAGCTCCAGCGCAACACCCGTCCGCCGCTCCTCGCCGCGCGCATCCACCCGTAGCCAGCCGCTTTCCGCGGCGCCGAAGCGCCGGGCTTCGCGCACCAGCTCGGCCAGGCCGCGGGCGGCGCGCTGCAACGAAAAGGTTTTCGGCTCGTACCCCTCCGCAATCTCGGCGGAGAGCCGCTCGATGCGGGCGTAGAAACGCCGATGGTCGTCGGTCCAGTCGCCCGTCCAGGGCACCGCACCGCCATGGCGCGCGGCGACCTTGTCGCCGAGCCTCGCAAGCCAACCGCCGAACCCTTGCCGCACTTCGCGCTCGATCGTTTCGTCGAACTCAGCCCGGGTGAAGTTGGTCCCTTCGGCCTCCGGCGCGCTCCAGGCGAGATAGAAACGCATCTCGTCGGCCGGAACTTCGGCGACCATCTCGCGCCCCCAGATCGCATGCTGGCGGCTGGTCGAGAACTTTTTTCCTTCCAACCGGTAGAACTCGTTCATCACCAGCGCTTCGGGCAGGCGAATCTGCGGGTCGAACGCCTTGAGCATCGCCGGCACCAGCAGGCCGTAGAAGAACCCGTTGTCCGAACCGAAGCACTGGACGACGCTGCCCTCGGGCGATTTCCAGAAGCGCTCCCACGAGGCCTCTTCCGCCGGCACACCCGCCACGTCGCAGACCTCGCGGGCGTAGGCGAGATAACGGGGCGCCATCTCGCACCAAACCCAACTGCGCTGTGCCTCGAAGCCTTCGACCGGCACCGGAATGCCCCAATCGGCCGGATGGGTGACCGCGATGTCCGGCAATCCGGCCTCGGCCACCTGCTCGCACAGCGAGCGGAGCCGCGGGTTCATCGCCGTTTGCAGCCAAAACTCCCGCAGGGTCTCCAAATGGCGCGACAGCGGGAAATAGAGCCGGGTGAAGAGGCGCTCCTCCGGCTTGCCCTCGCAGTGGGTACAGACCGGATCGATCAGATCGATCGAGTCGTTCGGCCGGCAGCACTCCTCGCAGCAGTTACCGCCGCTCATGGCTCCGCAGTGCGGGCAGCCGCCGCGGATGTGCGCCTCGTAAAGATAAATTTCGCACCGCGGGCAGTAGGGCGAAGGCGCCTCGCGCTCGACCAGCTGCCCCGATTCGTAAAGGCGGAGGAAGAACTCCCGAACCAGGTCGCGGTGATACGGCGAAGCGTTCGGCCGGGTGAAGACGTCGAGCTCGATCTCGGCCGCCGCGAGCGTCTGCTCGATCTCGCCCGCCAGAAAATCGGCCGCCTCGTTCGGACCCAGGCCCAGCCGCTCGCCGTTGGTCTTCACGTAGCTCTGGTTGTCGTCCGAGCCGAAAACGTAACGCGCTTCGACGCCGCGCAAGCGGAGGTAGCGGGCGATCACGTCCCCGGCGAGATACGGACCCGATAGGTGACCGAGATGCAGGTCGCCGTTCGGCGTCGGAGGCGCCGCGGTCACCAGGGTGCGCTCAGGGCGGACGGACTCCGCGGCCCGCAGAGCCGTCGAGGCCGCGGCGGCCGGATCGGCCCACAGCTTGCGGTCCTCCCACCAGACGGTGAGGAAGAGCAGATCCTCGGTCTCGGAGGTGTTGGTGAGCGTGTGCTGGTCGAACGGCGGCAGGAAAATCACGTCGCCCGAGCCGATCTCGGTCGTGTCTTCAGCGACCCGAATCACCCCCCGACCGCGGGCGACGAAGAAGGTCTCGCCTTCCTGGTGGGTATGGTGCTTGGTCGAGCCGAGCGGCGGCACCACCGCCCACGCCGAGCCGAAGGGTGTGGCGACCACCCCTTCCCAGGGGTAGAGCCCCTGGACGCTGATGCCGTATTCGCTTTCGAACTTCGCCGGATCGAGCCTTTGGATGTGCATGGTGGTTTCTTGATCCTCAGGTGCCCGGTCAGACCGCGACCGCTTCCGTCGTTTCGACCGCCGCCGACCGGTCCGTATGACAGGCGACCAAAGAGTCGAGAATGTTGCCCGCCCGGATCGGCAGCAGCGACAAGACCGTCTCGCTCGCCCCGTGCCGACGCTCCGAGAAGCCCTGGAGATAGACGCCCGGGGTAAAACCCTCGACCGCGTCGACCCGGTAGTCGCGGCGAATCCGATATTCGTAACCGCCGCCGGGGACGGGGACCGGATCGCGCATCAGGTGGCTTGCGACCTCGGCGAGCAGCGGGTGGTCCGAGGGCCAGTGGTAGCCGGTGGCGACGATCAACGCGTCGACCTCCAGCTCGTGCGGGCGCTCTTCCAAAACGTTCTGGAATCGCGCCCAGACCGTGTCGCCCCGCTCTTCGATCTCCCGCAGCTCCAGGAACGGCAGGATCTTCGCCCGGTTCTTCCCCTCGACCCGCTCGTTGTAGATCTGGCGGTAGATCTGCTGGATCAGCGGCCCGTCGACCACCGCGTAGTTGACGTCGCGGCACATGTCGAGCACCTGGGCGCGCTTGACGTCCGAGAGCGAGTAGAGCCAGTCGACCCGCTCCGGAAAGAAGATCTCGTTCGTGTAGTGGCTGTCGTCGACCGGCTTGTACGAGAAACGCCGGAGCGTCGCCGTAACCTCCGCGTTCGGGTAGTGGGTGAGCAGGTAGCTGAACAGCTCCGCGCCGCTCTGCCCCGCGCCGACCACGGCGAACTTGTAAGGCGCCGTCTTGTCGGGGAAATCGTTCCTCATCCGGCGGAGGAATTCGTGGTTGTGAAACGCCCTGCCGCCCGGCACCAGGCGTAGCGGCGGCGGCACCATCGGGATTCCCCCGGTCGCCAGCACGATGTTCCGGGTCAGCACCTCATGGTCCTCACCCGTGGCACGATCGCGCGACACGACACGCAGCAGGTCGATCGAACCGGGTACCTCGCCGGGCTCGGGGTGGATCGCCACCACCTCGCACCCCCAGCGGACCCGATGGGAAAGCCCCTCGGCGACCCACACCAGATAGTCGTTGAACTCGATCCGGCTTGGAAAGAGATCGCGCAGGTTCAAGAACTCAAACAGCCGGCCTTTTTCCTTGAGATAATTGAGGAAGGTAAACCGGCTCTGCGGATTCCTCACCGTCGCCAGATCCTTGAGCACGGAGATCTGGATCAGCGAGTCTTCGAGCAGCATGCCGGGATGCCACACCGGCCCCGACTTCGATTCGAGAAACAGGCGCGACAGGTGCGCCGCCTCGGGCGCCTCTTCGAGCGCGACTCCGAGCGCCAGGTTGGACGGACCGAACCCAACACCGACGACATCGAACGCGCCCAACGGGGCGCTGGAGACTGGCACTGTCATGGTGATGGACACCTCGGTCGAGAGCACATAACGCACCACCCAAGCGACCGGGCGGCAACGGCGATTCCTCACCTAACAGTGCCATCCCAAAGGAAAAAGGGGACGGTCTGTCCCCTTTCTCCCCTCTTCGGCCCGCCGGGCCGGCCCCCGTCCGGACTTTCTAGATCCGGACCTTACGGCTCACCACGATCGCGTCCCCGTCGGAGACCGTTTCGGCCGGCCGCGCCGCGACGATCGCACGGGCCGAGGGGGGCAGGCCGAGCGAACGATCGACCAGATACCCGTCGATCGGGCCGGTCGAGCCGATCACCAGCTCGAGCAGAATTCCCTCGGGCGGCGTCGACAGGCACTGGAAGGTAAACCAGTCGCCGCGCGGCGGAATCTTCTCCTCGGGAGTGCGCGGGATCTCCTCGTCGGCCATCCGCGCCGAGCGCACGTTGGCCGAGACCGGCAACTGCAGAGCGACCGATGGGGCGCCGCGCGGCGAGGTCATCCGCAGTGAGACGTGGCGGCCGTCCGGCCGGACCTCATCGGCCAAGACTTCCAAGGTCGGCAGGGCCAGCGGCAGAGGTGCTGCGGGCGCCACCGCGGCCTTGGCCTGCGCATACGACCAGGGAAACGGCTGGGCGATCGAGAACTTGGCCGCCTGGGACATCGCCTGGGGCAGCGGCCGATTCGGTGCCATGTCCCCCGCGAACACCCACCGGCCGACGCCCTGGTCGGAATCCAGGTGGTAGGTGAGCGTCGTCCGCTTCGGCGCGGCGGCCGAGGCGCGGGTCGTCGCCGGGACCAGGAACGCGGCCACCAGAGCGACCAGGGCGATGCCGCCGATCCAGAGCGCCGGCCGCTTCGCCTGAGCATGGAGCGGAGCGAGCGGCATGGCGATCAACCCGAAGACCATCGCGATCAACGCCAGGCCCGGCGTGCCCAGGCCGGCAAAGAAAAGCAGCGCCAGAGGCGCCCAGAGAATCCCCGCGACGACCAGCGGCAGCAGGGTGGCGAGCAGCAGCCGGTTCGGCCCGCCGAGGCTTCCCGCCAGACCGGCGACCAGCGCCGGAACCAGGAACAGGTACGAGGCACCCGGAGCGATCACCGCGGTCACCACTCCCAGAAGCGCCCAGGCGAGCCAAACTCCGACCCAGATCCCCGCCGGCCGCGCCACCCGGCCGACGGCAGCCAGGGTGCCCAACGTGGCGAACGCCGCGAACGCCCCGAGGGCCACCAGCAATGGCACCGTCTCGACCGGCCAAAGCACCTGAAGGCCGCCCGCGACCTTCTCGGCATTGGTAAAGACCAGGCCGGCTCCGGCGGCCGCGGCGACCGACGCCAATGCCGCGAGCAGCGCCAGCAGCGATCCGCCGAGGCCCGCCGTCCGCGCCTTCCAGAGCCGTCGCCCGGCCCAACCGACGGCGAGCAAGGCGACCAGCGCGAGCGGCAGCGTCGCCGCCCCGGGCCAGCGGATGATGCCGAAGGAGAGCACGTCGAAGAATACGGCGGGACCCAACTTCGGCCGGCCGAGGTCGACCCGGGCGAGGGTGCGGGCGAGATCGGAGGCGCTCCCCCCCATGTGTTGGAGGCTCTCGGGCGAGGCGTTCGCCAGATTGTCGAGCGGCGTGTGGTACCGCTCGGCGTTGCCGATCAAGGCGAAGTTGAAACCCGGCAGTCCTGCGCGCTGAAACACGCTGTAGTCGGTGTCGTTCGGCAACCGCTCGTAAATCGAAACGAACACCGACGAGGCGACCGGCCGCGAAACCGACTTTGCGAACAGCGGAATCCACGCCCCGTTGGCGTGGTGGGTCTGGAACATCAAACCGGGGCCGGAGGTACCCCGCGCTTCGAGGTTGATCACCACGCCGACCTCTTGGGCGGCCGGTGTGCGGGCGAACGCCTGCGCCCCCAGTAGCCCCGCCTCTTCGCCGTCGTCGATCAAGAAGATGACCGGATTCTCCGGCGCCGGGCCGACCTTCAACAGGCGGGCGATCTCGAGGATCGCGGCGACCCCGGTCAGGTCGTCCGAAGCGCCGGGACCGCTCGGCACCGAGTCGTAGTGCGCGGAAAGCAGAACCGCCTTCGGCGTCTTCTTGCCGACCACGGATCGGCTGGCGAGTCGGGCGACGATGTTTTCCACCGTGGCGCACGGTCCAGCCAAGCGACAGACGAAGCCGGGGACGACCTCGGGCTCGTATCCCAGGCGCCGAAACGCCAAAAGCACCCGTTCCCGCGTCTCGGCATTGGCGGCGCTACCCACCGGATGCGGCTCACCGTTGCCGACCAGTTCCGCCAGAACCGCGCTCGCGCGCCCGGCCGAAAACTCGGTCTCCGGCGCATCCGCGGGTCTCGCCGCCGGGGGACGCAACCTCACCACCGCGAGGGCGAACACCACCGCGAGCAACAGCAGGCCGATGATCAGACCCCCGCTTCCCTTTTTCGAATTCGCCTCGCCGCCCGGCTCGACCATGCGCGTTACTCCCTTAGATCCAGAATCAAGCTCGACCGAATTTCGGCCGCGATGTCCATAGGGTTCTACTCCCTCTATGGTGCCACAGAGGGAGGAAAGGGGGGCATGGAGGGGGTGGGAAGCAGGATCTCGTCAAAGTCGCCGTAGCAAACAACCTCAGCTATGAGATTTACTATAGGTAGGGGCGGTGCGGTGCGCCGCCCCGGCGGGCGGACCCCCCCCGGGGGGGGGGCCCCCGCGCCCCCAACGGGGGGGGGGCGTGTGGACGGCGCC
>JBBRUC010000118.1:0-18445 GCA_038248205.1 Thermoanaerobaculia bacterium
CGGGTGCCAGAGCGAGGCAATTTCCCGTGGCTTCGGGCCTGGTTGCGTGACTTCGCCGGCATTGATCGCGAGGAGGCGGCGCGCACTCCCGAGCCCGGTGGGATCCGAATTGAGAGGCCACCGACTTTGACGAGGCCTTGGGTTCGCAGCAACCTTGCTTGCGATAATGTCGTCCGGATGGCAAACTGGGAAACCTTCGACTACCACCCGTCGCGACCAGGCTCGGTCGAAATCGGCGATGCCGTCCGGCGCAAAGATGAGGTCAAGATCGAAAGGACCATTCTTGAGTTGGATGAAGTCCTTGCCGCGACGGATCTCGGCCTCTTGCTCGTCCGTCAGGTCGAAACCCAACAGGCGGAGCGCCGGGGCGGCGGCGGCTCCGTTCGCCTCGCTCTTCTCAAGGAAAAGATCGGCGTCCTGCGTCGTATCCGGATAGCCGAGAAGGATCGCGCCCGACTTGCCCAGGAAGAGGTACCGAACGCCATGGGCGGCAAAGGCGTCGCGGATTTCCTCGGCCTGGGTGTACTCAAACCGTCGGGCCATAGCCGAGCCATACGGGCAAATTTGCGGCACACCATTCCCGGTATTCGGCCATCGTCTCGAAAGAGCGGTACGGCTCATCGTCGAGCACCGGCTTATAGGTGTGGACAAAGGCGTAGCGAAACCGCGTCGCGAGCGGCCTACGAGCCGCCGCTTCAAACTCGGCGAGCCATTCCGCGTTGGGTTCGGCTGCGGTTGGGGTTGCGGAGCCCATCTCTCGATACCTTTCCTCTCGGGCCGTTACGACGACATCATACCCGTTGATGGGTGAGGGTGCTGTCAATGCGGTTCCGCTTCTACCTCTCGCGCGACGGCCTCCGGCACGAGAGGGATGCGAGCTGATCGAGGAGATGGAGATAGCCCGCTTTGGCCAGCGTAATGATCGGCGAGGCGTCGACGACCCAGAGGTCAGGCAAGGCCGGCGTCCGCGAGGACTTCCTCGGCTCCGTATTGGAAAGGGGTCACTCCGAAGCGCCCCAGAGCTTCGAGAAATTCACTCCGTGGGATCCCGGCGATTTCCGCGGCGCGCCCCTGGGAAACGGACTTCATCTCGTACCACTTGACGGCCGCCGCCAGCCGCATTTCGTTGGCGAAGACCTGCGGATCTTGATGCAGGGCTGCCAGCGCTCCTTCGGGCATTTCGATCGTCATTCGGATCATGCTTTTCTCCCTAACCCTGGCCAAGTTTACTCCAGACGCCCCGACGCCTTGCGTCCGGTTCGTTCGGGACGCTCAGCCGCAAACCACCCGCACCCGCAAGCTCTGCCCCGCCTCCACCTCCTGGAGCACCCCTCCGGGCAAAACGCGCCCGTCAACCTCGACGATCACTTCTCCCGCACGCAACCCCGCCTGCCGCTCGATTTCGATTTCCAACGTCGCCCCCCGGTAGGGCCGGCGCATTTTGGCGCGCGGCCAGGTGGGGGGGAGGCAGGGGTCGAACCGGAGCCCCTCCCAGGTCGGCCGGACGCCGAGGACGTATTCTGCCAAGACGCGCGGTAGCCAGGCGGCGGAGCCGGTGTACCAGGTCCAGCCGGCGCGCCCGCGGTAGGGGGATTCGGGGCCGTCGACGTTGCCGGGTAGCACGTACGGCTCGGCCCAATAGGTATCGGGATCGTGGTGCGATGGATTGATCCAGGCGAGCAGCTTCTCGACCGCGTCGCCATCTTTCATCGCCGCCGCGGCGGCGATCGCCCAGGTGGCGGCGTGGGTGTAGACGCCACCGTTTTCGCGCAGACCCGGCGCATAGCGGGTGATGTAGCCCACTGTTTCGTCCGGCTCGCTCCAGGCAGGGGCGAGCAGCAGGGCGCCCACCCCGTCGCAGAACAGGTGCCCGCGCACGGCGGCCCAGGCGGCTTTTGCCCGTTCGGGGTGGGCGGCGCCGGAGAGGATCGCCCAGGTTTGGGCGTTTAGAAAGATCCGGCCGAAACGGTTCTCTGCGCTGCCGATCCAGGTGCCGTCATCGCGCGTCGCGCGGCGGTACCATTGGCCGTCCCAGGCGTGTTCCTCGATCGCCCGGAGGTACCCCTCGCGGCGGGCGAGGAGATCCTTGGCTCGATCCGCCAGCCCGCGGCGGCGGGCGATCTCGGCCCAATCGTCGAGCAGGCCGATCAGGAACCAGCCGAGCCAGACCGACTCGCCGCGCTCTTCGAGGCCCAGCGCGGACAAACCGTCGTTCCAATCGCCCGCGCCGATCAATGGCAGGCCGCGTGGGCTGGTGCGCGAGAAGACCCGGGCGAACGCTCTCTCGACGTGGTCGAACAGGGCGCTGGGCCGCACCTCGTCGAGAAACGGCGAGGGTTCGTCGAGCAGATCGAGATTCCCCGTTTCCTTTATGTAGCTCGCGGCGACCAGGCCGAGCCAGAGCAGGTCGTCGGTCATCTGGGTGACATGACCCTGCTCGGTGAGCGGGTGCCACCAGTGGACGACGGAGCCGTCCGCGAACTGATGTCCGGCGTGGAGCGCGATCTGGGCGCGGCAGCGGGCGGGATCGATCGTCAGCCAGACTTGAGAATCCTGCAATTGGTCGCGGAAGCCATAGGCGCCGCTCTGCTGGTAATAGCCGGCGCGCCCCCAGAGGCGGGCCGAAATCGCCTGGTAGCGTAACCAGTCGTTGGCGAGCCAATCGAGCGACGGCTCGGGTGTTTCGATGCGGTGCGCCGCGAGCCGTTCGCGCCAGCCCTCGGCCGCGCGGGTGAGCGAGGCGTCCATCGCGGCGGGTGTCGCGAACCGTGCGGCAAGCGCCGCGGCGGACTCCGGATCCGCGGTGGTCGCGAGCACGAAGCCGCCATCGAACCGACCGTTCGGAGCTAGATCGATCTCCGCCCGCAGGGCGGCGATCGGATCGTGATGCCGGCCGAAACGCCCCGCCCATGGCGCATCTGAGCCAAGCGCCTTTGGCCGTCGCCAATCGCCGCCGCGGCCGAGGAACGCCGCCTTGTCCCCTTCCGCTCCGGCGAGCGGCTGCGCGGAGGCAATGGCGCTCCAGAATGGGAACGCCGTGTTCCAGTGCCCCCACCGTTCGGAGGAGACGTCCCACATGTGGCTGCCGGCGATGATTCCGGGTAGCTCCTCCGCGAACCGGGTCTCCAAGAAAAGCTTTTGAAACTCGCGGCGCGGCGCAGGCGAGGTGCCGCAGTTCCATTCGAGGAAGGGCACGAGCGTGAGGCGGCGGGAGCGCCCTTCGTGCTCGACGAGCGAGACGCGCCAGATCTCCACCGTCTCTTGCCGGTCGACGAACAGGGTCCACCGCGCCGTAACCCCGTCGTGCTCGGATTCAAACGTCGTGTAGCCGAGACCATGGCGGCAGACGTGCGCCGCTTCGCCCGAGCCGCAGGGGGCGGGAGCGAGCGATGCGACCCGATCGGCATCTCGATCGCGCAGGTAGAGGTACCGGCCGGAGGAATCGTTGGCGAGATCCTGCTGCCAGCGCACGATCGCCGCGAGCTGCGAGTTGTCGATCCAACTAAAGCCACTGCCGGTTTGCGACACCGCGAGGCCGATCCGCGGATTGGTGATCAGGTTCGCCCACGGCCGCGGGGTGTGGGGATCGGTGATCACGTACTCTCTGCCATCCTCGGAAAAATGGCCGTAGCGGTTGTGCCCTGCGCTCATGGTTGAAACCCTTTCCCCTCTTGAAGCTTGAACAGATCGACCGTCGCGGGCAGTTGCCGCAGCGTGAAAGTTCCGTCCGGCCGGATCGCCGCGGGCGCACCATTCACCTGCACCGAACCTACCCGCCCGTCGAGCGGCCAGGAAAGCACGATTCCGCCGGGCGGCAGGTCAAGCCCTTTTCCCTCGATCTCATAGCGCACGCCCGCGCCCTGCCGCGTGAGGTGGTAGGTGAGCCCCCCCCAAGGTGTCCTCAAGCCGTGCACCGCGATCCCCCCCGGCCGCCCCTCGGTCGGGTCGAGCCATGCCGCGGGAACGCCCGCTGCGAGCACCAGGGCCTCGTCGGCGCGGCGCTCGTAGGCGAACAGATCGAGAGCGGAGCGAATGAAATCGGTCGCCACCCAGCCGTGCGGCATGTCGCCGATGAAGCGCGCCGCGCGGGGGTCGCGGCTCACCACCTCGGGCCACTGGTTCCAGGCGAGGGGGCGCCGATCGCCGAGATAGAAATCGAGCGCCGAAAGCGCCGGTTTCCGCCAGCCGAGGCGGAGGAAGGCGCCGACGTGACGGATCTCGTACGGGGTGTAGACCTCCCACTCCTTCGCCCCCGACCGCCGGGCGGACAGCTCGGCGAAAAAGCTTTCGAACGTCGCGTCGAGCGCGCGGCGCGGCAGATAGCTCAACAGCCCCCCGGGGTCGAGGGCGATCGTCGTCGCGGTCGAATCGAGATCGGCCAGCTCGACCGAACCGGGCAGGGTGCGAAGGCCTGCGCGGGCGCGCGTCTTTTCGATCGAAGCGAGCAGGTCCGTGCGGAATTCGTCGCGCCGCGCGCCCCACGCCGTCGCGAGATCCTCATGGCCCAGCGCCCGGGCGAGTTCCACCGCGTCGTCGAACCCGCGATAGGCGAAGAAATCGTCCCAATACGAGTGGACCGCCTTGGCCGAGTAGCCTTCGTGACTGATCGATTCGGGCAGCAGGCCGAACGCATCTTTGCCGCGCCAGGCCTCGGTGCGGCGCGATTGGCGGAGAACCTCCAGATGATCGACCGCGCGTTCGACCGCGGGGAGCATCTTCTCGCCCCAAGCCCGGTTCCGCCCGTAGCGATAGACCTCGGCGATCAGGTGGATGAATTCGCCGTGGCTGTCGTGCTCGGGGACCGAGTCGGCGCCGCGCCGGTCGACACAGCAGGGGACCGTGCCGTCCGCCGCTTGGAACCCCGCGAACCATTCGACGAACTCACGCGCGGCATCGATTTCACCCAGGCGCAGCAGCGCCACGCCGGAGAGCGCGCCGTCGCGAATCCACGATCGGGCATAGGCCCGCGAGCCGGGCTGAAGCGCCACGCCGTGCCGGTGGATCAACACCCAGGCGAGGCTCGAACGGATCGTCCGAGCGATGGCGCCGGCCGCGGGCGGCAGATCGAGGACGACGCGATCGAGCCGCTGCCGCCAGGCGGCGGCGACTTGCTCTTCGAGCTTCGCGAAGCGTTCCGCGCCGCCTCGAGCGAGCCCTTCCGCAGGGCCGCGCGCCTCCCGGTTCGAGCCGCCCGCCGCCACCACCTCGAACGCCTCGCCCGGTGCGAGATCGAAGCGCCAGCCGAGTATCCCGGTTGCCTGCCCCTCGGCGTCGTCCACCTCCGTGCGATCCGGAACGGTACCGAGGGTGAGCCGCTCGAACGGGCTCCCTTCATCGAACGTCATCGCGCCGCAGCGCGCCGCGGGCGATAGGAAGAGAGAGGGCGCTCCTTCAATCGCGAGGCCGCCATCTACGCAGGCAACGTGAGAGAGCCGTGAGAAGCCGCCCGGATCGTTCAAGAACTGCTGCGGCGGGTTGACCTGGAACGGCCGGGCGGCCAGTTGAAGCTGCCCACTACGGCGCCGATCCGAGCGGTTCTCCAGGCGATAGCGGGCGAGCAGCGCGCTCCCTCCCGAAACGGGGGCCGCCAGCGCGGTGATCGCAAGGCGCAAGGCCGGCTGCTCGGCGGGGACGTCCCAGGAGACGGAGGGAATCGGCAGGTAGCCCTCGGCGAGCGTTTGCTCGATGTTCGCATCGGCCCAGGAGAAGAGCCGCCCGCCGCTTCCTTCCTCGGCCGGGTCGTCGAGCCGCACGAACGGCTCCAGCGAATAGCGTTCGGCGAGTTCGATCGCTCCGTCTTCGGAGAACAACGCCTCGACCGGATCTTGATCGACGCCCACGACCGTCCAATAGCTCTGCTCGTTCAAGTAGGCGCGCGGGTAGGCGCCGCGCGGCGCTTCCGCGGCGAGCATCGAGACGAACGCGTTGCGGGAGGCGCCGACTTCGAGCGGCCGGACCTCGACCCCGGACAGGCCGAATCCCGCTGGCCCCGGCTCGCGAAGGCGTAGCCGTACGGCGCGCGCCTCGGCATCCGGCAGGTAGAAGTCGCTACGGGCGGCGCCGCGCGGCTCGGCCTTTCGCACGGGCTGGAAGGTCTGGCCGTCCTCGGAGATTTCGAGGGCGACCCGGCCCGGTGTTTTTCCCGGCTCCCAGCGGAGGGTCAGGCCGCCCAGCTCGGTGAGGCCATGGAGGTCGATCGCGATCTCCTGTCCTCCCGTCGCGTCGGGCTCCCCCGGCACGATGTCGACCGCCTTCGGGTTCGGGCTCGCCGCCTCGCGTGGCACGACTTCGAGGCCGGAGATCCAGACCGTCCCCTGGCCACCGGTGGCGGCGGTGACGGTCAGCTCCAACTCGGCGATTCGGGTGAGCGGCGGCGGGGCGGCCGAATCCGGCCCCCAGGCGAACGAGACCTGCCGCTCTTTGATCCGCACCGGTTCGGCCTCGGCCGGCCAGACGACGTTTCGCAGCACGTGCCAGTAGACGTTCTCGCGCGCGTCGAGCAGTTTCACTTCCAGGTGATTCGATGGCCCCTGGCCGCTCAAGGAAAAGCGTAGCTCCCACGCCGCCGGCAGGTTGATCTCGACAATTCGCCGAGCGGCTGCCCAGCCCGCCTTGCCGTGGAAGTCGTAATCGAGCCGCAGCGCGGGGTCGCCTTGCCCGTCACGGTCGGCGGAAATGGCGAGCGTGACGCCGTCCGACGGCAACGCGCGCCAGGTGGCGGGATCGAGCAGGTCCGCCGCGCGGAGAGGGGAAACCGCCAGGAGGAAAAGAGCCAAGGCAAGCGGCTTGCCGATCCAGCTCCCGGGCTCGCCGGGCTCCAGCCTGGCGCTTTTCGGTTCGGCTCCCCCGAGGTCTGCCTCGCGGAAAACAACGCCAGGCTGGAGCCTGGCGAGCCCAGGGGGGAGGGCTGTCATTCCTTGACACTTCCGAGAAGAATCCCCTCGACGTAATGCTTCTGCAACGCGAAGAACAACAGCAGCACGGGGAGCACCGTAATCACCGCGCCGGCCATCATCAGCTCGGTGTCCTGGACGTGCTCGCCCGAGAGGTTCGCGAGCGCCACGGGGAGGGTCTGCTTGGCCTCGTCGGTCAGGACCACGAGCGGCCACATGAAGTCGTTCCAGGCGGCGAGGAAAGTGAAAACGCCGAGGGTGATCAGGATCGGTTTCAAGATCGGCAGGACGATCGAGACGAAGATCCGCATCTCGGAGGCGCCGTCGACCCGTGCCGCGTCGAGCAGCTCATCAGGGATCGACAGCGCGAACTGGCGCACCAGGAAGATGCCGAACACGGTGGCGATGCCGGCGACCAGCACGCCGAGCCGCGAGTTGACCAGGCCGAGCGATTTGATCTCCAAAAAGAGCGGCAGGACACCCACCTGCGGCGGTACGACGAGCGTCGCGAGCAGCAGGGCGAACAGGCGGTCGCGTCCCTTGAAACGGAGCTTGGCGAACGCATAGCCCGCGGCGGCGTTGCAAAAGAGCGAGACCGCGGTGATCGCGAGCGAGAGGAACAAACTGTTCAAGAACGCCCGCCCCAGATGGAGCCGATTGAGCAGCGCCGAATAGTGTTCGAGCGTCGGCCGGCTCGGGAGCCAACGGAGCGGCAGGGCGAGCGCCTCTCCGGCCGGCATGAGGGAAGCCGAGATCATCCAGAGGAGCGGCAGCAGAGTGAAGGCCGCTCCCAGCACGAGCAGACCGTTGACCGCGACCGCGGCGAGCCGCCTTCGGGAGGTGGCTTTAGGAGCCATCGCCCTTACCCCTCCTCCGCCTGGCGCATGCGGCGGATCGCCAGCTGGATCGCCGAGGCGGCGAGGATCAACAGGAAGAGCAAAAACGCGATCGCCGCCGCCCGCCCGAGACTCCACCAGCGGAAGCCTTGCTCGTACATCAAGAGGGCGAGCGAGGTCGTCGCTTCGAGCGGCCCGCCGCGCGTGATGACGTACGGCTCGGCAAAAATCTGGAACAGCCCGACGCTGGTGATCACCGCGACGAAGAAGGTCGTCGGTCGCAGGAGCGGCAACGTAATGTCCATCATCAGCCGCCAAGGCCCCGCCCCTTCGAGCCGCGCCGCCTCATAGAGCGAGGTCGGTATGCTTTGCAGGCCGGCGACGAAAATCACCAGGCAGTAACCGAACGTCCGCCAGACCGAGAGTGACACGATCGCGAGGGTCGCCCAGCGCGGATTGCCGAGCCAATCGACACCCGGAATCCCGAGCGCACCCAAAATACGATTGACCGGGCCGAACGTCGGATGAAGAAACGCCCGCCAGACGACCGCGGCGGCGACCAACGTCGTGACGACCGGCGCGAAGTAGACGGTGCGGAAGAGACCTTTGAACCGCGCGAGCTTCGAATCGATCAGCACGGCGCCGCAAAGCGCCGCGACGATCGTTGCCGGTCCGCCCAGAGCGGCGAAGACCAACGTGTTCCTCACCGCCCGCCAGAAGCGTCCGTCGCCGAGCAGGTCAGCGTAGTTGGCGAGCCCCACGAAGCGCACCGTCCCCAAATCGGCGATGCCGTAGAGATCGAAATCGGTGAGCGAAAGCAAGAGCGCCGCGACAAGGGGCAGCGCGAAGAACAATCCGATCGCCGCGAGCGCCGGAGAGAGCAGCCACCAGGCGGCCCGCGCCTCGGCGCTCGAACCGCCCACCAGGCGCGGCGCGCTCACCGGTCGGCCTCCGCCTGATCGAGCAGATAGCGGCGTTTCTCCAAGATCCGGTCGGTGTCGGTGTCAAGCGCCGCGAGCGCCGCTTCGATACCGCGGGCGCCGCGTACGACCTGCTCGGTCGCCACGGCGAGGCGGGCGCCGATCTGTTCCCATTCGGGCACTTTAGGAGACGGGGAGACCCGCGCCAGCTGGGCGAGGAACGCCGCGGCGCGCGGGTCGCTGGCAAGGCCGGTCGCCTTCCAGGCCGAACGGCGGGACGGAAGGTCGCCCACCCGGCGGTAGAACTCCGCCTGCTGGGCCGGTTCCGAGAGATATTCGAGCCAACGCCAGGCGCCCTTGGGTTCGGTCGCGCTCTTGAATACCACCAGGCTCGCGCCGCCCGCGAGCGACGTGCCGGGATACTCCGCTTCAGCTTCCGGCGGCGGCAGAGGCGCGGTCGACCAGCGAGTTTGCAGGTCAGTGGGCAGCCGGCGCTCGATCTCGGTCAGGTTCCAAGGCCCGGAGATGAACATCGCGAAATACCCCTCCGCGAACTGCTGGTAAAGGTTCGCGAGCCCCGACTGGTCGAGCGGCGGGGCTAGGCCATCGCGAAACAGCCCGGCGTAAAAGCCGAGCGCCGCCCGGAAGAGCGGCTCGTTGAAACCGCCCCGTCGGTCGCCGCCTTGAAGCAATGGCGCGCCGCGTTGGAGACCCAAGATCATCGGCTGCACCCACTCGTCAATCGGCAGCAGAATGGCGAATCGATCGGGGTGGAGCGCCCGGATCTTCTCCATCGTGGCGCGCCACTGCGCCCAGCTTCGGGGTGGCCAGGGCTCGCCGGTTTCGGCGACCAGATCGGTGCGATAAAAGATCACCCGCGTATCGACATACCAGGGCACGCCCCAGATCTCGCCGTTTACCTCGTTCGAATCCCAGACGCCCGCAAACGAGTCGCCGCGATCGAAGCTGGTCGAGCGCGCGATCCGGTCGGAAAGCGGTGCCAACGCGGAGAGCGCCGCCATCTCGGGAATCCAGGTGTTGCCCATCTGCGCCGCGTCGGGCAGGGCGTCGCCGACGTAGGCGGTCAGCAGCTTTTCGTGCGCGGCGCTCCACGGGATCTGCTGGACATCGATGCGGAGATCGGGGTTCCGCCGCTCGAACTCCGGCACCAGCGCGCGCACCTCTTCCCCCTCGCGACCGAACGCCCAGAAGTTCACGGTGGTGCGCCCATCGCCGCGCCCTTGGCAGGCCGCGAGCGCGGTGATTACCACCAGCGCCGCGAGCGCCACGAGCCTGCTCAAGGCGCCTCGTCGAGCCATCCGCCGGCAAAGCCCGCACGGGACAAACCGCGGCGTAGGTGGGGGTTCTTGCGCATCGTTTTCCAGATCAGATCCGAGCGGTGGTTTTCGAGCATCGCGAGGATCGGCCCCTGGTCGATCCCCAACCAATCGGTGTCGAACCAGCCGACCCCCGGCACGCGCTTGCCGTGGTGCAGCTTCGCGGTTGTTTCCGGATAATCCCAACTGGGGTTGAACGCATCGAGGAAGCCATACCGCCCGAACAGCGGCTCGCCGTAGCGCTGGCTCATCGCCCGGAGCGCCGGGATCGCGACCTCGGGGGCGAACGGGATCGAGCCGCCCACCGCGGTCGGTGTGATCGTGCCATCGTCGAGGATGAAATCGGCGCCAACTCCGCGCCCGGCGTAGGTATAGAAGCGCCGGGTCTCGCCACGGTACGGCAGCTCGACGTCGGCCGGGCCGTCGCAGGCGGAAACGCCCCAGACGTCGGCCGAAAAACCCTTCCAGCCGCGCGGGTTGCGGATCGCCCAATCGCGTTGCGAAAGCGTTGCCCGGCGCGAGTTCTCGAAATAGTCGAAGCCGAGCTCGCGGGTGGCCTCATCGCGGATGCCGCGAAAATCGACCCAGATATGGGTGTATTGATGGCCGAACAGCGGCGCGAACTGGAGGTACCGCCGCCCCTCGAAGTCGGCCGTCTTGTAGCGGCTGGTCCACTCGGCCCAGGCGTCTTGCCCCACCGGGTGGGTGGGTGAGCCGAGGGCGAGCAGATAGACCAGCATCGCCTCGTTGTAGCCGCGCCAATCGGAGTCGATGAAGCCGTTTTCGGGGTGCCAGCCGTGGACGATCGACGGCGGCCGGGGCTGCGCCCAGTTCCAGTCGGCGCGCTCGTACAGCTCTTCAGCGAGGGAGCGGATCTCTCGCTCTCGCGGCTCGTCGCGGTCGAAGTACCCCTCGGCGAACAGCGCCCCGGCGAGCAGCAGGGCCGTATCGACGGTCGAAAGCTCAACCGTCTCGAAGCGGTGGCCGGTTCCTGGGTCGAGGAAGTGATAGAAAAATCCGTGGTAGGACGAAACCCCCGCGGCGGCGTCCCCCTGCGGCGCGCCGGCCAGGAAACGAAGGGTTTGAAGCGTCCGGTCGCGCGCGGCCTCGCGCGAGATCCAGCCGCGCTCGGCGCCGATCGGATAGGCGGTCAGGCCGAAACCGGTCGCCGATACGGAGGCAAAAGACCGGGTGGGCCAACGATCGGGAATCAAGCCGGTCGCGGGGTCGGCCAGCTCCCAAAAGTAGAGAAACGTGCGGTGGGAGAGGTCGTCGAGAAACGCCTCGTCCGCGGCGCTGGGAGCCGCCGGAATCGCAACGTTTTCCGCCTTCGGGGCGGCGCTCGGCAGAGCGGCCGGAGGGGAGACTCGGATCGGCGCCTTGCAGCCGCCGAGCGAAAGTCCAGGAAGTAGAAGAAGGAACAGCGCGACGAGAGCCGCCCCGGCCCCGCGGCTCGAACCGCCGAAGATCCGGGCGCGGAGCGTGCTCTCGTCGATCCTCATGCTAGTAGCCTCTTATCCTAAAAGCCGATCCGCGCACCGATCTGGAAACGGCGGGTGTTGAATTGGCTGTTGGGCTGGCCAAAACGGGCGTTCGTCGCCGGCAGCCGCGGCTTGAAGTTATCGAAGCTCGAGTTGTTGTCGAAGTTGAAGATGTTGAAGCCTTCGCCGACCAGGGTGACTTTCACCCTCTTGGCGATCTCCGGCGCGTCCCATTCGAGGCGCAGATCGACGCTCCGATAAGCGAACGCGTTCGGGACCAGGAAGTCGTCCTTGGCCGGCCGCCCCTCGTTCCAGCGGACGGTGAACGGATCGGTAGAGTCGTCAAATACCGTGAACGGCACGCCCGAGCCGAGGGTGATCAAGCTCGAAGCCCGGAAGCTCCAGGGGAGTTGCACGGTGCCCGAGACCACCAGGCGGTGCCGCTCGTCGTTAGAGCCGGGGAACTTGTAGTAGCTGCTGGAGTCGAGGTAATCGAACGCGCCGAAGGAAATCCCTTCCCCCGGGTTGTCGGTGCCGTTCTGATACGCCTTGGCGTAGGTGTAGGCGATGTTCAACGCCCACCGCGAGCCGGCGGTGTACGGCTTGTCGAGGGTGAGGAACACCCCGTCGTACCAGGTGCGCCGGGCGGACGAGGTGACGAACACCCGGGCATATCCCGGGACACCGACGTTGCCCCCGAAGCGGTCGTTGAACGTCGTGCCCGGCGGCAGGTCGCCGAAGAAGTACGACAGGCCGTTATAGCCGCGGACTCCGGCGTAGCTCGCCGAGGCGAGCCATTGGCCCAGCTGCTGGCGTACCCCTAGGGTCCACTGGTCAGAACGGGGCGGCTTCAAGTCGTTGGCCACGAGGTAGACCTCGGGGCCGGGCGCTTGGCCGCTGTCGATCAGCGAGCGAAGTCCCGCGGCGCTTTGATACTCGGGGCGCCACTGGATCGCCGGAACGCTGCAATTCGGCGTCGGGCTGCCGTCGGCCGAGAAGCAGAAACTATAAATGCTCCACTGCTGGCGGTACGCTTCGTCGAAGATGTCGTTTAAGACGACGCGGTCGTAGTACTTGCCCCAACCGCCGAACACCACGGTCTTGGCGTCGCCCCGAAGATCCCACGCGAAACCGACGCGCGGCTGGATCGCGCCGTAGTACGGATCGCGGTCGTTGCCGTTGGTCGTGTAGCGGTCGAGATCGAGAAAATCGTTCAAGCACCAAGTCGACTGGCCGCCCACCGGCTGACCGTACGACCGGCAGGCGTTCTGGAGCCCCGCCACCACCGCATCGGGTGTACGGTAGTCGTTGTTCAGCATGTTCGATTCGTAGTCCCAGCGGACCCCCAGGTTGAGCGTCAAGTTCGGCCGCACCCGCCAGTCGTCCTGAAGGTAGAGACCGAGCTGGTTGTTGGTGAACTTGAGCCCCGGGTCGCCGAATCCAAGCCGCGCCTGGAACGGGAACTGCCACTGCTCGTCGCTCCGGAACTCGAACAACGGGTTGTCGAACAACCGCTTGTTGACATCGTAGTCCTGGTGGTTGAACGAGACGCCGGTCTTGACCAGATGATCGCCGTGCCAGGTGGTCGGCAGCGAGAAGTCGTCCCGCAGGGCGAACTTCTTCTGCAAAAAGTCCTGCGTCGCATCCTTGCCGCCGACGTCCAAGATGCCGAAGTAGTTGAGGTGCGGCGTGCTCGGATTGAGCGCGGTCGGATTCCACTGTAGTTTCTGATAGGAAAGCGCCGCTTCGTTCAACGCGTTGCCGAGGATCGCCTGGTGCTTGAGGACGAACGCTTCGGTTCCGACCTCGAAGCTCTCGGCCCCATCGAGCGTGCGCTGCCCCCCAAAGCCGCGGGTCTCCTGCTCGTCGCGCACGTTGCCCGAGAAATCGAGAGTCTGCCCGGCGCTCGGCTGCCACGAGAGTTTGCCGAAATAGAGGCGCGATTCAAACGGCGCCGTGAGTACGCCCGTCTTTTGCGTCCCCAAGAACGACTGCACGCTCGCCGGAGCGCGGTCGAAATCCGGGCCGCGGAAGACGGTGGCGTTGCGGTCCTGGTCGTTGGTTTCCAGCGACAAGAAGAAATGGAGCTTGTCTTGGACGATCGGGCCGCCGAACGACAGCCCTCCCTGTTCCCGCTTGTAGTCGGCTTTCTTCTCGCCGCGCGCCTTGGCGAAATCGTCCTGGGCGACCAGGTTCTTGTCCTGCTTGAAGTAGAACAGGTCGCCGTGGAAAGCGTTGCCGCCCGACTTGGTGACCGCCGAGATCACCGCGGCGGCGGCCTTCTCGTACTCGGCCTTGTAGTTCTGGGTGAGAACCCGGAACTCTTGCACCGCGTTTTGCGGGAACGGGTTGCCGCGGCTCGAATCCTGGGCGAACGCGCCGCCCGAGAGGACGTCGTTCTTGTACGACAGGCCGTCGATGAAGACGTTGACCTGCCGGGAGTCGGCGCCGCCGCTCCTAAACTTCTGCCCCGCATCGTCCTGGTTGTCGGTCGCCCGGACGCCGGGTGCCAGCGCCGCGAAATTGAGGAAGTTGCGGCTCCCCTGGGGAAGTCCTTCGATCTGCTCGGGCGTGACGCTGGTCGCGATCTCGGAGGTCCGCGTTTCGACCAGCAGCTGGACCGAGCTGCCGACCACCGTGATGTCGTCGGCGATCACCTCGCTCGGCGAGAGGACGAAATCGACCACCACGTCCTGACCCAAGAGAACCTGGACCGTTTGGCTCTGCTCGGAATAGGCATCCGAAGCGACGTTGATCTCATACTTGCCGGGCTTCAAACCCTGGAGCGCGAAGCTCCCGTCCGGCCCCGCCTTCGTCGAGTAGCGAAAGCCGCTTTGCGTGTCCACGGCAGCGACCGTCGCCCCGCCGAGCGGCCCGCCCGAATCGAGCACGACGCCGCGGATCGAGGCGTTGGTGTCCTGGGCGATCGCGCCGCCCGTCGCGAGCAGCGCCGCCACCAACAGAGCGGATAGGGCTCGCAATTTCAATCTTTGCATCCCGTTCATCGTAGATACCTCCTCAGTTCCTGCCGTTTCTCTCCACGGTTCCTGCTCGGTTCTTCTTTAGGTCCTTACAACCCGACGGTCGATGCGCGGACCACCAGCGCCGCCGGGATCGTTTCTTCGAGCGGCTCGGCGCCGCCCCCTTCGAGGCCGGAAAGCAGTCGCGCCATCGCCCGCTCGCCCAGCTCGGCGATCGCCACCCGTACGGAAGTGAGGGGGGGCGCGAGGTAGCGCGCGATCGGGATGTCGTCGAACCCGGCGAGCGCCACTTCGCCGGGCACCGCGAGTCCCAGATCCCGCAGGGCGGATAGGCAGCCGATCGCCATCGCGTCGTTGGCCGCGAAGATCGCGCTCGGCCGCGGCGTAACCGCCGCCAAACGCAGGGCCGCGGCGTGGCCCGACTCTTCGCGGAAATCTCCCGCCATCAGCAGCTCCGGAGCCAGCTCGACACCACGGGCGGCGAGCGCCGCGCGAAATCCCTCTAGCCGTGCCTCGGCGTCGGAGTTCTCCGCCGGACCGGAAACGAAGCCGATGCGCCGGTGCCCGAGATCCAAGAGATGCTCGGCCACCGCCCCGGCTCCGCCCGCGTTGTCGATGCGCAGGGAGGGATGGTCAACGCCCCCCTGCGCCGGCAGATCGCCCAAGAACACGGCGGGAACGCCGGGCGGAATGCGGATCGCCCCGGTGCTGCGGGTCGGTCCCATGACGATCAGCCCGTCGACCCGGCCGTGGAGCGCGCGCAACAGCACCTCGACTTCGGCCGGGTCGCTGTGCGAGCCCGAGACCAGCACGTGATAGCCGGAGGCCTTCGCCCCCTGGTCGATGCCACGGATCAGCTCGGAGAAAAATTCGCCGTACAGGTCGGGCAGGATCACCCCGACGCTCGAGGTTCGTCGCGTGCTTAAGGAACGGGCGCCGCTGTGCGGGACGTACCCCAGCTCGGCCACCACTTCGAGCACCCGCTGGCGGGTATCGGGGTGGATCGGTCCCTTGCCGTTGAGCACCCTGGAGATGGTCGCTACCGACACGCGGGCCGCCGCGGCTACCTCTCGAATCGAGATGCTGGGGTTGCTCTTCGGGTCCAAGACAGAAACCTCCCGAAATCGATTTGTGCGTCGAAACGCTCGGAGTAAGCGTTTACAGCGCCGCGTGTAACCGGTTACAGTTGCGTGAATCTAGCGCCACGCTTCGGCCGCGTCAAGGAGGCAGAGTGCCCGACAGGTTCCCGCTGGGGTTTTTATGGGGTGCGGCGACCGCCGCCTATCAGATCGAAGGATCGCCTCTGGCCGACGGCGCGGGCCCGAGCATCTGGCACCGCTTTGCCCATACGCCCGGCCGAATGGCGAACGGCGACACGGGGGATGTCGCCTGCGATCACTATCGCCTGTGGGCTGAAGATGTCGCCTTGATGCGCGACCTGGGGCTCAACGCCTACCGCTTCTCGATCTCCTGGTCGCGCATCCTGCCCGAGGGAACGGGGCGCATCAACCAGAAGGGGCTGGACTTCTACCGCCGTCTGGTCGATGCGCTCCGGCAAGCGGGCATCGCCCCCTCGGCCACGCTCTACCACTGGGATCTTCCCGCGGCCCTCGACGACCGCGGCGGCTGGCTGAATCGCGATT
Organism: Thermoanaerobaculia bacterium; assembly: GCA_038248205.1. Taxonomy (GTDB): domain Bacteria; phylum Acidobacteriota; class Thermoanaerobaculia; order Multivoradales; family UBA5704; genus DASYKS01. The sequence goes on from JBBRUC010000118.1 coordinate 16,092, forward strand.
CGGCCGCCTGGTTTGCCGAGTACGCGGAGGTCTGCTTCAAAGCGCTGGGCGATCAGGTGGAAATGTGGGCAACGCTCAACGAGCCCTGGGTGATCACCGACGGCGGCTACCTTCACGGCACGCTAGCCCCCGGCCACAAAAACCTCTTCGAAGCCCCCCGCGTGGCCCACCACCTCTTGCTCGCCCACGCCGCCGCGGTCGAGGCGTTCCGCGCCAACGGACCGGGAAAAATCGGCATCGTGGTGAACATCGAGCCCAAGCACCCCGCTTCAGACTCGCCGGAAGACCTCGCGGCCACGAGGAGAGCCGACGCCGCGATGAACCGCCACTATCTCGACCCTCTCTTCTTCGGCCGCTACCCGGAAGAATTGGCGGAAGTCTACGGCCAGGCCTGGCCCGACTTTCCCGAAGCCGATCTCGACCGGATCCCCATCCCCTTCGACTGGCTCGGCCTCAATTACTACACGAGAGCCGTCGTCCAGGCAGACCCCTGTTCCTGGCCCACCGGAGCCACGAAAGTCCACCAGCCCAGAGCCACCTACACAGAAACCAACTGGGAGGTTTATCCCCAGGGGCTAACCGAGACCCTCCAATGGCTAGCCCAACGCTACGGCCCCATCCCCCTCTACGTCACCGAAAACGGCGCGGCGTTCTACGACCCGCCGACGGTGGAGGGCGGAAAGGTGGACGACCCGTTGCGGGTGGAGTATTTGAGACAGCATCTACGGGCGGTGGGGGAGGCGATCGACTCCGGGGTAGACGTGCGGGGGTACTTCGCTTGGTCGCTGTTCGACAACCTGGAATGGAGCCTGGGGTACGCCAAGAGATTCGGGATCGTACACGTCGATTTCGCGACGCTCAAGCGGACGGTGAAGGCTAGCGGGCGGTTTTATTCGGGGGTGGTTCGGGCAGGCGGGGTGGGGGTGTAGCTTCGCGATCAACCCGTGCCGGAAGCACCTGGGCACTCCAGCTCGGACCGGGCCAGGCTCGTGTATCATCGCTACTATGCAAGCGTCCGACGCTCTCCTTGAAGAGGCACTCAGGCTTCCAGAAGACCAACGTGCGCGAGTCGCTCTTCGCCTGTCCGAGAGCCTCTCGAGTCCGCCCGATCTCCATGCCCACGAAGCTTGGGCTGGGGAGATCGCGCGTCGAATCGCACGACTGAAGGATGGAACAGCCCGTACAGTAACCGCTGCCGAGGCGCTTGCACGGGCTCGCGCCAGCCTCGCCGCGCGGCGTGCTTGACCTCCTTGATGCCGCCAGCTTCGAACTCGCCGAAGCGGGCGCTTGGTACGACGAGCGGGCGGTAGGACTGGGAGATCGCTTCCTGGACGAAGCGGAGTACGCCTTTTCTCTGATCGAAACGCACCATGAGCTGGGCAGCCTATGGCTCCTTGAAGGGATACCTCCAGGTGTTCGCCACTTTCCGCTCCAGACATTCCCCTTTTCGATTGTCTACGTCCTCGAACCCCGCCTCGTCGTCGTGGCTGTTGCCCACACCAGCCAAGAGCCCTCATATTGGATCGATCGGCTCGACAACTTAGAGGGCGCAGTCTGATCCACACCGCCGCGATGAACCGCCACTACCTCGACCCCCTCCTCTTGGGCCGCTACCCGGAAGAGTCTCGCAGAGGTTTACGGCCAAGCCTGGCCCGACTTTCACGAAGCCGATCTCGACCGAATCCCCATCCCCTTCGACAGGCTCGGCCTCAATTACTACACCCGGGCTGTCGTCCAGGCCGACCCGACCGCCTGGCCCACCGGAGCTACGAAAGTCCACCAGCCCAGGTCCACCTACACAGAAACCTGCTGGGAGGTTTATCCCCAGGGGCTAACCGAGACCCTCCACTGGCTCGCCGACCGCTACGGCCCCATCCCCCTCTACGTCACCGAAAACGGCGCGGCGTTCTACGACCCGCCGACGGCGGAGGGTGGAATAGTGGACGATCCATTGCGGGTGGAGTATTTGAGACAGCATCTACGGGCGGTGGGGGAGGCGATCGACTCCGGGGTAGACGTGCGGGGGTACTTTGCCTGGTCGCTGCTAGACAACCTGGAGTGGAGCCTGGGGTACGCCAAGAGGTTCGGGATCGTCCACGTCGATTTCGCGACGTTGGAGCGGACGGTGAAGGCTAGCGGGCGGTTTTATGCGGGGGTGATTCGGGCGGGCGGGGTGGGGGTGTAGGGCCTTGCTTTTTGTGGATATAGAAGAACACTAGTGTCCGGTTTATTTGCGACCATCGAGCCATAAAGCCAATGGTAGCAGTACGTTCAGGCGGTTAAAGTGTGTCCACGATTTGAATTTTTTCGTGCGATGCTCGGGGGTTTCAACGACCCGGGGTGACGCATGAACG
>JBBRUC010000119.1:0-18417 GCA_038248205.1 Thermoanaerobaculia bacterium
CCGACCGGCGCAGCCGTTCAGGATGGCCGAGAACGTACCCGTGTGCGACGCGCGCAGGTGGGTGACGAACGAAGCCGGAATCGCGGGCGGCGGCAGCTGGCCGTTGCAGCTCGCGAAGTTGATGTCCTGCGAGAAGTCACCTTGCGGGCTGATGGTGTCCGCAGGATCCTGACCGTCCGACGCGGTGGTCGGCACCGAGCCGTTGAAGATGTCGCGGATGCTGATGGACTGGACGTCATAGCCGGTCAGGTAGATGTTGAAGTCGAACGTGGGCACCGAGAGGTCGGACCAAAGAACGACGTGGGCGAGAACCGCAGTCGCCGACGCGTTATTGACCGAAAACAGGGTGTTGATTCCATCCGGGTTGTCCAAATCGACTTCGAAGTACGGCAGCAACAGGGTCGCGGCCGGCACGTCGTCGATCGTGCAGATGGTCCCTTGCGCACCCGACGGCACCAACAGCACCGCGAGGCCCAAGAGCATGCACAAGACGGCTGCTCTCTTCATTCGTTCCCTCCTTTTTCCGAAGTGTCCGTTTCCCCCACAGAACTTGCACCGACCCGCAGCGACCCAGAACTTCGAGGCAACGGGAGACACCGATCCGTGAGCTTGCCGGGGATAGTAGCACAGTTACCGGGGCAAAAAAATCAATCCCCAACCTAGGATTTGGCTCGGCTAGCGATGAGACGAACGCGATTGACTTGCCCTCGGGCCGACTGGTAGAAGCTATCTATGAATATCGACCCATACTCACAGGGGAATACATGAATCGCAAGGCCTGGAATGTCTATGGAATCGCGGTCGCCCTCACCGCCTTTTGGGCGATCGCCGCGCCGGCTCAGATGATGCAGCAGGGACCGCCCACCGGCCCCCTGGAGCGCCTCGCGACGATCGAGGCGGCGCTCAATCCTCCCCCGTCGGTCGCCTTGCTCGACGAGGCACCGGCCGGTATCGCCCCGAACGTTCCCGGCGCCTGGTCGCAATTCGAGGCCGAGGCGGGCGGCACCTGGGTCGGTTATATCGACAAAAGAAGCGGCTATCTCGAGTTCGCCGAGGGCTCCGGCTGGCCCTGGATTCCGGGCACCGGCAACGATTTGCGCGACGAGGACATCGCGCCGTTCCTGGGCGCCGCGAACCGAGTGGACCTCGACACCCTGGACCGAATCGCGCGCGATTTCCTTCCCCGCGTAGCGCCGCTTCTCGGCGTCGAGGGCAAGGACCTCAAGCTCTCCGCCGGCCGTTCGGGCGCGATGTCGGATTACCTTTGGTATGTCGATTACGACGTCTACCGCGGCGGCTGGAAGATCGAAGGCGCCCGGGTCATGTTCCGGATCAACCACGGCAACCTGGTTCAGTTCGGCACCGAGGGCTTGCCGGCCCCGGGGGTTGCCACCCCCTTCCCGCGCCTCACCCGAGACGAAGCGATGCAGGCGCTGGACGCCTACATCGGCGGTTTCTGCGACCACGATGCGCTCGTCGACGAGGGCGAACTCCTGATGATGACGCGCGCCAAGATCGATACGGCGGCCGCCGATCGCTTCCGCCTGGGCGACGGCTATGGCCTCCTGCCGGTCTGGCAGATGTCGTTTCGCCGCAAGGGGACCATCGGCACCTGGCGCGCGCGCATCGATGCCCTGACCGGAAGGATCGTCGAATTCGGCGACGTCAACGAGTATGCCCAGGCCAAGGGCGGCGTCGTGCTCGTTCAGCCCGCGCTCGGTGAGACCAGCAAACCGGTGCCGTTTACCAACATCTCGACCGGCGGCTTCACCAACTCGGGCGGCGTCTACAACTTCACCGGGTCGGCGACCACGTCGAGTCTGGCCGGCCAATACGTTCGACCGATCGACACCTGCGGCGCGATCTCGCTGACGGCCGACGGTTCGGGTAACTTCGACTTCGGCAGCTCCGCGGCGAGCAACTGCACCACCCCTGGATTCGGCGGTGCCGGCAACACCCGCTCTTCGCGCACCCAGTTCTATTGGGTCAACCGGGTCAAAGAAGTCGGTCGCGGCTGGCTTCCGGGCGTCGCGTGGCTCTCGGCTCAGCTGACCACGAACGTCAACCTGAACCAGACCTGCAACGCCTATTGGAACGGCACGACGCTCAACTTCTTCAAGTCGGGCGGCGGTTGCAACAACACCGGCGAGCTGCCGGGCGTCTCGCTCCATGAGTACGGCCACGGCCTGGACAGCAACGACGGCACCGGCTCGCCGCCGGACAACGGCAGCGGCGAAACGGTCGGCGACTGGACCGCCTCGCTCGCCACGCATCTTTCCTGCATCGGACCGGGCTTCCTGGCCAACAACTGCGGCGGTTACGGCAACGCTTGCACCTCCTGCACCGGCGTCCGCGACATCGACTGGGCCAAGCATGCGGCCAACACCCCGTCGACCGTGGCGAACTTCACGCAGCCTACTTGCCCGGCCCCCAGTGCCGCCCGTCCCACCTACGTCGGGCCCTGCGGCCTCAACGCGATCGGTCTCGGCGCCCCGTTGGCGGGTCGGCGTGAGGGGCACTGCGAGTCGTACATCTCCTCGCAGGCGCTCTGGGATCTCGCCAATCGCGACCTGCCGAGCCCGGGCACGGGCGGCGCGTGGTCGATCTCCGACCGGCTCTGGTACCTGACCCGGGCGACCACCACCGGCTTCTACACCTGCAACACGGCGCCGGCGACCTGGACCTCCGACGGCTGCGCCGCGGGAACCCTCTTCCGCACCTTCCGCGTGGCCGACGACGATGACGGCAACCTGGCCAACGGTACGCCGCACGGCGGCGCGATCTTCGCCGCGTTCAACCGGCACAACATCGCCTGCGCTTCCGATCCCGGGGCGAACGTGACGTTTGCCGCCTGCACCATTCCGACGCCGCCGGCACTTTCCCTCGTTCCGTCGGACAACACGATGTTGCTGTCTTGGACCTCGGCAGGCGCCGGGGTGGTCTACGACGTGTACCGCAACGAACTCGACTGCAACGCCGGCTTCGTCAAGATCGCCAACGACGTGGCGTCCTTGAACTTGACCGACAGCAACGTCGCCAACACGTTCAACTACAACTACCAGATCATCGCCCACCCCACCGGTAGCGAAGCGTGCGGCGCCCCGCCCTCGAACTGCGCCAGCGCCGTTCCCCTCCCCTGCACCGCGCCGGGCTCGCCGCTGATCGGCGCCGCCACGGCCACGGCCCCCAACCAGATCCAGGTGAGCTGGATCAACGGTTCGCCGCCGGCCTCCAACTTCAAGATCTACCGCGCGCGCGGTACGTGTGCCGCCAACAACGGCTTCTCTCTCCTGGCGAACGGGGTGACCGGTACGACCTACTCCGACAACACGGTCTCAGGCACGGTCTCGTACGCCTACCAGATCTCGGGCACCGAATCGACCGGTGTTTGCGAATCGGCGCAGACCACCTGTGTCGAGGCCACCGGGACCGGCCCCTGCGTCGAAGTGCCGGATTTCGCCGGTGCGACCGGCGTCACCAATAGTCAGGCCTCCACCTGCGGCCTCACAGTCAATTGGGCCGCCGGCTCGGCCGTGTGCAGTGGCCCAATCTCTTACAACGTCTACCGCTCGACCAACCCGACCTTCACGCCCACCGGCGCGAACCTGGTCGCCGCCGGAGTGACCGGCACGTCGTACGCCGATACGAACCCGCTCACCTTCAATACCCCGTACTACTACGTGGTGCGGGCCAACGACAACAGCAACGGAGTCGAAGAGTCGAACACCGTCCGCCGGAGCGCCGCCCCAACCGGACCGATCTCCACCATCAACCTCGTGGACACCTTCGAGGCGGCTGGAGGGTTCGACCTGGCCGGCTGGACCCACACTGCCATTCAAGGCGCCACCGACTGGGTCCTGTCAACGGCCCAGTCGCAGACCCCCACCCATTCCTGGTTCTCGCAGAGCACCAATAGCCCCGGCGAACGGGTCCTGGTCTCCCCGCCGTTCCGGGCGCAGGCGACGACGACCTTGAGCTTCTTCCACACGTTCGCGTTCGAGTTCAGTTCGGGCACCTGCTGGGACGGCGGAACGATCGAGTACTCGACCAATGGCACGACGTGGAGCACGATGCCGGACGTCAACTTCACCGCCGGTCCGTTCAACGGCACGATCAACGGCGGTAACCCGATCGGCGCCGTACGAGGTTACTGTGGCGGAACGATCGGCGCGATGACCCAGGTGTCGATCAACCTCGGCTCGTTCGCCGACCAGACGCTTCGTATCCGTTGGCGCGAAGGTGACGACGACAGCGCCTTCGCCACCGGTTGGTTCATCGACTCGGTCAACATCACCAACGCCGCGAGTCCGGCATCCTGCGTCGCGGGTACCCCAAGTTCGTACAGCTACTTCACCTTGACCCCCTGCCGCCTGCTCGACACACGCGACGCCAACGGTCCGCTCGGCGGTCCGACCCTGGCTCCTGCCTCGACCCGCGCGTTCGTCGTGGAGAACACCTGCGGCCTTCCCTCGACCGCCAAGGCCCTGGCGATCAACGTCACGGTCGTCGCCCCGGCGGGAGGGGGCGACCTGCGGATCTATCCCTCGGACGTCGCGCAGCCGCTCACCAGCGCGATCAACTTCGGCGCGAATCAGACCCGTACCAACAACGCCATGGTGACGCTGCCAGCCGACGGCTCGCAGTCGATCTCGATCTTCAACGAGTCGGCGGGAGCGACGAACGTGATCGTCGATGTGAGCGGTTACTTCCAGTAGCGAGAACTCTAGACTGGCACGAGAAAAGGGCGGCCCCATGGCCGCCCTTTTTGTTCCCTCTAGGAGTTGAAGCGCTGAGCGTCCCCTACAAGGGGGCCACGCCCAGATGGCTCGCGGTGCAAGCGCTGTCGAGCTGGATCGCATCGAACCCGACGCTGAACCGCCCCTCGGCATCCATCACCACCGTGACCCAGTTCTGCGCCGCCGCCGGGTCTTCGGGCGGGTTGGCGCCGGCCGGCGTCACGCTCGTGTTCAGGTCGAGGAACATCCAGCCGAAGTCGAACGAGGTCGGCAAATCGTCGCCGTCCACCGCCACCCGCTGCGTTTCGGCCGGGAACGGGAGTAAGAAATCGCCGGGCGGCGGAGGCGAAAACGGCGGCACCTGTTCCACCTCCGGTGTTTCCTGTTCGTCGAACACCACGATCTGCTCCTGGGCGAGCGGGTACCACGACGGCAGCGTGCCGCACTGGAAGGCATTCTGATCGACCTTCGAATCGCGCCAGACGAGATAGTCGGTGCCGCCGTCGAACGCGCCACCGGTGACGTAGCGGGCAGCGAACTGCGTCGCGAGCGGCTCCCGGTTGTCCGCCGCGGTCCAGTTTACGTAACGGCCATAGAAAGTGTACTGGCCAGGCACCGAGGTCTCGGGCGACGTCGCCGACGCCTCGATGTGGACCAGCGTCTCGCCCTGCGCCGAATTCGCCAGGTCATAGACGTAGAAATAGTCGCCCCACAGAATGTTCTGGTTCGTCGCGTCGCCCGTACCGCCCGAACTGAAGTAGCCGGAATCGCCGGGGAAGCGGAGCGTGCAGTTGTTCACCGCATCGACCGTGATGTAGCCGCGGGCGATGTTGTCGCCGAAGGCCCGGCCGGCGCAGCCGTTCAGGATGGCCGAGAACTGCCCTGTGTGCGCCGCGCGCAGGTGGGTGACGAACGAAGCCGGAATCGCGGGTGGCGGCAGCTGGCCGGTGCAGCTCGCGAAATTGATGTCATCAGAGAACGCCCCTTGCGGGCTGATCGCATCGGCCGGATCCTGGCCGACCGACGCCGTCCGGGGCACCATGCCATTGAAGATGTCGCGGACGCTGATCGTCTGGACGTCGTAGCCGGTGAGGTAGATGTTGAAATCGAACGTCGGCACCGACAGGTCCGACCAGAGCACCACGTGGGCGAGCACCGCGGACGCCGACGCGTTGTTGATCGAGAACAGCGTATTGACGCCCCAGGGCTGATCGAGATCGACCTCGAACAGAGGCAGCAGGAGGGTGGCGGCCGGCACGTCGTCGATCGTGCAGATCGAGGCGCGCGCCGCAACGGGGCCGGCGAGCAGGGCCAGGATCAGGGCGCTCGCCAAGGTCAGCTTTTTCATGATTCCTCCGGTAGGGTGCTCGACGCAAAACCGCCTGGGCGGGTGCCGCCCGGCGGAGTCAATCCATGGAAATGCCGGGTAGTAGCTCCGCCGGGCTCGCGCAGGCGGCCAGCGGCGCCGCAGGCGCGCACACGAAGGAACCGAGCAGAGCCCAGCGAAGCCACTACCAAATGCTAGCGGGGAGTATAGCGCCGTGGCGGGTTTCGCTAGACCAGGACGCTGTCGATCCAGTTTTCCAGCCGGGTCGGGCCAAGACCCTCGACATCGACGAACTCAAGGCCCATGCCGCGCGGCCGAAACCAGCGCCGCACCCAGCGCACGACGGCGCGGGCGTGTACCGGCTCTTCGCGCGCATCCGCCGCGACGAAAAAGTCGAGATCGACCAGCGTTCCTTTCGGCAGGGGTCGCCGGGTTTCGAGGAAAACGCCGCCCAGCGAGAGATCACGGGCTACGCCGTCCAGGTACTCCCGCGTCGCCCGTTCCACCTGGACCCCGGAATACAGGACTCTAACCCCCGCCGCGACCCGGCGGAATTTTCGTCGATCTCTGCCCATGACGGATTCTGTATGGGGGAACCGGAGAAACGCGCTCCGGACCTTCCGGCCCGAGGATAGCCCATCCGCGACCGGCTCCGCCAACTCGCCCGTGTTTCGATTACGATCCGTCGCGATGACGCCCGATTCGTTGATCCTCGGTCTCACCTGGTTCGTCGTGTTCCTGTTCTCGACCACGCTCCACGAGGCCGGGCACGCCTTCGCCGCCTATCGGATGGGCGATCCGACCGCCTACCACGGCGGCCAGGTCAGTTTGAACCCGTGGCCGCACATCCGCCGTGCGCCTTTCGGTATGGTGGTGGCGCCGCTCCTCGCCCTGCTGATCTCGCAAGGCCAGTCGCTGATCGGCTGGGCGTCGGCCCCTTACGATCCCCACTGGGCCGCCCGCCATCATCGGCGCGCCGCGATCATGGCCGCCGCCGGTCCGGCCGCAAACCTGCTGCTCGTGCTTCTCTCCGGCACGGCGATCCGCCTCGGCCAGGCGCGAGGAATCTTCGCCGCGCCGGAACAAATCACCTATGACCGGCTGACCGAGGCCGTGGTGCCCGGCAGCCTTGCCGCCGCGTTCGCCGTGCCGCTGTCGATCTTCTTTACGCTCAACATCCTCTTGTTCGTCTTCAACCTGCTCCCCTTGCCACCGCTCGACGGCAGCGCACTGCCGCCGCTCTTCCTCTCGGACCGGGCGGCCGAGAGGTACCTCGATTTCCTCCATCAGCCGCAGTTCGCCATGGTCGGCATGATCATCGCGTGGCAGATCTTCAATCCCCTGTTCACTCCGGTGATTCAGTTCGCGATCAACCACCTCTACCCCGGCGTCACCTACGCCTTTTAAAGAACGAGCCGATGGTCAAGAAGCTCGCCCTCACGGTCGTCGCCCTCGCGATCTCTGTTCTCGCGGCCGAGCTGCTGCTACGCATGGTCGGCGCCGCCCCCAAGGTCTATCCGATCGAGCGCGGACGGTTCCGCCTGGCGCACAATCCCAAGATCGGCTACGAGCCGGTTCCCCTGGATCTTCGTCGTGACGGTCAGGGAAAGCGCCCTGCGCCGGGAGCCCGCGGCGAGCGCGCCAAGCGCGGAGAAAGGCTCGCGTTTTACGATTACCTCGGGGCGAGCAACCGACTCGGCTTTCGCGACGTCGATCACAAGATCGCCAAGCCTCCCGGGGTCTACCGGATCGTCGTGATCGGCGACAGCATCGCCGCGGGCTTGAAGGTCGGCCGCTTCGAGAACACGTTTCCCGCCGTTCTCGGCCGGCTACTGAACGATCGCGGCCTCAAGACCGAGGTGATCAGCCTCGCGGTCTCCGGCTACAACACCCAGCAAGAGGTGGAGACGCTGCGCGAAAAAGGGCTTCGCTACCAGCCCGATCTCGTGCTGCTCGCCTATTCGCTCTCCTCCCGCGAGCACCTGGACGGCGACATCTACAAGACCCTGCTGGAAGAGGAACAGCACCACGGCGGCCTCTCCGCCGCACGAATCAATCCTTTCTTGGCCGAAAGCGCGCTCTATCGCTTTTTCCGCTACCGGATCTTCCCGCCGCACCAAGGAACCGCCGATCCGCAGAAGGTCGATCGATACCTCGCCGAGGTCTCTACCGACCGGAGCGCCGAATACTTCGGAGTGCTCGACGAGCTTGCCAAAGATCACGACTTCGAAGTACTGGTCGCCGTCTTTCCCCGCTTCGCCAAAGACTTCCACCAATACCCGCAAGGTGCGCAACACGTCTACGTCAAGGATTTATCCGACCGGCACCCCTTCCACTACATCGATCTGATGGAATCGTTCCAAGCCTGCCGCGATGCGTCTCCCGAACCGATCGAGGTAGACAGCTTCCACCCCAACGCCCGCGGCCACCGCTGCGCGGCCGAGGCACTCGCCGGGGAAATCTTCCCTATCGGCAAGCGTAGGCCGACCGCATGAGCGCCGCAGCATAGATCGCGTGAGCTTCCGCCGTCGGGTGGGGATCTTCGTGGCTCACCCAGAAGCGCTCACCGGGGCCGGGCGGGAATTCGTGGGATGGATCGATGACCTCGAAGCCGTTCGCCCTTGCCAGCTCGGCGACGCGGCCGAACAGGCCTTTGAAGGGGCCGAAGTCTTTCGGTTCGTGCAGCTCGGGGAGCAGAAGCACCGTGCCGGGGATGCCGTCTTCGCGGAGCATTTGGCCGAGGTGGGCCATCTCGCGCTTGGTCCCTTCCCAGCCGGGTAGGCCGTCCTCGTAGAGACCCTGGTAATAGGGCTCATAACGCTGGTACGGCCCGGAGAGGCGTTGTAGGCGCGCCGAGGCGAGGGAGAGCAGCGCCGAGTGCCAGAGGAACGGGTTGAAGTTGGGCACCGCGTCCGGCTCGGCATCGTTATAGGAGTAGCCGACGATCAGCCATTTGGGTTTCATCGGTCGCAGACGCGCCTCGTACCGCTCAACCTCCATCGAGGTGTTGCAGTTGCCGATTCCGGCGTTCAGAACCGTCGCCCGTGGCGCCCCTTCTTTGGGACACTGAACCGCTAGCAGCCGTTCGAGCTGCGAGGGGAAGGTGTCCTTCTCGGCCGCGCCCCAGCCGAAGGTGACCGAGTCGCCGAGGGCGATGACCAGCCGGTCGTCCGCCGTGCGCGCCTCCTCGGTCGCCGGATCGGCGCGCCGCAGGCCCCGTTCGTCCGTGCGGACGCGGACGCCCATCAGAAGCTCATCGGCGTTCGGCCGGTGCTCTTCAACCACACCGGGTACGTCGGATTCGATCTTGATCGCCTTGGCGTAGCGCCACATCTCGACGTCGAACACGTGGAGTGAAGCTTTGGACAGCAGCCGCAGCGCGACTTCAGCGACCAGGAACGTCACGACCAGGCTGATCGACAAGACGAGAAGACCCTTGAGTACTTTGCTCACCCGATACCTCGAACGTACACCTACGGTTTAGGCTGCTCGATCGCCTACGATCGTATGTCACACCTGACCGGAAGCGCGCCCCGGTTCCTATCGACAGAAACTCCCGCCGCTCGGCGGCACGGGGCAGTTTTCTCCGTCCGACGCGACCATCGGACGGTTCCATGTGGCATCGTTGGGATAGCACGCGCTCAGGCTTTGGCCCACCTGGGCGTACGGTAGCGGCTGGAAGGCCGCCGGTAGCGTGAAGGCGAAACCCAGACAGCCCCCGGCGGGACATTCGGAAAGGAACAGGCCCTTGTCCGCTCCGCTGGAGGTTTCAGCGTAGGCGGGGGTGACCCAATCGCGACAGAGGCGCTCGGAGAGCTTTTCTAGCCCCTGGTAGCCGGGAGGCAACGAGTTGGGGACGCACTTGCCAGCGGCATCATCGGGTTTGCACAGGTCGCGCGGTTGGCAACGGATCGCGTCGCTCCGGTCAAAGCCGAACGAGCTTGCGATCTGGCTCTGATCGATGGTGATGGTCAGCACACCGTTCTGGTAGACCCCTTGCGGCTTCGACAGGCTTGCCTCCACCTTCGTGGTGTAGGACGGGGCGGCGGTGTCGTGCGGCAGTACGCGAATCCATTGAAATCCGGATGCGAGATCGAACCCCTTCCCCACGTACACCTGGTAAGTAATCTTCGTCTCACTGTTGGCGAACAGGTTGTAGATGGCGTAGGTCTTGCCCGCCTCGAACTGAGCGATCAGGAAACTCGCGTTGGTGGCGCCGAGGCAGTTCCCCTTCTGCTGACCGCTCGCCGTGTCGACGTAAAACGTGCCACCCCGAACAGTCAAGCCAATTCCCTGGCCGATGCTCGACCCCAAGAAGAACGTGCCGCGACGACAGGTCTGGATGCCTTGGGTGCAGATCGCACCGTTGGCCGAGCAGTTCTCCGAACCGTCCGGAGCGACGGAGTCCGGCAAGCGAAGTTGGCGATAGACGGCGACCGCCGGTTTCTTGCTCATCCAGTCTACGTCGGTTGCCGTGGGTGCGTTCGCCTGCGGCAGTTGGTTCAGCCGGGCGATGAACGTGCTCGCGAACTCGTGCGGCAGCGTCACGGTACCAAACGAGTTGCATTCGGCGACCCGAAACGGCGTGTCGTAGAAATGATTGTTGCTGAGCCCTGAGTTGCGTGCCGATCCGTTCGCCGGCTTCGCACCGTTCAACGTGCCATCGAGGTCGTTCAGGATCGTCTGGGTGTCGATCGGGGTAAAGCTTGCGTCGCCCAGAATCGAACGGACGGACGGGCTCGCCGTGCCGTTGCCATAGGCATACTTCGAGTATTGGTCGACCACGTTGTGCCGCGTCGAACCCAGCCCAAACCCCGTGTTGCGAAAGCCGAAGACCGGTGGGTAGTAAAAACCGTTCGGTTGCTTCCAGCCGATACCGGCGTCGACGACCCGCATCTGGCCGTTCTGCCACGGCTGGTTGGTGCGCAGATAGACGCTCGAAGCCGGCGGAGTGCCTTGTTCTTCGTCGACCGAAAAAATGTTGCCGTCGGCAAAGAACGGGCCGTCGTAGATCGTCACCATGCGTTTCGGCTGAAAGCTGCCGACGAAATAGGGCACACCGTCCTGAGCGAACGAGCAGAAGCTTCCCGTGCACTTGGCGGCGGAAACATCGGGGCCGAGCGACGAGGCGTTTTGGCTTCCGGCCGGCGCCGTGCTGCCAACGAACGCGCTATCGACCGTGATCGCAAGCTGCCCGGGAAGGGCCTGCTCGGGGCTGCCGCCGCTCACGAAGCCCAAACCCCCGAAGAGCTGATCGGTCACCGCACTGTTGGAGAATAGGTAGTGGAACGGCCGCAGCCAGACCGAGCCGACGTTGATCTCCGCCCAGTTGAACGAAGTCGTGAAGTGATCGATCACCGTAGTGGCGCAGGCTTTGGCGTCTCCTGCCCTCATTCCCGGTACGCAGTTGCCGGAGTCCTTGTAGGTCGCCAGGAAATTCGCCAAGAGATTCGGCAACATGTCGCCATGGAGGGTGTAGGGGTTCTGGACCACGGTGAATCCCGCCTCCCCCGGCAGTCGCGTCGCATCGGGAAAACCCGCGCCGCGCTCCATCATGATCGCGTAGGCCGAGGTCGAGCAGCCGTTGCCTCGGAACCGCCGCATCGGCGCGATCTTGGCCGGACTTTGATAGTTGGCATAACCGGGGGTCCAAGTGAGCGAGCGGCTCGGTCCGCTCACGGTCGGGTGGAGCGGCCAATAGCAAGTACCGACGCCGTGGACTCCAACCGCCTGGTTGCCGACGAAATCGTTGTCGGCATTCATGATCCAAAACATCGCGGGGGTTGTGGCGTCGCTGCCGATGGTGGGTCGGTCGCCAGTCACTTCGTTCAAGATCGGCGGCACCCAACGCCGCGTCGGGCTGTTCGGATCCTGGGCCTTGAAATACTCCTCAAACGACGCGCGCGCCGAGATGCCGAGGTTGTAACAGAACGAGTTACCGATCTCGGAACCGTCTTCGAGGAAGAACCCGTGGCCCATCGAGAGGAATCCGACATTCCGGGCGATGTTCACGCCGTGCGTGGCGTGGAGTGTGACGAAGCGGGTGTTGGAGTCCCAGATCGAGCTGTCGGTAAGGAACGCGTTGGTGTACGAGGTGTCTTTGTCGAGGTGGAAATGGACTGGATAGTGCCCCATCCGTCCGCCCTGGCCGAGTTGGTAAAGCTCTACCCCTTGAAGTTGGAATCGACCGAACCCCTGTCGCACGAGCACATGGCCGCCAAAGTAGCAAGCCGGCTGGTTCGTCGTGCAGGCCGAAGCGGCGGGAAAGTCCGCCGGCACACCGCGAGAGCGGTCGAAGGTCGCTCCAAACGAGCGGATCGTGATGCTGCGCGACAGCAGCCCAACGGCCGCGCGCGTTTCGATCGACTTGTTGGCACTTCCCGGATCGTGGCTCAAATTTCTCGGATCGATGGTGAAGATCTGCCCCTGATGCGCCTCTTTGGTTTTCGTCGCGAGGGTGAGTTGCGCCCCCCCGCCGGCCGAGAGCGTCAACAGTTCGCTGTGGCTGGGGTGCCAATCGGTGGTGGCCAGGACGATCTGGTCGCCTTGCGTCCAATCGACCGGTCGATCGAGGGTGAGCTGCCCGGATCGGGCGGCGACGCTCGCGTTCAACCGAGCCCAGCTTGCGCCGCTGCCGGCGGCCCATTTCTGGGGCGAAAATTGATCCGCCGCCGCGGGGATCGCGCACATCCGTACCCGCGCGTTCGGCGCGTCCGGATCGGTGCGCAGGGCGTCCGCAACACCCTTCTTGCCGAACAGTTCGACGTTGCCCCCGTAGCTCACCGCGAAGGTTTTGAATCCGAAGTCGTTGCCGTCCAAATGAAGCTCCAGGCTCTGGCCCGGGTTCTTCACCGCATGGTCGTATCCCTCGAACAGGCCGCTCGCCCCCGCCGTCCCCGGCTGCGCCGAAGCGCATGGATCGTTCAGGCTGCCGCCGGTGCAGTACCTCCCCACCCGATCGGCCGGGTAACACGGAGCGGGCTGCCCCGCGTCGTTCTTGCAGGCGATTCCGGTCTTGGAGGATACGGTCGACTGGTTCGTCGGGTCGTCTCCCCAAAGGCCGATCGTGAGCTTGCCGCCGCCGGTGCCAAACGGCTGGCACCAGGCTCCCGCGCGAATCGATCCTCCCTGCTGCACCAGAATCGATTTGGCGTAGAGGTTGGTGCCGCCCGCTTGATCGGCAAAGAACAGCGTGCCACCATTCACCACGTTGATGTAGCCGTAGGTGTAGGTTCCCGGAGGGACGCTGCGGCAATCGCTGATCACGACATCGGCAGGAGTTCCCGCACTACCACCGGGAATGATCGGCGCCGGAGTCGTTCCCAGAATCGGCTGGCACCCCACGGGCGGAACGGCCGACGGACAGGCGGCACCCGCGGCCGTCGCACCGGTCAAAACGACGAAGAGTCCAAGAACTGTCGAGCGCAACGGGGCCATAGCGTCCTCCTTTACCCGCAAGGATTTGCAGCGGGATAGCCGAGCCCGGACCTGTCCAATCCGAGAAAACCGGACTCCGAGGGCTTGCTTGGTTAAGCTCCGGAAAGGATACCAGACCGCGCCGACGGAAGAAGCCGGGAGAACCTCCCTGGCCCTTCGCGGAAGGAGCGGCAGCGAGTAGACACTCTGAAGGGCGGCCGTGTCCCTCAACCGGCAAATCGCTTAGCCAGCCAGGCGTCGACTTCTTCCGGGTGGAAGCCGAACGGCCCGGTCTCTCCCTTGAACCGGATCACCTTGTTCTCGTCGATCACGTAGAACCGCTCCGGCCAGCCGGCATAGACGGCGTCCGCGGTGTTGGCGATGTCGTCGACCAGAAGCGGAATCGGAAACTGGTAGCGGCGAATGAAGTCGTTCGCGATCCGCACGCGCTGCGCCGTGGTTTTCGGCTGCGGGTAACAAACTCCCTCGGTCTCGTTGCTGTCCATCTGCCACTCATCGGTCGGATGCGCTTCGCGGATGTAGACCGCGACGAACGTCGCCCGGTCCCCGTAGCGGCGGTACATCTCCACCAGGCGCTCGACCGAGCGCCGGAACGGCGGTCAGGTGTAGCTGCCGAAGATGACGACCAGCGGGCGCTCCCCCATCCGGTCGGTCAGGTGTACCCGGGTGTGACCATCGAGCGCCATGAGCGAAACGTCGGGAGCCACGTCGCCCACCTGGAGCGCCCCCTCCTGCCGCGTGTCGTACCGCAGCATCCCCCAAACGTTCCGCGGGCCGATCGTGATCAGAGCCCAGGTGACGACGCCCGCGACGACCAGCCCCAAGCCGAGGGCGGTCCAGCGAATCGCTTTCTTGATCGAAGGTTTCATGGCGGCTCCTATCGCAGGGATCCTGTGATCCTACGGGAAATCGCCAGACGACGTCTGGCGATTCGCCGAGGCGACGAACCGCCTATTCGGACCTCCGGTCATCCCACCTGCCGGGCGTACGCCTCCAGCTGATCGATGCCGGTTCCCCAACCGTCGAAGAAGCCCATCTCTTCATGGCGGTCCCGGGTCGCCGGGTCGGGGTGCATCACGGTCGCGACGTAGCGGGTGCCGTCGGCTTCGTCGGCCATGGTGATGATGGCCGTGAACGCGAGCCACGGGGTCGCCGGGCGCCAGCCTCCGGTCAAGAGGGAGGTGAAGGCGATGCGGGACTCACGGACGACTTCGAGGAAGCTGCCCGGATTGTCGCTGGTGCCGCCGTCGGGGCCGCTCAGGAAGGTATAGAAGTCGCCGCCCGGACGGAGGTCGAAGGCGCGAACCTCCGTGGTCCACGGCTTGGGGCACCACCACTCCTTCAGGTGGTTCGGGTCGGTCCAAGCCTTCCAGAGCGTCGCCCGCCGCACGCGGAGGACGCGCGAGATCACCAGGTCGGTCGAGTCACGGGTTGCCGCGCTTGCGGGAGCCGGGTTTTCGGGGGTCATGGGATGGTTCCTCTACCGGTGGATTTCAATCCCGCTATCGACCGAGACGCGTCCGAGCCCGACCCACGCAACCCGAGCCCCGGCGGGAAGGCCGCGGACGGTCGCGGCAGGTTCAAAGGTCAGTGCGGGCTGAGCCCCCGAGGGCACAGCGCCCAGCAGAACGGCGAGCAGGGCGAAGATCCAAGGGCGGGCGTCGCGGTTCGTCATCGAGTAGAGCCTCCACACAGAGAGTCTACGTGAAGCTTGACCGAACCGTTCCGCATGTACGCCCAGGCGCTTAACGCCGGAGGCCTTTCGACCCAAAATGCCGGCGAGGACGCCGACGGTCCCAGGAAACCCGAAGAGCGGCGATAGCGACGATCCGACCGGTTCCCACTACTTTTCTCGAACAGCGCCCCCGCCTTCACTCCCCTCCCCGCTGTACGTTCCTGGGACCGCTGGCGTCCTCGCCGGCCCTTTTTTAGCCTTCGACGAGCACGCACGACGGTGAACCGAGACGCCCCTATGGCGAGAGCTTCGACATTCCTGGAGGCGCATCGATCTCGACCCCTCTCTGCGCCTCAGGTGCTGGAGTCCCCCACCGTCCGCGGGCCGGAGCGGCCCTTCCCCAAGACTCTGAGGGAAGTGAGTCCGAGGAGCGCCGCCAGCAAAAGCATGCCCCACTCCGAGAGGGTCGGGATGGTTGCTGCTTGCGGAATCGCGATGGTGTACATCCGAGAGCCGGGACAACCCAAACTGTCCGTCGCCAGAATCGTGAAGGTGTAGATGCCGCCGGTGACCGGCGTACCGGTGATCGCGCCCGAGATGGAATTGAGGAACAGCCCCGGCGGCAAAGCACCATTGGCGAGGGTGTAGGAATAGGGGGAGGTTCCGCCGGATGCCACCACCGCTGCGTTATACGCCTGGCCCACCTGGCCGCTGGGCAACGCGGTCGGGGAAAGGGAGATCGGAGGACATGCGGGACCCGCGATCACGATGGAGTAATGCTGGCTTCCGGTGCAACCATCCAGGTCCGTAGCCGTGACGATGAAGCTGAACGTTCCAAAGGTGGTCGGCACACCTTGCAGGAGGCCGGTGCCGCTGTCCAACGACAACCCGGTCGGAAGCGCTCCGGAGGAGACGCTATAGGTATAGGGCAGCGCGGCACTGCCCGACGCCGTGATAATTTGGCTATAGACCACTCCGACCTCACCCGCGGGCAGGGTCGTGGGATTCAGAAGGATCGTCGGACAGATGATCAAGGGGCGAGGGCAGATCGTAACGTTGCTGCCGTCTAACGTCACCGCCCCATTGCGCGCGAGAGCCCGGCCCGAGGTCGTCGCTCCGGTGTTCAGCGTGATGCTTGTGAGAGCGAGGAGGTTGCCGGCAAACGAAGTGGCCGTGCCCAGCGTGGCCGAGCTTCCGATCTGCCAATAAACATTACAGTCGGAACCTCCATTGATCACGACGACCGACGAACCGTTGGAGGTGGTGAGCGTACTTCCGATTTTGAAAATAAAGATCGCGTTCGGATTGCCCTGGGCATCGAGCGTCAGATTGCCGGTCAACTGGGCCGACGAGTTAAAGCCGTAGACGCTCGGTGGCAGAGTGAGACCGCCTAAGTTGGTGCCCGTCAAATCCACCAACGTCGGGGTGGCCGCGAGCGCGTTGTAGGCGGTCGTGAGATCCGCTTGAGCCTGAGCCGCCACGGCATCGGCCGCGTGAATCGTGCTGGGCGGCATCACGACACCGGGAGGAAAACCCGTCACGGAGCTACCCGGGCTCACGCCGACGTCCCCCGTGACGAGGGTCGGGCCCGTATTGGTCACCGTCGAGCCTCCCAAAACTCCGAAGCTTTCCGCCGTACCCAGCGATACTTCCGCGTCTAAGACTGAGACGCACCAGAAAAGCAAAGCCCAGCAAACGATCGCTGAGCCACCCCTGTGCATCGCGTTTTTCACAGTTTACCCCTTTTCGGTTTTGCGGCAGTTTTTACGGTACGCCCTTTTTTCCCATTGCGCAAGCGGAAGAATGGGGGGCTCGAGGTGCGCGAGTTCCTCGGGATGGACGGCGTGGCCGTCCATCCCGGGTCCAGGGGGGACCGGTTCGACCGGCCCGCCGCGTTCGGGATACGATCGAGCCGCGGACCTTGACGCTTTACCGAAGCCACGATCGTATCCTTTCGTTGAGGAGACCCCGATGCCGAAGCCTGTCGCCGTCTTTGCCGCCCTTCTCGCCTTCGGGGCGTCCGCAGCCTGGGGCGGCAATCCCATGGCCGAGCTTTCGATCACCAAGACCGATGGCGCGTTGACCTCGACGCCGGGCGGGACGATCACCTACACGATCATCGCGAGCAACTCCGGGCCGACCAACGTGACCGGCGCGGCGTTCGGGGAACTGTTCACCGATCCGCTCGAAAACTGCACGTGGACCTGCGCGGGGCAGCTCGGCGGCTTGTGCTCGGTGCCCGCGGGCGGCGAGCCGAACGCGAACCAAAACGTTGATCTGCCGGTCGGCGGCCAGGTGGTCGTGACGGTGACGTGCGACATCGCTTCGTCGGCGACGCTGTCGTTCTTCAACACCGCGACGATCATCCCGCCCATGGGCATTTCCGATCCGGTCTTGGCGAACAATTCGGCGACCGACGTGAATGGGCTCGACCCGATCGCCGACTTGACGATCACCAAGACCGACGGCACGGCAACTTTCGAGCCCGGCGGCACGACGACCTATACGATCGTGGCGTCGAACGTCGGCCCGTCCGACGCGCCGGGCGCCACGGTGGTGGACACCTTCCCGGCGTCGCTCACCACCTGCAATTGGACTTGCGCGGGAAACGGCGGCGGGACGTGCACGGCAGCCGGGGCGGGCAATATCAACGACGCGGTGAACCTCCCGGCGGGCGCCAACGTCACCTACACGGCGCTCTGCTCGATCGCTCAAGGCACGCCCGAGCCGCTGGTGAACACGGCGATGATCAACGCCCCCCCGACGATCCCCGATCCGACGCCGGCCAACAACTCGGCCACCGACACCAACGCGCTCGCCGTCGCCATTCCGACGCTCGACCTGCTCGGCCTCGCCGCCCTCGCGAGCGGCCTGGGGCTGATGGCCGCGCGGCGGCTGCGGCGAGGGTAGGTCCGCCACGGGCCGGTGGGACCCGTGGGTGGGTCGGCTTCCACCGGCCGTGGTCGAGACGACCGGTGCGTTGGTGTGGCCACGTGAGGGTGGCACCTCTCGGTGCTGGCGACGCCTCGCGCCTACTATTTGCGCATAAGCGTTCGAGGTGATAACAATGTCTCTGCTTTTCCTAAGGAGAGACCATGAACAAGAGTCCCGGCTTTCAGGTGACGCTCGTCCTGCTTCTGCTGTCTTCCGCTTCGTGGGCGGCCCAGCCCGCTCCGAGGAGCGATCCGCTTTGGCGGGCTTTGATGCTCGCTCCGTCGGGCACTCCGGCGAGCGGTACGGAG